>CAMWJV010000077.1 GCA_947174665.1 uncultured Lachnospiraceae bacterium
CTTTAGTACTATTAATTTTAGCTAAATTTTAATTTTGACAAATTTTAGACCTAATTTGCGCCGCTTCCGCTTGTCATCAGACCCAGCAGATGAAATTTATTGCCTGTGGAATCCGCTTCCCGACGGATTTCCACCCTGTGAACCGCTTCCTCGCCGGAAGCATAAACCTCAGATGTCATGATGGCGTTTCCCCAGCCCCCCGAAAAGTCGGCGTTTATTGTCTGCACATGCTCGCCGTCCACCAGCACCTCAAACCGTCCGCAGGTTCCATCCGTAGTGGCGTAGTAGAGAATACCCAGTCTGCTGAAGGAAGCGGTAAATACGATACCACCCTCCCCGTCGCAGCTCCAGCCATTGGGGAACTCCCAGCAAACCTGATTTTCAGTAAAATCGCCCAACTCCTCCGGCACAATGTCATCGCTGTCCAGAATACGGGCATTCCCGTAGGCTTTCTTTGTCAGTACAGACACGGCTTCTGTATCCGGTTCGCCCAAATCACTCCTGACTTCATACACGCTGTTTAAGTAATTCCACAGAATTTCTCCTGTCACCGCATGTCCGAGAGCGGAAGGATGGACTTCGTCCCCCGACATCTCCTTCGCTGAGAAACGTCCCGTCTCCATCATATCCGACATCACATTCGCATAGCTCACCATGGGAATGCTGTAATGAAACCCTACCAGAACATGGTTCCCCTGAGAGGATGCACCGTTTGTCTGGGCCATGAACAGGAGCATCACCGCAGGTGCGCTGTCATCATTCAACAGATTATAGATCAGATTGTCATAAGTAATCTTATGAAAATTATCGTTTCCATCATTGACGGAGAATTCCACCAGCACCAGGTCCGGTTCATGTTTCAGCACATCCTGCTCCAGACGGTGTACGCCCAGATAAGAGTCAGTTCCGCCGATGCCCGCATTTACAAAATTAAATTCGGTGTCAGGAAATCTCTCCTGCCACCACCGGAAAAAGATATCCGCATATGCCCTTTTTGAAGGGATTTCGCCACTTTTCAGGAGTTCACTGTCTTTTGCGCCGCTCGATATAGTCCCCTGAGTGATAGAGCCGCCGATACAGACAATGCTCACCGGCTCTCCCGCCTCCGCCTTACGCATCACCGCCCCAAGAGCCCTGTCATCACAGCTCGGCCACATGTCTGCCAGCTCCATGTCCCCTTCTCCCAGGAAGGAAGTAGGCGGTGTCAATTCCACATCAGACACCCCGGCCTGGCTGCTCTGCGTTGACTCTTCGGAGCCGCCCGCTCCGAGGCTGCCTTCACTTAAGTCTCCGCCTGCCTCAGAGCCGCCAGCCGCTCCGCCGCAGCCTGTCAGGCACAATGCCAGCCACAGCACAGCAGCCGCCAGCCGTCTCCGGCCGCAGACTATTCTGCCGCTTTTTTCCGTTTCCCGTAAAAAGCTTCCCACATGCCTTGTCTGTCTCATCTGCTTCTCACACTCTCTTTCACCACAATACGGCCTTCCACCATATGAGTTCTGTGGCTGTCTGTCTCGTTTTCCATCCGTTTTACCAGAATTTTTACCGCTTTGGATGCCATCTCCGCCTGGTCTACCTCATAGGTCGTGATTCCCACATCGCATATTCCCGGATAAATATAGTTGTCAAAGCCCACCACGGAAATATCCTCCGGCACACGATAACCGTCACGGTGCAGCTTCTGAATCAGTTTTCCCGCCGTCAGGTCACAGTTGCAGAAAAAAGCGGTAGGCATTTCCTCCGGAATCAGC
Organism: uncultured Lachnospiraceae bacterium; assembly: GCA_947174665.1. Classification (GTDB taxonomy): domain Bacteria; phylum Bacillota; class Clostridia; order Lachnospirales; family Lachnospiraceae; genus Acetatifactor. The sequence continues at coordinate 1,749 of CAMWJV010000077.1, forward strand.
ATCAACTCCTCCTGGATAGACCCGCTGGACACATGCCTGTCATCCAGCTGCCAGTCTTCTCTGAGAGGGATTCCGTGCTCCAGCAGAGCCTTCGCATAGCCGAAATACCTGTCCGTGATAGAACTGGTTGCAAGCAGAGTTCCCACGTACGCAATTCTGGTATGTCCCTGTTCAATGAGATAATTAACCAGATGATAGGCTCCGTAATAACTGTCGGAGACCACCGCGTCCGTGGCCGGATCATCATCCGTAAAATCTATGTAGACCACAGGAACGGATTTGTTTTCCTTCAGAAGCTTCAGATACCTGCCGGGCATCCTGCCGATGACAATGATGCCGTGAACCTTCTGCTCCCTGATTACCTTCGGCACTTCCAGCTGCTCCTCCATACGGCTGCTCACCATCTCCATCATAGCAAAGCATTCGCAGTTCAGTGCACAGATGGAAACCTGCTGATATATCTTCCAGTAGAAGGATTCATATTTATCCAGATATTCCTCCTCTATCAGTACACCGATATTGTAGCTCCGTGCCCTGCTGATTGCCCGCCTGGCCGCAGAGGGCGGCCGATACCCCATCTCATCGGCCAGCGCCTTTATCTTCTCACGCATCTCCTCGCTGACACCCTTTTGACCGGAAAGCGCCTTGGAGACAGTCACTGTGCTGACTCCCACCTTCTTCGCAATATCTGCCAGTTTTACCGCTTTCGCCATAAGCTACTCCCCTTCCGCCACAAGATGAATCAGCTTCGACTGAAAGTCTCCCCACATTTCCTGTACAGGGATTCCGGCATTCATCAGGGTATCTCCCCGGTATACCTCGCCGGTCTCCTCGTTCCTGTACTTCAGTCCGGGATTCAGTCCCGCCAGCTTTATCATCCTGCTGTGATAATTTGGACGCCTCAGCACCTGTACAAAGGTGACCAGTGCCTCCTTCTTGTCCTTTGACACCACCCCATAGCAGTCAAAGAAATGATTCTGCCTGTAGGAGGCAATGCGATAATAATCGCCTCCTCTCACCAGATCGTTGTACTTGTGGTACAGGGCTACCTGCTCCGGGATCTGCGCCCTGTCCTCCTCCGAAATTTTTGTGATATCCAATTCATAGCCGAAGGTGCCGGCCAGGGCAACGTTTCCTCTGGTAGAAAAGGGCGTGTTCCTTCCCACCGTATGGTTGGGGCAGTCCGACACATGGGCGCCCATGGTGGAAAGAGGATAGATCAGTGCCGTTCCCTCCTGAATGACAAGCCGCTCGATGGCATCCGTATCGTCAGAACACCAGATTTGCGGGCTGTAGTAAAGCATGCCCGGGTCAAATCTCGCCCCGCCGCCGGAGCAGTTCTCCAGAAGCAGATTCGGAAATTCTTTTGTGAGCCGCTCCTGCAGCTCATATACCGCGAGCACATAGCGGTGACTGAGTTCCCCCTGATTATCACGGCCAAGGTACAGACTGCCCAGATCAGTGAGCTGGCGGTTCATATCCCACTTCACATACTCTATGTTTGCGCTGTGCAGCACCTCTGCCACCGAATTGTATACATACTCCAGCACCTCACGCCTGGTCAGATCCAGGACGTACTGATTTCTGGAGCGGCAGGGAGTGCGGTCCGGAATGTCGATTGCCCAGTCCGGATGAGCGCGGTACAGATCGGAGTCCGGTGAAATCATCTCCGGCTCAAACCAGATGCCGAATTTCAGACCTATTCTGTTCACCTCATCCACCAGGTGTTTCAGTCCTCCCTGCAGTTTCTTTTCATTGACCTTCCAGTCACCAAGGCTGGTATTGTCATCATTCCGGCATCCGAACCATCCGTCATCCATAACCAGCATTTCAATGCCTGCCTTCTTTGCTTCTCTTGCAATGTCCAGCAGCTTTTCCGTGTTGAAATTAAAATATGTCGCCTCCCAGTTATTGATTAGAATGGGACGCTTTTTATCCTTGTAGGGGCTTCTGATCAAATGGTTCCGGTACAGGTCATGAAGGGTTCTGCTCATGCCCCCCAGCCCCTCCGCAGAGTAGGTCAGAATGACCTCCGGCGCCTGAAAAATCTCTCCCGGCTTTACCTGATAGCAGAAATTTTTCGGATGAATGCCCATCTGCACCCGAAGGCTTTCAAACTGGTTCTTCTCCACCTGGGCAATGAAATTACCGGAATATACAAAGTGAAAGCCGTAGACACTGCCGCTCTCCTGGGTAGCCGTCTCAGACACCAGCGCCATAAAGGGATGCTCCTGATGGGAAGATTCTCCTCTCGTGGAGCTTACGCTTGTCTTCCCACAGCCAATCTCTCTATACTCCATGTGACGTTCCCTGGCCCAGGAGCCATGAAGGGTCAGCAGGCGGTAATTCTCCTGGATCGTGTCCATATCCATGTCAACGCTGGCAGACATAAGCCTGGTAAGGAAAAAGCTCTCCTGAGATATATTTTTAACCGACACACTCCTGACTATCACATCCACATCCGCAAAGATACTGTACCGCAGCGTCACCTCCAGCCCCAGCACTTTGTCCACCCCGTCAATCTCCAGAGTCATGCACTCCTGCTCTACGCCGAAGGTGGCAGGCAGCCCTTGCAGACCCGGCTTTCCCTTCAGAATTCTGTGAGCTTTATATACAATTTCAACCGCATTGTGCCCTTTGGCATCCAGCACCTCTATCGCGCTCTCCCTGTAATCCCCTGTATTGCAGCCGGGAAATTCCATAGGAAAAGCATCGAAGAAAGAGCTTCTGTCCCGGTTATTTACTGATGGGACAAAGGGCGGCTCCCCTGTCCGCATCAGATACCCGGCGTTGCTGTCGCTGATGGTCTTTCCGTAGTAGACATGCCCGATAAAGCCCTCCTCGTCCGCCAGCCCGATCAGATAACTGGTGTGTTCTGTATCCAACTTAAAAATTTTTGCATTTTCGTCATACAGAATATTCATTTTTAATTTACCCCTCCAAATTTATCCCCAATGTGTCATATATCTATCTTATTGGAAACCTGCACATTTTTAAATGGATAAAATCCACAAATTAATTTTACTATTTTATAAATTTTAACTAAGTTTAAGTTATTTTAAGTAAAAAAAGAGTCACCCTTGTGGATGACCCTTATCGGTGGCTTCTTTATCTTTTTTCCGCAATTTCCGTCCGCGTTTTGTAAATGCTGTGGGCGGGCACTACCCCCCGTACCATGGAGGTTGGATAGATATTGGACTCCCTGCCGATGACTGTTCCGGGATTCAGTACGCTGTTGCAGCCTACCTCCACATTATCTCCCAGCATAGCCCCCATTTTTTTCAGTCCCGTCTCAATGCAGATGTCTTTTCCTTTCACAACCACCAAAGTCTTGTCGCTCTTCACATTGGAGGTGATTGAGCCTGCACCCATGTGAGAACGATAGCCCAGCACACTGTCTCCCACATAATTGTAATGAGGCACCTGTACCTTATTGAACAGCACAACATTTTTCAGCTCCGTGGAATTACCCACCACGGCTCCTTTTCCCACGATGGCGTTACCGCGTATATATGCGCAGTGACGGATTTCCGCCTCTTCATCCACAATGAGAGGGCCGTTCAGGCAGGCTGTGGGCGCCACCTTCGCGCTCTTTGCGATCCAGATATTCTCCCCTCTCCGCTCAAATACTTCCTGGGACAAGCTGTTTCCCAGTGCGAGAATAAAGTCATGTATTTTGGGCAGTACCTCCCAGGGGTAGGTCACATCCCGGAACAGTTCCGCCGCCATCGTCTCCTTTAAATCATACAAATCTGCAACCGTTACACCGCTCATGTCTCGTCGCTCTCCTTTTTATTCTTTTTGCTTATAATTTGCCGCAGCCGCGTCAAACATCCCGTAAAGCTGCCTTTGATTGTTCAGCTGTTTTACATATTCTGTCCGTCTGCCCACAAAGCCGGACAGCTTATCCATGTACTCACGGGAGGTTATCTCCCCCTCCGCCACCAGGGTAAGGCCTTTCTCCCAGCTGGCCGTCAGTGCCGGATCCAGAAGCGCCTTGATGGAGCCGCCGACCACATCATAGATCATTTCGCCCATCAGTGTGGGTGTCAGTATCTGACTCTTTTTGTTCAGAGCAAGGTATTCGATATTTACCAGCTTTTTCAATATTTCAGCCCGGGTAGCGCTGGTGCCGATGCCTCTTCCCTTTATCTGTGCGCTGAGTTCCTCGTCCTCAATGAACTGTCCGGCATTCTCCATGGTCAGAATAATACTTCCGGAGGTGTACCGTTTGGGCGGCGAGGTCTCACCTTCCTTAATTTCGCAGGATTCCAGGTTCACGCTCTCTCCTTTTTTGAGTGCCATGAGCACCTCGGTAAACTCCTCATCACACTTTATCTCCGGCTCGCCGAGCTCTTCTCCGCTTTTATTTTCGCTTTCCTCTGTGTTTTCCGCCGGGCCTGCTTTTTTTCCCGAAGCAGTTTCCCTTTTGTCTTCCTTCCTGAAGACATAGGCAACCTTCTGATAGCCTTCCTCCGCCAGCACCTTGAAGTTTGCAAAGAATTTCTCCTCCTTCACACTGACGCACAGGGCAAATTTCCGGTATACTGCCGCCGGATAAAAGATGCTTAAGAACCGACGGACAATTAACTCATACACTTTAGCCGCCAGGGGCGCAAGCCCGCCTAAGGCACCCAGTCCCTGGCCCGTTGGAATAATGGCATAGTGATCCGTAATCTGTTTGTCATTGACGTACCTGGTCTTAGCGATTCCCTTATAACTGCCGTTTCCAAGAATCTCTCCCGCGAAGACAGAAACCGGCCCGTAATTTTTCAAGCCCCCGATATTCTTATGTATTTCCTTTGCCACAGCGGTGGATAGAACTCTGGCATCCGTCCTCGGATAGGTCACCAGCTTTTTCTCGTACAGTTCCTGCACAATGCCCAGTGTCTGGTCCGGACTGATCTTAAAATATTTTGAACAGTCATTCTGGAGCTCCGCCAGATTATACAGCAGGGGAGGGTTCTTATTCTCCTTCTTCCGCTCAATGCTTTCCACCTTCGCTGTGCACGGAGACGGTTCCTTCGCACTGCCCGGAACTGTGTTCTGCCCCTGCAGACCGGCAATCAACTGTTCTGCATCAGCCCGCTCACGAAATCCGTTCTCCTTGTAAAGCTTCGGCGACATATAAAAAGGGGAGCCTTCCACGGCTCTCCACTCTCCCGAAAAGCTCTTTCCCTTCAGACTGAAATTTCCCAGCACTCTGTAAAAAGGTGTCTTTACAAAGGAACGTATCTCCCGCTCCCTGTTCACCACAATTCCCAGAACACAGGTCATGACCCTGCCAACGGAGATCACGGCCCTGTCCCGCTTCAGATAATCTTTTACAGTCCTCCCGTATTTTAAGGTCAGCACACGTGAAAAATTGATGCCCATAAGATAGTCTTCCTTAGCGCGCAGATATGCAGCGTCGCTCAGATTATCATATTCGCTTAAATCCTTTGCCTCCCGGATTCCCCTTAAAATCTCTTCCTCCGTCTGGGAGTCGATCCAGACACGCCTGCGCTCCTTTCCGGTGACACCGGACATTTGTTCCACAAGCCTGTAAATGTACTCTCCCTCCCGTCCCGAGTCGGTACAGACATAGATTGTTGACACATCAGACCTCTTCATCAGGGAACTGACAATTCCATACTGTTTTCTGGAGCTTTCAATGACTTCATACCTGAATTTTTCCGGCAGAAAAGGAATCGTGTCAAAACTCCACCGCTTATACTTTTCATCATATACCTCAGGGTAACTCATGGTGACAAGGTGTCCAACACACCAGGTCACGATGGCCGTCTCGGATTCAAGGTAACCGTCCCTTGAGGATGTCTTTATTTTCAGTGCGTTTGCAAATTCTCTGGCAACGCTTGGCTTCTCTGCAATAAACAAACTCTTTCCCAAAAAACTACCGCCCTTCACTTTCCCTGATCCCAAGCAGCTTCACTTTGCCCTCCTTCGCCTTCTGCCGCAGCGCATCGTCAAAGCCCTTCTCACAATATAGCCTGATATCGGTGCTGGCAATACGGGCTTTCTTCATGGAGAACAAAAGCCATTCATAATCACGATATTCCATAGTCCTGGACCAGACGCAGGCGCCCACGCCTAACGTCCCCTGTCCGTCAGAGGCCACAATGTCAATCACCCCTGTCTTTCCCAGCCACTCTCCCACGGAACGGTATTCCCTGCTCATGTACTCGCGGCAGATTCGGCGGTATGCCTCCTCCACATACAGATCGTAGGACTCCGCTATCTTCCTGTCATAAAATTTCTCCGGCGAAAGGAGCTGCAGCATACTTTCGTTCGGAAACAGATACCGAAAATAGAATCTCACATAAGGATTGGCAATCCTGTAGATTCCCTTCTGGGTATTGGCTCTTCCATCCGTGTCATAAGAATACACCTTTTCCACCAGGTCAAGCTCCATCAGATTTTTCAGATAAACGCTGATCTTGGCTCTGGAAAAATTCGTATGCCTGTATATATCATTCAATTTGTTGCAGTCCCTGGCCATAGCCGTCAAAATGGTGTTGTATACTCCGGGCTCCCGAAGTTCCTGCTCCAGATATACTTCCATTTCTCCGTATAGGCGGCTTTCCTTTGCAAGAATATTCCGGATAATATTCTCCCTGGCGCTCAGCTCCGGCTGAAAGTTCATCCAATACCCCGGAATCCCGCCAAGCACCGCATAGATGCGCATACAGTCCTCAAACTTATACTGCGGAAAAAGCCTGCGCATCTCCGCAAACCGCAGTTCCCGCATCTTCAGGAAACCGCCGATGACCGACGCACGGCTTCCTATTTTCCCCACCATATGGTTTTCCACCCAGCCTGATGCCGAGGTACAGAGTATGATCATCACCGGCCTGCCGGACAACCTGCTTTCCATAAATTCAGCCAGCTTTGTAAAAAAAACGGCATCTCCCTTCAGCATATGCTGAAACTCATCAATAACAAGCACCTGTTTTTCCGTCTCCTTCTCTGTGACGGAAGCAGCCAGCAGCTCCTCATAGTCCGGATATTTTGCCACTGAAATGCCCTTTTCTCTCAGCTCGCCCCCCCACTGGCAGCACTGCTCCCTTCCGGAGCATGCCCTGGCAAGGTAATAATATGCCTTTCTGCCCTTGCAGAATTCCTGAATCAGTCTGGTTTTTCCCACACCCTTACTACCGTAGACCACCACCATCCGGCTGTCCGGCATACCGTAATACTGTTCCAGAAAACTCATTTCCGTGCCGCGACCTACAAACTTTTTCACAAACATCTCCAATCCTGCCGCCCGAAAATTCCGGATACGGCCAAATTTCAGACAGCGGCTACCGTTTCTCCGCTGGCCAGCATATTTTCCATTTCTTCGGGTGCCAACGGCTTGTTGAACAAATAGCCCTGAATCACATCACATCCGATGGCATGCAGATATTTGTATTGCTGCTCATCCTCAACACCCTCGGCTATGGATTCAAATCCCAGTGACTTTACCATATTGATGATAGATTCCGTAATGACCCTGGTAACCGTATCCGTCATCACAGTGTCTATAAAAGATTTATCAATCTTCAGCGTATCAATAGGCAGCTTTTTCAGATAAGACAGGGATGAGAAGCCTGTTCCGAAGTCATCCAGAGATATTCTGATTCCGTAATTCCGCAATATTTTCAGTTTTTCATAAACAGCCTTAAAATCGTCAATCAGCACGCTCTCTGTAATTTCCAGTTCCACCTCCGCCGGCCTCACATTATACCGATTCAGTATTCCCACGACAGAATCCACAAAATCTTCCCGCTTGTATTGCAACGCTGAGATATTAATTGACATGATAAACGGAAAACCAAACTGCCTCCGCCAGGCTGCATACTGCCGGATGCTCTCCTCCACCACCCATCTGCCTATGGTGATAATGGAACCGTTCTTTTCCGCAACAGGAATAAAGGTTGCAGGACTGATCATTTGCTGCGCATCCTCATCCTTCCAGCGGATCAGCGCCTCCACTCCCCTGAGTCTGCGGTTCCCCGCATAGTACTGGGGCTGGTAGTACATATGAAAATCATTGTTAAAAACTGCTCTTTTCAGCTTATTTTCCAGTTCAATGGAACTCAGGAAATTTTCCAGAATAGGCGCTTCAAAATACTGAAGCATATTTCTCCCCTGCTTCTTGCACTTAAACACCACCAGCTCCGCACAGTTCATCAGCTCAAGCGCAGATGCCGCCGCCTCCGGATACTCCGCCACACCGATGCTGACCGTAACATTAATGTCCTGGCCGCTGCTGATATGAAAAGGCTCCCTCGCCCGCCGCTGGATTGCCTTGTAAATGGCATCCACGCTTCTGGCCCCGGACGGGTCATAAATCGCAAGACAGAACACATCGCTGTGCAGATGACATGCTATCATATCATCTCCGCAGATTTCCTTCAAAAAGAAGCCAAACTGCTGCACCAGCTCATCCCCTACCATAATACCCAAACCGTCATTTACCTTGCGGAATTCATCTATATCAAGGACCATGACACTGACTATGGTATTTCTTTCCTTTGCGGTCTTTGTGTACTCGGTCAGCAGACGCACAAAATAATTGCGGTTATACAGACCCGTCAGGCCGTCATAATATGCCATGTAAGTCAGTTCCTCATTCTGGATTCTGGCCTTTGTGACATTCAGAATATAGATGACCTTATCCACAGGCTGTCCGTCTTCTGTATAAGTGACAAGAGTCCGAAACTGCAGCCAGCCCTTCGTTGCCTTCAGCTGGCACTCTGCAATGGCATTCGTCTCCCCCTGCTTTTCCAGAGAAAGAACATTTTTCAATTCCATCACACAGGAATCCTCCACAATCTCCAGTATTTTGGAGAAATCCTTTGGTTCCCTCACCTTAAAATCAAAAAACTTATCCCACTGTCCGAATGAAGTAATCTGATTATTTTCAAAGGAATGGTAGAGAAACGCGCCCTCCGCGAACTCGAAAATCCTCTTATACATTTTTTCCTTTTCTGTCAGCTTTTGGTTCATAGCCTTCAGCAGGTCCAACTGATAGTGCAGTTCGTTCATGTATCTTAATCTCCCTATAAGATATACTGTACACTAATTTTTTGCTCTGATATATCCCTGTGCCTTTAATAACTCCGCGCAGAGAACAGCTCCTCCCGCAGCGCCTCGCACCGTATTGTGGGACACACCCACAAACTTATAATCATAAATGGTGTCCTCTCTCAGTCGTCCGATGCTGATACCCATTCCGTTCTCATAATCCACATCAAGTGCAACCTGGGGCCTGTTGTCCTCCTCCAGATACTGAATGAACTGCTTCGGAGCGCTTGGCAGCCCCAGCCGCTGAGGCTCTCCGGAAAACGTACGCAGCTTTTCAATCAGCTGTTCTTTGGTTGGCTTTTTAGCAAATTTTACAAATACCGCCGCCGTGTGTCCGTTCAAAACAGGTACACGGATGCACTGACAGGTAATCTTCGGCCCTTCTGCCGGCACAATAACGCCGTCTTTGATGCAGCCCCAAATTCTAAGCGGTTCCTTCTCACTTTTCTCCTCCTCGCCGCTGATGAAGGGAATAATATTCCCCACCATCTCCGGCCAGTCCTTAAAGGTCTTTCCCGCGCCGGAAATTGCCTGATAGGTGGTGGCAACCACCTCCGTGGGTTCAAATTCCATCCATGCAGTCAGCACCGGCGCATAGCTCTGAATGGAACAGTTGGGCTTAACAGCCACAAAGCCCCTTTCGGTGCCAAGACGCTTTTTCTGATACTCTATGACTTTCATGTGGTCCGGATTGATCTCCGGCACCACCATGGGCACGTCCGGCGTCCAGCGGTGTGCGCTGTTGTTGGAGACCACAGGCGTCTCCGTCTTCGCATAATCTTCCTCGATTTTCTTAATCTCATCTTTTGACATGTCAACGGCGCTGAAGACAAAATCCACACGGGACGCCACCTTTTCCACCTCGTTGACGTTCATGACCTGAATCTTCTTCACAGCCTCCGGCATGGGCGTATCCATCTTCCATCTGTCTCCCACTGCCTCCTCATAGGTCTTTCCCGCAGAGCGTGGACTCGCCGCTATGGTAGTTACCTCAAACCATGGATGGTTCTCCAGCAGAGCGATAAACCTCTGTCCTACCATGCCTGTGCCGCCTAAAATTCCAACCTTTAATTTCTCACTCATTTCTATTTTCCTCCGTTTATATATTCCTTTATAAGCTTCTAACCCTTTCAGGCATTCGGAAATTCCATCCACCGTCTCTCACTTAAGCGTATATTCCGCAGAGTCCGGGAACCAGTCATCATCCTGCTCCACCAGATACTCCTCGTGCAGAGCAATCACCTTCCGCATGGCTTCCGACCCCGGTGCACCGACGGTAAGACGCTTCTCCACACAGGTCTTAAGAGATACAGCATCATAGATGTCCTCCTCAAATCTGTCGCTGATTCTTTTAAGTTCCTCCAGGGACAGGGCATCAATGGAGGTATTTTTGTCAATACAGAAAAGTACCAGCCTGCCGATAATGCCGTGAGCATCCCTGAATGGCACACCCTTGTTCACCAGATAATCCGCCGCGTCCGTTGCATTGGTAAAGCCCTTCATGGCGCTGGCGGCCATGCGCTCCTTATTAAATTTCATCGTACTAAGCATGCCGGTAAACAGGCCGATACAATCCTTCACCGTGTCAAAAGCGTCAAATGCCGCCTCCTTGTCCTCCTGCATGTCTTTGTTATAGGCAAGGGGAAGCCCCTTCATGGTGGTCAGCAGACTCACCAGGGCCCCATAGACCCGCCCTGTCTTGCCCCGCACCAGCTCTGCTATGTCAGGATTCTTCTTCTGAGGCATGATGCTGCTTCCCGTGGAATAGGCATCGTCTATCTCCACAAACCGGTATTCGTTGGAGTTCCATATAATAATTTCCTCTGAAAAGCGGCTCAGGTGCATCATCACCGTGGAAAGCGCCGCCAGAAACTCTATCAGATAATCCCTGTCCGAAACGGAATCCATACTGTTTAAGGTAGGCCCGTAAAAGCCCATAAGCTCCGCCGTCAGATCCCTGTCCAGAGGATAGGTGGTACCCGCCAGGGCTCCCGCCCCCAGAGGACAGTAATTCATGCGCTTAAAAATATCTTTCATGCGCAGACGGTCTCTCTTGAACATCTCAAAATAAGCGCCGTAATGGTGGGCCAGAGTGGTTGGCTGGGCCTTCTGCAGATGTGTGAATCCCGGCATGTAGGTGTCAAGATTTTCCTTCATGGTGTTCAAAATCACCTCCAGCAGATCTTTAAGCAGCGCATCCACCTCAATCACCTGGAGCCTGGTATAGAGGCGCATGTCCAGCGCCACCTGATCGTTGCGGCTCCTGCCGGTGTGCAGCTTTTTTCCCGCCTCCCCCACACGCTCTGTCAGGACCGCCTCCACAAAACTGTGAATGTCCTCATATTTTTCATCAATGGAAAGCTTACCACTCTCCACATCCTCCCGAATGGAGTTAAGCCCGACTATAATCTCCTGCATCTCTTTTTCGGTGAGGATACCCTGCCTCGCCAGCATTGTAACATGAGCCACACTGCCCTCAATATCCTGGCAAACCAGACGTTTATCAAATCTTATGGACGCATTGAAATCATAGACCTGTTTGTCCGTCTCTTTCGTGAACCGCCCGCCCCACAGCTGTGCCATCAAAAACTCCTCCCGGAAAATATTAAAGTTAAATTTGATAATACCATAAATTGGCGAAGTATGCAAGAAGGAACGCGCAGGCTAATGGATTTCATCCAGATATAGTTGTACACGGTTGGCAATTAATGCGGTCACTTCTTCCACTGTTTTGCTGCCGTTAAAATAATCCTCCGCTTCCTCCCTGATGATGTTAAGGATAGGGATGGTACGGATGGGGTAAGGACGGGCTTCTTCCAGGGCTCTGGTATACTCTGCGGCCTTTTCTTCCGTGATGTCTTCTGCTGTGTAGACAGTCTCTGTGGAAGTGATCTGAACCTCTCCGCCTACAATCTCATAAATTATACAACCTTTCACTTTCTCTTTGCCGTCGCTGACTTCTTCCAACTGCGCATTCAGCCAGACATCGAAGACTTTTCTGTTTACGGGGACATAAAATGTATCGGAAGATTGCACCTCCTCTCCCAACAGAAAGCTGATGAACTGCCATGCCCCCTCTTTGTTGGCAGAATTGGCATTGATTGCCATAGCAGAATGGGAACTGATCCCGATATGGCATCCGTCATCAAATAAGCTCCCACAAGTTTTTTTCCCGGCCTTTTCCTGGTCGCTCTCACCGTCAAACTCAAACAGATTGCGAAAAGACCTTTCCTCGATCATGCCGGGAAATTCGCTGTTTCTTCCTGTGTCCCCATATCGTGCTGCGATTTCCAGTATCTTTGCAAAAAGCTCTCCGCTAAAATCGCAGGTGCCCTCTTCCCAGTCAACCATCCCCCAGAGAGTATCCGTTCCTTCTAAAAAGAAATCCAATATATTCTGAGAAGAATATCCCGGCCGGAATATTGCCTTTTCTCGGTAGGAAAGCAGAGCAGTTGTCAAAGCATTGATATCTGACGCCGTATACCCATCCAATATTGCGGCATCCATTCTGTAACCAAACATACCGAGGGCCCTGGCATTAATACCGTATATCCGATCATCCATTTTCCATGTACTGAAAGCAAAGGGAAAATAGTCCTCTTCCCTGATGCCGCTTTTTTCCATATACGGGCTTAAATCCTCAAGAGCGTTTTTTTCCATCATGCCCACGATATAATCCTGCATCAATGTCCCATACAGAATATCCGGGCCTTTTCCGGCGGCAATCTGAATGCTGGTCAGCCTGGCAAAGTCATCCAGATCATTTCCGCCGCCGCAGTCTTCCAGTATCACATGGTAATCGCTGTTGGTCCGGTTAAAGAGGGCGACCTGCGCACTAAGCCAACCATCGCCGTTAAATTTTCCCCGAAGGATGATTGGGATTTTTTCCACCTTGGACATTCTGAGTTTTTCACAGACTGCTGAAGTCCCTTCGTCCGCCGTCCACAGCATTACTATGCTTTCGTCCGCCAGCATCCGGAAATCCCGCAGAGTCATTCCGGGATGCCCGAAGGAATAGGATGTCCCGGTAAAAGAGAGGCTACAGAGCATACTCCCGTCATTTACCTCGACTTCAAATATCTCATAACCGATACCGGGATTCCTGTCAAGCACAAGCAGAGAGTCCTGTCCTGCTCCCAGCATTTGTCTTTCTATAGCGGAATTTTTCAGCTGAACCCTGTCCTGTTCCGTGGTAAGTCCGGTGGCAGGATCAAGCTCCAGCAGTTTTCTGGAACCCTCCTCCTTATCCTCCATGATCATGTAGACCCTGCCATCCGGTAACTGGCAGAAATCCATGATATTATGTCCATATTCCCATTCTTTTGAAAAAAGCACCTCTCCTGTTGCCATGAGTTTCTTAAGGGAAGTATCCTTCGTCTCTAACACGACCCCTTCCCGGTCATATAATTTTTGTGAATTTTTCCAGCAATAGCAATTTCCCTCCCGGTCCAGATACCACTTAGCATCAGCATATTCCGTGGATATCTTCTGCAGCAGCAGTTCCCGGCTTCCATCCGCCCTGTGAAGCCAGATATCCATACCCTCCGTGCGCAAAGCCGCCCAGAGCTGTACCGGCTCATCCTGATAAAGCAGTGTACATAAAAAAATACAGAGAAAACCATCCGGACTTTCAACACTCTGCTCCTGCGGAAATGATTGCTCCGATTCCACGATTATGTCATAATACTCCGTTCTTTCAATGATTGCAGACAGATCTGCCCCCGCCTGAATTCCCCTCCAGGTATCGGCACTGTTTTCATGCTTTCCGCAGCCGGTGAGGAAGATGCAATATAGGATAACAAGCAGAAATGTGCTATAAGCTTTATTCATAGAAAAGTTCCTTTCAGTTACCTTAAGAATTTATAAAAGGGGATATTAATGTTATCCCCTTTAGTACCATGCTGTATAATGAAACTAATAATTTAGCCATTTGTTTCCTGGCAGGGAAACAGTTGGTGATAGAAAAAGTACTGCCACTTTAATCAGGCAAAGTCACATTTAGTAATATTTCCTCACTTGTATAAAACCGCAACCAGATGTGGTACAATTAGTATAAAAGAATTCGTTTCCTTCTTCATCAACATCAAGATGCCATGCGGAATTATTCCATTGATGCTCCTCAAATTCATAAAATTTTCCTGTAAAAAATCTGTAGCCACAACTGACACATGTATGTTCTGTGCCATATTCCACATTATGCCCGCTTGCGTTAAAGGTCATATATCCTGTTCTAATAGGAATAGCATAAACTCGACATTCCGTATGCGGACATGTTGCCGCTTGTACAGGCAATACACCATAAACAAACATACAGATGCAGGCAAAACAAGACAATAATAAACTTATTTTTCTCTTCATGTTATTTTCTCACCTCTTTCATGTTGAAAATTTCCCACTCTGTTTTCCTTTCATTATATCAGCATAATCCTCATAATCAACTCCATATTACATTCTCTTTCTCGCGAATAAGATTCTAAAACAGAAACCTTCACTTCAGAAAATCCTTTTCTGTGATTGTCTTTTTCGCTTTCTGATTATCATCATACACTATTTTTTATATTATTATATTATTATCTTATTATTATATTACTTTTAACTTTAACAAAAGTCAACTAAATAT
>CAMWJV010000078.1 GCA_947174665.1 uncultured Lachnospiraceae bacterium
CTCATCCACTACCCGCACTCCCGAAAGAAACTTTGCATATATCTCCTGTTCTCCATAACCATACAGATCAACCACCACGTCAAACCGACAGGGGCCGACACACAGTCTGTTCTCTCTGACTATGCTTTTCTCAAGCATCGCTGCCGGAAGATAGTGAAAATCAATCTGATGTTCATACAGCCCTGCAATTTCCTCCGACGGTACACGGTTGTTGTCACAGAGCACTGCTGCCCGTGCAAGACTCACCGAATCCGTCATCAGCCAGGAAATGCGCTTCATATAATCTGAAAACAGTCGGTAATGACGCCACCAGATATTATGGGGACCCACATCAGGCGGACGCTCCTCCTTCCTCGGACCCGCCACGCTGTAATAAAACGCATGGGGCACAAACAGATTGACACCTCTGATCCCCAGCCAGTTAATATACCATTTCATGTCATATCCCTTGAAATACCACGGAATACCTTGCCGGCTGCACACTCCGAAACATTCATTGGCATTCCGTCTGCGCCCCAGATATCTTGCAATATCCGCCGGAAGCTTTGCCTGTACAGAATCCGGCTCCCTGATTCCGCCGGTCTCAGGTGCAACCCTCCTCATGATCAGATCCTGGCCCGGAATATGGAAATAGAATTCTTCCTCCACATCGTCACTGGCCTCAGGATGCCCCATCAGCGAAATTTCATGGGCCTCGCACCATCCTGACAGGCGGGCATAGTAAACCTCACGCAGATGCCGTTTGATCAGCTTATGATAAATCTGTGTCGTCCGGTTCTGCCGGCCGCTGAAAAGCCCCTCCAATTCCTCAAGCTTCCCGTTCTCCGCAAGAATTTCCTTCTCCATTCCGGGCACCCATTCCCTGAAGCCTCCTGCATTTCTGCCAAGGGGGCAGGGTTCGTCCGTAAAAAAAGCAATCACCGTACCACCGAAATAATCCTTCAGCTCCTGATAATAGCGCTCATGTGTCAACCGTATAAAAGCATCCACCGCATCCGGGTTCAGAATGTCCGCGGACAATGGCGCCCCTGCCTCACCGTCATCCTCCCCGTAATGGATGCCGCGGATCGTGCCATGGGTAAAGCCATATACCAGATACCGCCCGTCTGAAAAACGTGTGATGACCTGTCCGCCCTCCGCATTATCCGAAAGAGTGATCCCTTTAGACGCATAATCTCTATTCTCCGCCGCCACAAGCCCGTGGGCGGAACCGGAAGGATACATACCCTCATCATACAGGACAACCTTCATACCAAGCCGTCCTGCTGTTCGGACCACATATTTCACTGTCCTGAAATACGAATCAGAGAGATATGGTACTTCACAGGGAATTCCGATTCGGGGGTGAAGTACAATACCCTCCACGCCCTTATTCCTGTAATCCGCCAGCTGCTGTCCGATCTTATCTTCATCCGGCTCATCATTCAGAAACCAAAAAGGAACCGGCGTATATTCTCCGGGCGGATTTTTAATGCTGTCTAAGAATTGTTCTGTCACCTGCGTTTTGTCCTTCACCTTTCCGAACTTTTTGCTGCATTTTTACTGTACTGCTCTATCCGGATCTCAACATTTTTTATTATTGCATTTTGAATGCTGCCCGCCGTAAAACCGTCCTTATTTGCCTTAATTTTCAGATTTTCAAAGGTAAAATCCGACAGGTGATATTGCGCTTCATCCGGCATAACATCAAAATAAGTGCCGCACACACAAGAACAATTGCGCATCACCACATGCTCCGCGACAGACAGCGGCGTATCCGGACGGTCTTTTAAGTCATAAAACTGTGTCCATGGATTGATATTGATAAAATTCTCAACTCTCCCCTCCATGTCTTCCACCGTGATATACTCGTAATGCTGCGGCGTATCCGGGCGCATTTTCAGCCAGAGAAGGTTTTTGCCATCCAGAATCTTACCCCGGCGCAGAATAATATTGCGGTTATGTATCGACTCGGAACCGCAGGTCAGGCATCCATGGCAGAACCCATAGGTACAGTCCTCAATCAGAATCCTCTCGTTTATCCCGTTCTCGGGCATGCGGTCTGCCCATGGTCCTTTTCCCCCCTTGAGGACAACCGAATCGTCATTCACTTCCATATAACAGGATTTGATCAGCACGTCCGAACAAACATCAATATCAATGGCGTCTGTACTGGGTGCTTTGATTGGGGCTGCGGGAGAAAAAATGTGGCAGCCCAGAAATTTCACATATCGGCACCTGTAAATATGATTTGTCCAAAAGTGCGCATTCTGTAAATGAAGATCCGCTATCAGGACATTTCTGCAATTTGACAGGTACACAAGGCGGGGCCTCTGCTCGTCCTTATTGGTACACTCCGGGTTCCAGGTTCGGCGCAGCCAGAATGCTTTCCAGGATTTCAGCCCGTTGCCGTCAATGGTCCCTTTGCCGCACATCGTAAACCCGTCCAGCCCGTCCCCGTTGATCAGCGCGGCAAAATACTGACAGGTTTCACCCTCTATACGTGTCTCACACAACGCGTAATCCGATATGTCATCGCTGCCTTTCAGCGTGCCACCCTCTGATATGTAGAGGTGAACCCCCTGCCTGAAAAATAAGGAACCCGTCATATAAGTCCCTGCAGGCACTACGATGACACCGCCGCCCTCTGCCGCCGCAGTATCGATCAACTCCTGTATCTGAGCGGTATGCACTTTCCCGTCATCCAAAATATCATACTGTGTGAGCACATACTGCCTGCCCAGCATATCCGGTTCCGGTATCCTGACGTCATAAAACCAGTCTTCTATCGGCGTACCGTCGGGAAATGTTTCAACAATGTGAGCCACAATATACCCCTTTCTACTGTATCATCTGCCTTCGAACATTCTGCAGGAGCTCAGTCAATCGCTGATATACTTCTGCAGAAGAAAGCGCATATTTATACTTATGACCCTGCCCTTCTTCATCCGATGTCATCATATCATGATTCAGTTTTATTGTCTCATCCTTCAAAAGTCTAAGAATGTCTGCCTCCTCTTCCGATATGGTGCCATCCGCCCAAAATGACTCAATTTGATATGAATCCATCATCCCGTCGTTACTGATAAACCATACCAGGCTCTCCGCTTCTCTCCACCCTGACTGGTCCGAGTCGGCGCTTATATCGCCCGGCACCTTTAGTGTCATAAGCTTCACATGCATTTCCATAAAGGCTTTCAGCTGCATCAGATCATTGGTGACCGCTCCCAGACAGGAAAACTGTTCCTCAGGTGAATCCGCCTCTTCAAAATGTCCTAAATCACTGATCACATCATTTAAAACAGCACCATACCGCATCAGAAATTCATTTTCCCAAACTTTTTCCTGCCGGGTTTTTTCAGCATACAGCATAACGATCCAGCCCACCAGGGAACCAACAGCAATAGCTGCCGCAATATGTATCAATATTATCCGCTTTTTTGTCATATGCTTATTCTCCCACTCTCCAGGAAATATCATTTTTCATGAGCATTATAATAATCGCAAAACGAAAAGCTCAGCTTCGTGAGCATCTCCATCATCGTTCCCTCTGTAATCTGACTGAGCGTCTCGTCCACTGCGAGTTCCCCATCAATCATTACCTGATACTGCAGTGCAGACAAGCTGCTTTCATCTCTTAGATTAACTGTGGGGAATTTCACCCCCTGCTCTTTGTATCCCTCCCGAATGCCCTGAATCATCTCGATGTATGAATTATTTTCGGCAAATACAGGTATAATATCTGTTCCGAATAATAATTCAATCTTTGCTGCTTCATACATTTATTTTAATCCTCCCGTATCCCCCAATACGCTTCATCATAATACTCGATGCTGAAATATACATTTTTCCATCAATCTCCTCAAAATATTTAAGTGCTGCTTTTATTGCCAAAACTTTCCCTTTTGGCTGATGTCTCTGGATTATATCAATTCACTTTTTTGCGGATGAATTTCAACGCTTTCTATGAATGCACACAAGAACATATCATAAAAGGTGAAAATCTCCTCCTTTCAAATCACTTCTCGATTTATGGCATATACTGATATAGTTTCAACATTCTTTCCACGATTTCTAAGGTTTCATCAACTGTTCTATCATCATCGCGAAGCAGAACCCGGAACCCTGAATGCAGAAACCGGTCATATCGTTCCTTAGAATTAACCCTCATGAGCATTTCTCTGAAGTTTGCCATGGCAGCCTCCGGATTTTCCTCCTGCATCAAAAGCTGATAAAGGAACTGCTTCTCCCTATCTGGACGTTCAAAAAATCTGTTGACAGAAACCATCTGATCAGACAACATTACAAGCACATGATCCGTATCCGAGATTTCCTTAAGAGTTTCTATGGAAATATTGGTATCCACAAATATTCTGCGCTTCTGCTTCTTTAATTCTTCCAGTATCTTTAGTTCCAGGATTTCACATTCTTTAGCGACTCCATCAATCCAGTTTTCGTATTCCTCCGGTGTTCTCCGAATAAACTCTCGCCAATCCTGTAAGTCTCTGGTGTAACAAAGGCACGGAAACTTTGTTTTATCAAGTCGGCCATCGACCATACGATCATGATAGTTTTCTTCGCATGCGATACCATTATACTTCTCGGCAAGGAGCTTTACCATCGTGGATTTTCCGGCATAAGCCGTTCCAATTATATAGTAAATATCATTCATCTGTATGTTCTCCAAATAATTACAATCTCCATATTGATTCCCATTAAACCAGATGCTCCTTCATATCAGGTTTTCGGTTGTTCAAGAGGCATACCGTCTCCACATTCGCGGTCCAGGGGAACTGATCTACAGCCACCGCCCGCTCCACTACATAGCCCCCTGCCAGAAAGGTCTCCAAGTCTCTGGCCAGGCTGGTGGGCTTGCAGGATATGTACACGATGCGCTCCACACCATATCTGATGATCTTCGGCAGAGCCTTCGGATGAATGCCGTCCCGGGGCGGATCCAGAATGATCATATCCGGTTTTTCAGGGATGTCATCCAGTACCTTCAGCACGTCTCCTGCCAGGAACTCACAGTTGGACAGCCCGTTCTCCGCCGCATTCTGTCTTGCCGCCTCCACCGCCTCTTCCACAATCTCCACACCGATGACCTTACCCGCCACCGCTGCCATCATCTGTGCAATGGTGCCTGTTCCGCTGTAAAGGTCATAGACCACCGCATCTTTTCGACTCAAATCACCCACATACTCCCGGGCAGTCTCATACAATACCTCTGCACCGTGGGAATTAGTCTGAAAGAAAGAAAAGGTGGATATTTTGAATTTTAACCCTAAAAGCTCCTCATAAAAATATTCCCGGCCGTAAAGCACA
The DNA here is from genome assembly GCA_947174665.1 of uncultured Lachnospiraceae bacterium. Taxonomy (GTDB): domain Bacteria; phylum Bacillota; class Clostridia; order Lachnospirales; family Lachnospiraceae; genus Acetatifactor. Next base: position 5,305 of record CAMWJV010000078.1, read on the forward strand.
TCGCTCCTGTCGCTCTGCACCACATCCGCCTGGGAATCGTTCACAATATGCAGGATACCGGCAAATCTGCCCTTTAGTCCGCCTCCGTTCTGCAGTGCCAGCAACGCCTCCAGAAAACCCCTCAGAAGCTCCTCTTCCCTCAGATTTTCTTTTCTCAGATTCTCCGCCCCCAAAGCACTATCTGCCCCGGTCTTCTCCTTCATCGGTTCCTGGGAAGTAGTCACAAGCGCCACCAGTATCTCCCCTGTCCGGGAAGCTTTGCGCACCAACAGATGACGCAGATACCCCTCATGACGCATCCTGTGATAATAGCCGACCTTTCTTTCCCCGAAGTAATCACGCACCGTCTTCAGGATCAGACGATAATCCGCATCTACTATTCTGCAGTCCTCCACCGTCACCACATCATAATAGCTGCCCTGTCTGTGCATTCCCAGGGAGAGGGGCCCGTCCTTTATCTCATCGCCAAAGGAAAACTCCATTTTATTCCTGTATTCATACTCCACCGGACTTCCTTTAATGCCCTCCCACACCCAGGGTGTCTCCTGCGCCGCCAGCGCGGTCTCAAGAAGCTTCTTTACCTGTGCTTCCTTGATCTTCAGCTGTTCTTTATAGGCCAGGGAAAGATATGTACATCCACCGCACACGCCAAAATGGGAACACGGATGGCCTGTCTCCAGAGGTGATTTTTCAAGCACCTCAAGCAAACGGCCTTCCGCCTTCCCTTTTCTCACTTTATTTACACTAAGCTTTATTTTTTGTCCGGGCAGGCTGTTTTTTACAATCACGATGCCCTCCCCGGTATCAACAATTCCTTTGTTGGGGAAGTCAACCCTTTCGACTGTCGCTTCGTATACCTGTCCCTTTTTCATTCGCTCAGTGCTCTCCCTCGTCTACGAAGAAGTCATCGTCATCCTCGCCCTCTTCATCTTCGAACTCGTCCTCAAAATCATCCTCAAAGTCATCCAGATAATCGGGGGCAAAATAGCGATACACAGCGTAGGCAATCGCCGCTACCGCTGCAATTGCGCCGATAACTGCCAGCACACACACAACTGCATTGCATTTCTTTTTCTTGGGTTCTTCCTTTTTGCCCAGGATTTCATTCAATTTTGCCGCCTCGATTAAATTTTCAAGCTTGTTCATAGGATACCTCCACATGTTTGTTACGTCCGTTTATAGAATACCACATTTCTTTTAAAAATACTACAACCTTTTATATTCTTTTTAACTTGGCAAAAGAAGCATACATAATTTTCTGCCCTGCCTTGTCAAAATCCACTGTCACCTTGTAGTCTCTGGGCTCCTTTACCAGGTTCAGGACTGTGCCATCACCGTACTTGATGTGAGAAACCCTGTCGCCGATTCCGTAATCCGGCGCTGTCCCCGTCGGCACCGATGCCCCTTTGGAGATTCCCGCCAGTTGATTCAGACTGCCGATTTCTCTGGCAATAAATGGTTTGTCCGCCTTTGCCGTCACCTTCGGCCGCAGCGCCGCCTTGGGCCTGAAATCATATGTGCTCTGCCGTCTGTCAGCTTCTTTTCCCAGTCCAATCATCTCTGCCAGCATCTCCCGGTCTCCCATGCGATCTCCCCTTTTCCTTTCGGGTCCGGCTGAACTGCCTTCCATAAGCTCCGCAGGAATTTCCCTGACAAACCTGCTTACGGGATTGTACTGGGTCTCCCCTCTCGTCATCCGCATCCGGGCACAGGTCATTGTCAGATCGTTCATGGCCCTGGTAATGCCCACATAAGCCAGCCGCCGTTCCTCCTCTATATCCTCCGGATCATCATTCCAGAGCGCCGCCTGACCGGGAAACAGGCCGTCCTCCATGCCCGCCAGATACACACTGGGAAATTCCAGTCCTTTTGCAGAGTGCAGCGTCATGAGCAGCACCCTGTTGTCATCGTTTTCCACATTATCAATGTCCGCCACCAGCGCAACCTCCGCCAGAAATTCCGTCAGTGTGGCTTCCTCATGAGTCTCCTGGTAATTGACAGCCTTTGTGATCAGTTCATCCACATTGGCAATTCTGTCCTCGGCCGACTCGTCGTCATTGTCCTGCAGATATTCAGCATATTTGATCTTGACTACAATCTCCTGAATCAGCTCCGCCACGGTCATCTCTGCAGATGCCCTGCGAAAGCCCTGAATCAGCTGCACAAAGGGACGGATTTTCGCGGATGTCTTCCCCAGACTCATAATCTCATCTGCCATCTCCATGGCGTCATAAAGTCCGATGTCACGCATCTGGGCATAATCCTCAATCTTTTCCACCGTAGCTGCGCCGATTCCTCTTTTGGGAACATTGATAATACGTCTCACAGCCACTTCGTCCCTGCCGTTGTCAATGGTTTTCAGGTATGCCAGAATATCCTTGATCTCCGCTCTGGCATAAAAGTTAGTGCCGCCCACCACATTGTAGGGCACTCCCTCCATGATCATGCGTTCCTCCAGCAGACGGGCCTGAGCGTTGGTGCGGTACAACACCGCACAGTCCTTATACTGTGCACCTTCTCTCCGCACCTTTCGGCACACGTCATCCGCAATATACTCCGCCTCCTCATAGGCATTGTCAAACTGTCTGAAACGAACAAGACTTCCGGCCCCCCTGTCCGTCCAGAGCGCTTTTTCCTTCCGGCTTTTATTATTTCGAATGACGGCGTTTGCCGCGTCAAGGATGGACTGGGTGGAGCGGTAATTCTGTTCCAGCTTGATGACCTTTGCCTCTGCAAAATATTTCTCAAAATCCAGAATATTTCGAATATTTGCCCCACGAAACCGATAGATGGACTGGTCGTCATCGCCCACCACACACAGATTGCGGTACTTCCCGGCCAGAAGCTTCACCAGCTCAAACTGCGCCGTATTGGTGTCCTGGTACTCGTCCACCATGACGTACTGAAAGCGCTCCTGATAATAATCCAGCACTTCCGGACAGCTCTTTAAGAGTTCCACCGTCTTCACAATAATATCGTCAAAATCCAGGGCGTTATTCTTCTGCAGAGTTTCCTGATATTCCCGGTAAACCTTTGCATAAACCGCCTTGCCGAAATCTCTTGCCGCGTCCAGCTCGTATTCCCTGACACTGATCAGTTCGTCCTTGGCAGAAGAAATCGCACCAAGCAGCGCCTTTTCCTTATACATTTTAGTGTCGATATTCATCCGTTTGCAGATGCCCTTCATCACGGTTTTCTGGTCATCCGCATCGTATATGGTAAACCCGTTGTCAAACCCGATCCTCTCAATATGACGGCGCAGAATGCGCACGCATAGGGAATGAAAGGTGGATACCCACACCTGATCCGCGCCGAATCCCACAAGATTATCCACCCTTTCTCTCATCTCTCCCGCCGCCTTGTTTGTAAAGGTGATTGCAAGAATATTCCAAGGCTTCACACCCATCTCGTCTATCAGATAAGCGATTCTGTGGGTCAGACAGCGGGTTTTTCCGGCTCCGGCTCCGGCCAGCAGCAAAAGCGGTCCTTCCGTCTGGAGAACCGCCTCCTTTTGTTCCCTGTTTAAAGTGTCGTATATACTCATTTATTTTACCTCATCCACATCGCTGAAGTTCCATATTCTGATGCTGAACTCCACAATAGGCGTGTCACAGTAAAGGCATTTCTTGGCTCCCAGTTTCGGCAGCGGCGCCCCGCAGTTGGGACAGTTCATTGCCAGACCGGAATCCGACTGGTTTTCTATGACGTCACGGTCCTGTATGTAAATCATTTCCACATTGTAACGGGTCTGTTCCAGCCTTGACTCAGACCCTGCTGTCACCGTTCCACCCTTGCGTAAGAAGTGGTGATACTGCACGGCAGACTGAAAGATAATGCTGCATCTTCCCTTTATCCTGCGGTACTGCCTGATTTCCGTCCTGTGGATCAAAATATCCCGAAAGTGCTCCTCCGCGTCCTCATTGTCCAGTGCTGCTATCCTCATCTCCAGCTTTTCCCGGAGTTCGCCGGTTGTACTCTCCTGCATTCTGGAGGGATTTTTCTCATCAATCCCCATCAAAAATCCCGTCAAAATGTTTTCTGCCCGGTTTTTCATCTCATCATAATGAAATTCCGGAAAATCACGCAAAATCTGAGGAAGATACAGCTTTGTATTGGCCGAAACAGACTTTGGCGTAATCTCCAATTCCCTTTCCATATTTTGAAAGCTTCCCGAAATGGTATCAGACCCAAAAGCAAGTCTGGTAAAATTCTGCACCTTCGCCTTGATTGACCTGTAGGCTGCATAGCCGCCTCCCAATACCCCCAGAGCCAAAACCAATATTACAATCGTTCCGATCTGACCTGATGTCATCTTCTCCCCCCTGCTGACAAAAAACCACAGCGGCCCGCCTTCAGCCGAAGCTGACCGCAGGCCGCTGCGTTCCGGTGATCTCCTTCACACTTATCTGCGGTCATTCTCATCAAAAATATCTCCGCACTCAGGGCAGAATTTCGGAGGATGAGCAGGATCCTCAGGCTCCCATCCACACTTGTCGCACTTGTAGAGAGGAGCTCCCTCCGGCTTTTTGCCGCCGCAGTTGCTGCAGAACTTGCCCTGGTTCACGGAACCACAGGAACAGGTCCAGCCAGCCTCAGCAGGCTTCGGTGTGCCGCACTCCTGGCAGAACTTTCCTCTGTTGTCCGCCTTACCGCAGGAACAGGTCCAGCCCAGGACCGGCGCTGCAGCACCGGGATTCTGCATCTGGGGCATCTGCTGTGTGTTCTGCTGTCCGGGCATACCGCCGCCAAAGGCATTGGCTCCCATCATATTGTTCATCATGCCCATTGCCATCATGCCCATTGCACCGTTCATGGCATTGCCGGAAGCATCTCCGTCTCCGCCGCCGTTCTGCATATTTTCCATCATGCTGGCAAATGCCTCCGTCTTTCTCGCTGCCTGCATATCCGCACCGCGAAGCATTGCGGTCTCCTGCCACTTCTGAAATCTTGCCTTGTCATCTGCGGGCATATCGGATGAATTAATGGTCATGCTGACCATCTGGATACCGCGCAGCTCGGTCCACTTCTCTGTCAGCGCATCAGACAGCAACCCGCAGATTTCCTCGGAAAATCCGGGAATCTCATAAGGCCGCACACCCTTTGCGGAAATCTGTGCCAGAGCAGGCTGCAGTGAGGTCAGGAGTTCGCTCTTCATCGTCGTCAGCAAATCCGCCTTTCTGTAGCTGTCCGTCACATTGGCACATACATTTGTATAGAATAAGATCGGGTCAACAATCTTGAATGTATACTGTCCGTTCACCTTGACGGCTGTATCAAAATCAAATCCCGTGTTCTTATCCAGCACGCGGAAGGGAATAGGGCTGGGCGTTCCAAACAGGTTGTTCAGAATTTCTTTTGTGTTGAAGAAATAAACTCTCTGATCCTTTGCCGTATTTCCGCCAAAGGTGAAACGCTTCCCAAGAGTGCTGAAGCTTCCTTTTACGCTTTCTCCCAGATTGCCGTACCAAAGGCTGGGCTCCGTGGAATTGTCATAAATAAACTCCCCCGCGTCCGCACAGACATCCACAATTCCTCCCTGGTCCACAATGATCATACACTGTCCTTCATTGACAGCCACAATGGAACCGTTGGAAATAATGTTGTCCGAACCCTTTGTATTGCTGTTATGTTTCTCGTCCACCCGCTTCTGACCCTTGACCATCAGTATATCATTGGAAATTGAGTCGCAGTAGAAATACTCTCTCCACTGATCTGCCAATACGGACTGCAGTGCATCTTTTGCCGCTTTAATTAATCCCATTCACTTATCCTCCGTTCTTTTTCACTTTCTTAACAGTTCCATTTTACCAAAAATCTTCCGTTCTCTCAACTAGTTTTGTAAAATATTGCTGAGGAATCTTTACAAATCCCGCCTTATCTAATAAACTAAGAGAACAGAAAAATAAATGCCTGCTTCGCAGTCGCTTATTTTTCTTATGCAGCTATTATACCATAAGGAGAGAGAATAAACATGGGCAAAAAAGCTACAAAAGCAGCTGATAATATGTATTATCTCGCACGTTGCGAGGCTGCAGAGATCAATGATGACTTTTCAAGCCGCGAGAAGGCCGCCGAACTCATAGGAATGGACCGGACCAGGCTGGCTCGCATAGAGCTGGATACAATTGCCCCTTACCCAGAGGAAGTAAAGGCAATGGCAAAAGCATATAATGTTCCTGAACTGTGCAATTCTTACTGTGCGCGGGAATGTCCTATCGGACGCGACAATGTGCCGGAAGTTAAAATCGTTGATTTTGACAGGCTGGCTTTGAAGGTGCTTGGTTCCCTGAAGGACATCGACTCGCTGCGTGCCTCCCTGATCGCTATCTCAGAGGACGGGATAATCGAAGAAAAGGAACGTCCCGCGTTTCAGGAGATACTGGACTCTCTTGAAAAGATAAGCACTAACGCAAAGGCGCTGCAGCTGTGGGCCATGAAAAACATCCGCATGAGCTGAAATCTCACATATCCCGCATACTCGCCATAAAAAAGTGCCGCAAGCCGTACTTTTACTGCGACGAAGTTTCCTTATCAATATAAAAAGAACCGGAACGGTTCGCTGAGGGTACATTCCCGCGGACCATATTCCGGTTCTGATTTTATTTTGTTCATGAATGTGCCGCCGTTTTCCCGGCATTATTTTATCCGCTGCACCGGTTCAGTTACTTTACAGCACTCTCCGCGAATTCCGTAGTCACAAGGTCTTCATAGGGTACTCTCTTCTCCAGTACCCCTGCATCAACCAGAATGTTCTGCAGCAGATCAAAAGCGTCTTTCTCAAAAATCAGATTTGCTTTCCATGTATCCTGATTATAATATCTCTCCACAATGGCAGTCAGTGCGTCCATGTCTGTCTCTGCAAACTGGGGCGCGATCACCTTCGCAATCTCTCCGGGCGTATGGGTCTGCACATAATCCATACCTTTCTGCAGTGCGTTGGTGAACGCCTGCACAGTATCCTTGTGCTTTTCCAGATAACTTTTCTTTGCCGAGAAGGCAGTGTAGGGAACATAACCGGAATCTTCGCCCAGGGAAGCAACCACATACCCTTCCCCCTTCTGTTCCAGTGCTGTGGCATGAGGCTCAAACTCCACGGTAAAGTCGCCCTGACCGCCGGAAAACGCCGCTGCGGTAGAACCGAAGTCTATACTCTGGTCAATTCTCAGATCTCCGGCGGGGTCAATGCCATTCTTCTCCAGAATGTATTCAAAGACCATCTCCGGCATACCTCCTGCCCTTCCTCCCAGCACATCCTTATCCTTGAGCATATCCCACGAAAAATTATCGATAGGCGTCCTGGATACCAGGAAATTACCTGCACGCTGTGTCAGCTGTGCAAAATTCACCACATAGTCTGCGGTACCGCCCGCATAAGTATATAAGGTGGATTCACTTCCCATGAACCCGATATCAGCCTCGTCTGTCAGAACCGCAGTCATGGTCTTATCGGCACCGAAGCCCGTCACCAGTTCAAGTTCAATGCCTTCCTCCGCAAAATACCCTTCCTCAATCGCAACATAGAGCGGCGCATAAAAAATGGAGTGCGCCACCTCGTTAAGCACCACCTTCGTTCTGCCGCCCTCAGAGGACGCACCGTCCGCTCCGCATCCGGATAAAGCCAGAACTAAGGTAAGCGCCGCCATGCATGCCGCACCCGCCTTCTTGAAGTTCAACCTTTTCATAAATACCTCCCATTATAATGATGCTTTATCTTATGGCATGGGAGTAAAAAAGGTTACAGATTTTCTTTCAGTTTTGCAATCATTTTCCCGTATTCTTCGTCCGAAAGAAACGTTTTCCCGGGATTCATCTGGAATGTTCCTCCCCACTCATCTCCATCTTTGTATTTAGGACAGAGGTGCATGTGAAGATGACAGCCCGTATCGCCATAGGCTCCGTAATTCAGCTTATCCGGATGAAACGCCTTGTGAATGGCTCTGGCTGCATGAGCAACATCCGCCATAAACAGATTTCTCTCTTCGTCCGAAATATCTATCATCTCACTGACATGCTCCTTGTAAGCCACGATACATCTTCCCGGTTTTGACTGTTCCCTGAATAAAATGAGACTGCTGACCTGCAGATCGCAGACAAAAATACCGAACTTGTCCAGCAGCTCACCTCTCATGCAATACCCGCAGTTTGTGTCTTTCATACTAATCCCTCTCTTTTTCTACTCTAATTCAGCTCATCCACCATCTTTTCAATCAGCAGCTTTTTCACATACACGTCAAAGCTCAGAGTGCAGATAAAGGAAAACTTCCTGAGAAAGTCCCGGCTTTCTTCAGGCGCATCCTGAAAAGTCTGCTCTGCAGCCTTAAATTTCTGTATCACGTCCTCCTTCAGCGCATCCAGCTGCTGTCCTTCCATGCTGAAAGCTTCCTTATAAATGCTCTCCAGATTAAACTCATCATCACTCTGGAAGAAACGGTCCGTGATGGGCCCCAGCAAGGTTTGTATATCGCTGATAGACAAAATGCTCTTATAATAATAGATGAATATCAGCAGCAGCACATGCTCCTTGGAGTACTTCTTCTTCACAGGCGGCGGCAAAAGATTATTCTTCGTATAATTATTGATCATCGTCTTCGTCAGAATCTTATCCTCGTCAGGATAACGTGCCGAAGAGCGGAGCTTATTGTCCATAAAGGTGGTAACCTGATCCATATAAAGTTCAATATTCGGAATATCCTCCGGCGCAATACACTCAACACGGCTGAGACTTGCCAATATACTGTTTAATAAATCAGCACTGTCAATCGTCATATATATACCTCCCTGCCCGCTTCAATGGACTGATACTGACTCTATTATATAGTATTCAATACTACATGACAACACTTTTTTCTGTTATGGTCCTTTACTTTACAACTTTAGTATGCTAAAATGTACATGGTCGTGTGAGAGGAAATTCCACGCAAAAAATCCCGGGTCGTTTTGTCGGCTCCGGTCTGCATTATGGAGGTTAAGATGAACAAGAAAATAAAAACAGAAGCCGTAGATTCCCTGTTCGATGCCATTCTCTGTCTGGAGTCCCGCGAGGAGTGTTACAGTTTTTTTGAAGATTTGTGCACGGTCAATGAGCTGCTGTCGCTGTCACAGCGCTTTGAGGTGGCCGCTATGCTGAAGAGCCGTAAAACTTACCTGGAAATTGCAGAAAAAACCGGTGCCTCCACAGCCACCATCAGCCGGGTCAACCGCTCCCTGAATTACGGAAATGACGGATATGAAATGGTATTCAACCGTCTGGGAAACAGCGGTCAGGGACAAAAATAAAACAGCATATTATATATGGCCGCCGGGTGTATGACAAAGACCCGCGTCCATATGATATGGCGCGGGTTTTCTTATGGTTTTCCTTATTAAATTATATGGCCGGACAGGAAATTGCAGTCCTGCCAGTACTATGTAGGATTCAGATCACTCCGGTACCAGACTGTCCCGATGCCTGCATATCTTCCGGCTCCTCTACCACCCCTTCACGGCTTGCCTCTTCCACTTCCTTCAGCGCCTCCGCAATGGCTTCCTTTGCAGTCTTTCTGCCAGCCCTAACCGCTCTTGCCGCAGGCTTCGGCCTCTTTCCGGTGGACTCCTGATTCATATTACAGCCGCCCTGGAAAATGGCTTTCTCGTCAATGACAATAATTTCTGTAGTGATATCACCTATCAGCCTTGCAGTCTGTGTCAGCTCCGTTCTCTCCGCGGATGTCACATTCCCGATGACCTCTCCTCCGATAATTGTGGACTGTGCTGTGATATCACCGTTGATATTTCCTGTTACACCTACAATAAGCGTCCCTGTCACTGTCACGTTGCCGTTGATACATCCGTCAACCCGCGCCGAACCTTTTGCAGAAAAATCACCGTTGCACTCAGCGTCTCTTCCTATGAGTGTTGTAATAATCAGTTCCTTGTTTTTCTTCATGTCTTAAGCCTCCTATCCTGCCACACCTGCAGCTCTATAAAATAGTACTTTGAAATCAACCACTGATAGCGAGCATCTCTAACGGGTCAATGTACGCACCATCCTTCAGCATCTGGTATCCCAGTTTACTGTTTTCACCACTGATCAGAAACAGTGTGGTGCCCTGTGTCACTATCTCTCCCTGTTTCACCTTAACCTCGCCGGAATTGCGGTATACTGTCACATATCCGTTTCCATGATCCACCCAGATATTATGCCCATATTCGGCATCATCATTAACCGCTGTGATCGTCCCTCCTGCCGCAGCCACAACCATAGCTCCATCTGTGGCAGTAAAAATGCACATAGGTTCTCCCTCTGAAGCCAATTCCATGGACGCCATGCCTGTCAGCGGAAATCCCGTGGGCGTTATCTGTTTTTCCAACTGTTCGGACAGCTGATTCTCATTCTGCGTCTTCTGATTTACCGTATTGCTCAAAATCTTGATTGTCTCATTCAATGAGACAATCTCATTCTCAAGATCTGCCTTTTCCTGCTCCAGCTGCGCAATCTGCGCCTGCTGCACGGAAGATGCCCCTTCCATCTCTGTCCGGAGGCTTTCCACAAAGTAAAAATAACCAAGGCATGCCCCAAGAAAGGCGCAAAGAATTAAAATGACAACCCATGGTCTCCAGGGATGATAATGAATCTGTTCCACCCCGGCATTCACTGCGTCTGATGCCAAAAGGACAATACGGTGCTTCTTACGCTTATGTCGTTGTCGTCCCATATAAAGCCACCTATCCTGTTTATGCTAGAAAACAAGGTTATTTTATCATATGTATCTTTTAACATCAACGAGTATTTAACATTTTTGTAACATATCCCCAAGAAAAAATTATTCTTTTATATATATTTCACAATCTCACTTAAATATTTTGTCTATATTTGCCAATTTACAAATCTTTTTTACATATTTCCAAAACCTTACTCCACTCCAAATTGCCGCCAAACAAATCCAGAGAACTCCCTACCGTGACATTCATCCTGTTCCTTCCCAGTTTCTTCAGCAGGTATAAGTCCTCATAACTGTGCACGCCGCCGGCGTAGGTCACCGGCCTTCCGCTCCATTGCCCCAGCATTCCTGCCATGTCATCTTCAATCCAGTATCTTCTCCCTTCAACAT
>CAMWJV010000079.1 GCA_947174665.1 uncultured Lachnospiraceae bacterium
ACGATTTTATCTGCAAGACTCCCGACGGTTATAACACATATGTGGGAGAACACGTCTATAACCTGTCAGGCGGTGAGCGTCAGAGAATAGCCATTGCCAGAGCAATTTTAAACAATCCAAGAATCTTGATTCTGGATGAGGCAACGTCAGCGCTGGATACGGAGAGCGAGTTCCTGATTCAGCAGGCGCTTGACAGGCTGGTAAAGGGAAGGACTACATTTGCCATCGCTCACAGGCTTTCTACTCTGCGGAATGCGGACCGTCTGGTGGTCATCGACAAGCATGGCGTTGCGGAGATCGGCACTCATAACGAACTTTTGGAGCAGAAAGGTATCTACTACGGGCTGGTGAACGCCCAGCTGAAGATGAGCGAGACTGCCTAGTGTGGAAAGAACTTCCAAAGACGTCCCATCACAGGATGGGACGCCGGGAAGTTCTGTTTCTGTATAGCAGAAAATATAGGCTTTTGATTTGACTTTTGTTTATGCAGTTGGTATGATTAATCTATAACGGTAAAAAAGGAGAAACTGCGTGAGATTTATCAGGGGAGCAATCGGTGAGTCTACCAGTTCTGTATTGCCCATAGCGGCGATCGTACTGGTCTTAAGTGTCAGCCTGGCATCTATAGATTCAGGCATTTTGGTACTGTTCATTTTCGGAACAGTTTTTTTGATTCTTGGTATGAGCCTTTTTACCATAGGGTCCGGCATGTCAATGCAGCCACTGGGTGAAGGCATTGGCGTACAGATAAGCAGATCAAAAAAGTTTATTGTGGCGATCATTGTAAGTTTTATTTTGGGGGCGCTGATCACCATTGCAGAGCCTGATCTGCAGGTGCTGGCGGAACAGGTTCCCTCTATCCCGAACCTGGTGCTGATATTGTCGGTGGCGCTTGGAGTGGGTATTTTTCTCGTTCTGTCCATGGTGAGGACAAGAAAAAACATGTCTCTGTCCAGGCTGCTCCTGGTATTTTACATAGCGGTCATGATGCTGGCTGTCTTCGCACCGGGCGATTTTATTCCAACAGCTTTCGATTCCGGCGGGGTCACTACGGGACCTATTACGGTTCCCTTCGTCATGGCTCTGGGTGCAGGTATGGCGTCTGTCAAAGGCGGCAAACATTCAGGGGAGGACAGCTTTGGTCTTGTAGCGCTGTGCAGTATCGGCCCCATTCTTTCGGTGCTGATACTGAGCATCTGTTTTTCACCTGCGCCGGAAACCACACAGACTATTCTCGGAGAATATCTCACCACAAAGGATGCCTTTCTCTTTTTCTTAAGGGAAATGCCTACCTACGCAAGGGAAGTGCTGATTGCATTTCTGCCCATTGTAGGAGTTTTTCTGGTATTTCAGCTGGCTTTCAGAAGATTTCATAAGCACCAGATGATTCGAATCAGTGTGGGCATGGTGTATACCTATATCGGTCTGGTGTTGTTCCTCACGGGAGCAAATGCCGGTTTCATGCCTGCGGGCAGGCTTATCGGCGCGGAGATTGCCGGAGGGGGAAATAAGTACTGGCTGATTGCGGTTGGCATGCTGATGGGGTATTTTGTGGTTTCGGCGGAGCCCGCGGTACATACACTGAAAAAACAGGTGGAGGAGGTTACCAATGGTGCCATATCCCAGCAGTCCATAGGCCGTGCGTTGTCCATAGGTGTGGGCGTGTCGGTGGGAGTTTCCATGCTCCGGGTGCTGACGGGCATCTCCATTTATCCTTTCCTGATAGTGGGATATGCCATTTCACTTGCCATTACCTTTTTTGTCCCTCCAATATATACAGGCATAGCCTTTGACTCGGGCGGTGTTGCCAGCGGTCCCATGACCACTACTTTTATGCTGCCCTTTGCCGTGGGGGCATGTGAAGCCTGCGGCGGAAACGTTATGACAGATGCATTTGGTCTGGTGGCGATGGTGGCAATGACACCTCTTATCACGATTCAGGTGCTGGGACTGTGGAGCAATGTACAGAGAAAGAGACGGATTGCAAGGGCACATTACGAGATGAGCCAGATAAAAGATGTCATTTTGTATTATGACGAGGACGGCGAGGAGGTGGAGGCGTGAGCGCAGGCAGGCAGAATCAGATAATGGTGATTCTTTCCATCATAGAGCGTGGCAAGGCAAAAGCGTATATTGAAATGCTTGACAAAAGGAACATCGGCTTCCATATGCAGTGTGTGGGCCAGGGAACGGCATCCTCCGAGATGATGGATATACTGGGCCTTGGCAGCAGTGACAAGGACATTGTGCTGAGTTATGCGCCCCGCAAAGTGGTAGCTGCGCTGGCGGCGGAACTTACTAAGGACTTGAGTTCAGGCATGGGGTATAACGGGCTGATGATGTTATTGTCCACATCTGCCATCAACAACATAGCAGCGGAACTGCTGATGCAGACTGTGCAGACTGAGAACAGTGAAATTGAGGGGGAGGCGAGTGCGATGAAGAGTGAATATCACCACAGCCTGATATTGATTACGGTCAATCAGGGCTACACGGATGGAGTGATGCAGACCGCGAAAAAGGCGGGGGCTACAGGTGGGACCGTGATTCGTGCCAGGCTTGAAGGTGTGGAGCAGGTAATGGCTCTGCAGGTTCAGGAGGAGAAAGAGATCATTGCTATTCTGGCACCGGACAGTGTACGAAACCAGATCATGGAGGAAGTGAACAAAGAGTTTGGATTGCGCTCGGAGGCCAGAGGAGTGGTTTGCTCGGTGCCGGTGGACAGAGCGATGAAGATATAAAATTTTCTCTTGATTTTTTTCCCCGGCGTGTTAAAATAAGTTACATGGAAGCATAGCTCAGCCGGGATGAGCGTTCGCCTCACACGCGAAAGGCCAGGGGTTCGAGCCCCCTTGCTTCCACTTCGGGAAAGCATAGGGAAATGGCGGAGAACACTGTAAGGTCGGTGGGAATCCGTCATTTTTCATTTAAAATTTAAAGTAAGTGGATTGTGAAAAGAAGGAGGTTACACATGAAAGTATTGATGATCAACGGTAGTCCAAACGGAAAGGGAAACACGTATATTGCCCTGCACGAGATGGAGAAGGTATTTGCGGAGGAGGGAATCGAAACAGAGATTCTGCATATCGGCAACAAAGATATTCGGGGATGTATCAGCTGCGGGCAATGTGCAAAAAACGGAAAATGTGTCTTTGATGATGCGGTAAATGAAGCGGCGAAAAAGTTCGAGGAGTGCGACGGGCTTGTGGTGGGCAGTCCCGTTTACTATGCTTCTGCAAACGCCACACTGGTTGCTTTTCTGACAAGACTTTTTTACAGCACCCACTTCAGCAAGACAATGAAGGTGGGGGCGGCAGTGGCTGCGGCAAGGCGCGGAGGACTTACGGCAACCTATGATGAGCTGAATAAATTTTTCGGTATTTCGGGAATGCCCATTGCCTCCGGGCAGTATTGGAACGGTATCCACGGTGCCGCGGCGGGAGAGGCGGAGCAGGATGCGGAAGGCCTGCAGATGATGCGGACTCTTGCACATAATATGGCATTTTTGATGAAGAGCATCGCACTGGGAAAAGAGAAGTACGGTATTCCGGAAAAAGAACCTTTTGAAAGGACGAACTTTATTCGTTAGAATAAGGCATATGTTGTGATTTTTTTCATATAATCTATAAATTTTCAGGGCATTTCAGTCGATTATATAAATGTAATCAGATCATTGGGAAATGGAAGCTATTCATTTAGGAAAGGTGAGATTATGAAGTTTAGAAGAATGATTATGGCGAGTGCTGCTGCGGCTGTGTTTTTTGGTATGACTATGAATGTTTCTGCCGCGCAGTCATCTACAGACAAGTATGTAAATCGCCTGAAGAAGAACAGACAGGTTGATCTTATCCTTGATGTGGAGGCATACAGGGCGGCATACAGTGATTTGGAAGAGGCTTTCGGGGATGACGAGAATGCTTATATAAAGCATTATCTGACCACAGGTGTTTATGAGGGAAGGACAAAAGGTGTTCTCTTTGACCCGCTGACTTACGCAGAGAGTTATGATGATATCATGGATGCGTTCGGGGATGATGTTATGGCTATCGTCACTCATTATGTGTCATATGGAGTGAAGGAAAACCGTACCGCGGGAACAGCCGCCGGTTATGAGGATATTGCGGCGGCAATTGAAAGTGGTACCGTTCAAAGTGCGGTTCGGGGGGAAAACAGTTCTGCTGTGTCCGGAAGCCAGGCGGTTTGGAATCCATCCGGAAACCAGACACTTTCCGAAGCGTCGGGAGGTCAGACAGAGGACCGATTTGCCGGTTCTCGCATCGGGCATACGACTTCTATCTATGCCGATGACGGTGTCACGTTAATACGTGTTGAGTATTATGATGAGAATAACAAGTTGATCTATTACTCAGATGTTATCAATTATGACAGCAGCACCAAATCGTACACAGAGAATATATATTCTTATGATGAGAAGGAGGGCCGAGAGGTTCTTGAACGGACGGACACTTATGTAAACGGAGTGCAGAAAGGTCTTTAAATTTTTTCGGGTTATCTTGCAATCCTGAATTGTGTATGTTAAACTAATGGTAACTATAAGGAATTTTGCGATGATATAATATATCAGACGCAGGGACATGGAAGTTCACATTTTTATTCAAAGGAGTGATGACTATGGGAATCGGTATTGACGTAGGTACAAAGCAGGATAGTTCTTATCTGTTCCAGAGTCTTTCGTCCGGTAGCGGCGGAGCGACAAATCTGAATTTCCTTTCAGATTATGCAAGCATCAAGAACGGCAGCTACGGCAAGCTTATGAAGGCTTATTATGCCACAGGGCAGGATTCAGGTACGTCGGCCAGCAGCACGAAGAGCAGCACAAAAAATATTCTTAAGAAGCTTGAAGAGGAGAAAAAGAATCCGAGGGTTTCCAAAGATGTGCAGACGGCAAACTCTAATCTGACATCAGGACTTTCAAGCTTGAACAAATCCATTTCAACGCTGCAGAACAGCGCAACCTACAAAGATACGGAAAACGGCCAGAGTGCCTCAGACAAGGTTGTTTCTGCCGTGAAAAGCTTTGTGTCGGATTATAATAATGTCGTGAATGCGGCCAAGGGTTCCACGCTGACAGGCAAAACGTCGTATGTGGCAAATATGATGAGCAGTACGGCTGCAAACTCCGGTAAGCTTTCGGAAATCGGTGTCAGAGTCAACACTAACGGAACACTTGAAGTTGATGAGACCAAGTTAAAAGCGGCGGATGTTTCTAAAGTGCAGGAGTTGTTTTCATCTGAAGACATTATGAGTTATGGTTCCAGGCTTTCGTCCCGCGTTCACTTTGCGGGTGGCGCTTCCGGCACAGATAAGACTAACAAGGCAGATAAGGCAGATAGCACGGAGACAAACAAGACGACGGTTTCCGGTGCAGCCGGACTCAAGGCAGACGGTAAAACGCTTGCATCTGATGAATTATATCAAAAGGTGAAGGATAAGGACGGCGCTGAAAAGTATGATGTTGGGAAGATTTTTGCTACGGCAAAGAGCTTTGTAAACAATTATAACAGTATGTTTGATACTGCCGAATCCAGTTCGAATTCCGGCGTGGTGGCGAATTTGACCTCTATCCGGGAGAAGACAGCGAAGAATGCGGATGTGCTGAAGCAGTTTGGAATCAGCGTGGATTCCAAGGGCAAAATGGCGATTGATGAGGACACATTTAAAAAATCAGATATGTCCAAGGTCCAGGAGTTCTTTAAGGACTATGGTTCTTCTGTTGCCACCAACGCTTCGCTTGTAGATTACTATATGAATACACAGGCAAATGCCGCCAGTGGTTATACGGCTGCCGGTGCATATAATGTACAGGGGAGTTCCGGCTATACTGATGTCATGTAATCGAATTCAGGAACAATAGGAGTAAACAGGATGCGAATCAGCCGGAGTGCGTTCCGGAGGGTTCGTATCCTTTTTTTCCGTGCAGCGGGAGCTATATGATAAACTTTTAAAACGGAATTATTCGCAAAGAGGTGATGCAGATTCAGTTCCGGGGACGAGATTTGCGGATTTTACCGGACTATTATCTGTGTTCTTGCAGGGAAGATTTATCCCTTCTCCCCCAGATCAATCCTGAGATAGAACGCATTGAGTCAGCGTGTTGCAAAATATAAGGAATTGGATATACTTTCTCTCAGTTGAAAATTTTTGAAAAAACTGAAAAATTTTATTGACTTTTGGAAGTAAATCATATACAATATGATTTGTTCGCAGGAATGGCGGAATTGGCAGACGCGCACGGTTCAGGTCCGTGTGGTAGCAATACCATGAGAGTTCAAGTCTCTTTTCCTGCATATACAAGAGTGTTAAGTATCATGCTTAGCACTCTTTTTTGCTCTAGTGAAAATCGGAGAAGTAAGGAGTTCTATGGAGAGAAAGAAAAATAAGGAGAAGAGCGGGCGGCGGGAATGGTACAAGCTGGATCTCTCTGCCATTGTATATCCTACTTTGCAGAGACATGATTTTTCCTCGGTATACCGACTGTCGGTAGTGCTGAAGGAAGAGATACAGCCGGAGGTGCTGCAAAAGGCGCTGGACATGACACTGCCAAGATTTCCGACCTATAAAGCGGCCATCCGAAAAGGGCTGTTCTGGCGGTATCTGGAGCCCAATGACCGTCCCGGGCCATTTGTGCAGGAGGATGTGAAGAACCCCTGCCAGCCAATGCATTTCAAAGCAAACAATCGTTATTTAATCAGGGTTTATTATTTCCGCAACCGGATTGCCCTGGAGGCGCATCACAGTCTGGGAGACGGAACAGGCGGAATGTGTGTGCTGCAGACGCTGACTGCGACTTATTTGAGGCTGCTGGGACATGATGAAATTCAGAACGGAGGATTTGTTCTGGATATAGACGAGTCGCCGGACAGCGAGGAGCTGGAGGATGCCTATATGCGGTATGCCAACGCGAAGGTCTGCCCTCCCAGACTGCAGGAGAAAGCGTATCGTGTCAGAGGAACGGCGGAGCCTTTTTATACGCTGAATATCATTGACGGTATTATGTCGGTTTCAGAGGTCATGGAGGTGGCAAAAAGGTATCAGGCCACCATTACGGAATATTTGAACGCAGTACTGCTTCAGGCGCTGTTGACAAAACAGCTGAAGGAAAACCGTAAACGGCTGCGCCCGGTGAAAATTGCCATGCCTGTAAACCTGCGCAGATTCTTTCCTTCAGGTACGCTGCGGAACTTCATCACTATGATCTATCCGGGGGTGGATCCCAGGCTGGGAGATTACACCTTTGAAGAAATAGTTGTCCAGGTGCACAATTACATGCGTTATTATATTAATGAAAAACTTCTGCGCGGTGATATTACCACCAATGCGGCCACCCAGAGACATCCTTTGATACGGGTGGTGCCACTGTTCATGAAGGATCTGGTAGTCAGAACCTTCTACACAAAGGTGCAGGACAGGAACTCCTCCGCGGGGCTGACTAACATGGGGGCTATGAAGGTACCCATGGGTATGATGCCGTATATAGAGCGGTTTGACATCTATATGGGGCAGCCCTTTTCCAGAAGGACAAATTGTGCCATTATCAGCTTTGGGGATGTTTTAACCGTAAATTTTGCCAGCAGTATTATCGAGGCGGATGTGGAACGGTATTTTTTCCGAAGGCTGGTACAGGATGGAATTCATGTCAGAATAGAGAGCAATCGGGAGAGAGTGGAGGATTGATATGTCATATTGTGTAAATTGCGGCGTGGAGCTGGATGCTTCCGCCAGAGAATGCCCTCTGTGCAATACGCCGGTGCTGAATCCGAGAGAACTGGAAAAAATGGCTTTGGCACAGCGCCCGTTTCCGACTGAGAAGGGACAGGTGGAGTCGGTAAAGAGGAAGGATCTGGGAATACTGATATCTATGGTGGTGCTTGCCACAGCCGTGACCTGCGGTATCCTGAATGCCCTTGTCTTTCAGGGAGCGCTCTGGTCGCTTGCAGTCATCGGAGCCTGCATCGTTTTGTGGGTCATTATGATTCCGGCAGTCATATATACAAAGCAGCCGGTGTATGTATCATTGCTGTATGACGGCGGTGCGATTGCGCTGTATCTGTTTATGCTGTCCTATCTCACGGGAAGCAGGAGCTGGCTCTGGGGGCTGGGAATTCCCATAACGGCGCTGGTCACGGTGCTGGCCGAGATTTTTACATTTTGTGTCCGCAGGCTGCCGAGGTCTTTTTTGACGGTATCACTGTACCTTTTTACGGCATTGGGACTGCTCTGTATGGGGCTGGAAATCCTGATAGACAGATATGTGGGCGGACATATTGCATTGAGCTGGTCCGCAGTGGTACTGACGGTGTGCGGCATTTTGGACATTGCGGTCATCACGCTGCTGTCCCGAAGAAGACTGCGCAATGCAGTGCGCAGACGCTTACACTTTTAAGAGAAGCCGAAGGTTTTTGGAGCTTAGAGGAGGAAAAGCAACAATGGAAAAAAATACAAACAGAAGAAACCAAAATCTAATGCACCTTATCAAGCGGGCCCACGGCCTTGTGGAGCACCCTGACCTGGAGAAGCACAGGCAGTCTCAGGATGCAATCGGCTCGATCTTTGGCAATACGAAATCCATCAGTTACCGGGAAGTTGATATAGACGGTATTTATGGGGAGTGGGTCAGCGTGAACAGGGCGCACATGAAAAAATATGTGTTACTGCACTGTCACGGGGGCGGATACTCCACGGGAAGCTGCCTCTATGCCAGAACCCTGACCTCCAAGCTGGCCGCATCCACGTCCATGGACGTTTTTTGTTTTGATTACAGGCTGGCACCGGAGAATCCATATCCGGCAGCCCTGGAGGATGCCATGAAGGTCTGGAATTACCTGATGCTGTTTGGATATGGGGCGAGGGACGTGATATTGACAGGAGATTCCGCAGGGGGAAATCTGGCCCTGGCTCTGTCACTGAAGCTGAGAGCAGAAGGCAGGCTGCTGCCGAGAGGTCTGGTGCTGATGTCTCCCTGGACAGATCTGACTTCCTCGGGAGATTCCTTCGAGAACAAGGAGTCTCTTGACCCGGTGCTGAATAAGCCCTATATTGATCGGATGGTGTCTGCATATGCGGAAGGACAGGATTTGAAAAACCCGCTGGTTTCCCCGCTGTATGGAGATTTTGAGGGTTTTCCTCCAACCTATATACAGGTGGGAGAAAATGAAATCCTGCTCAGCGATTCACTGCGGCTTCATCAGGCGTTTGTGGATGCGAATGTATCTGTGAAGATGGATATCTATCCGGGAATGTGGCATGTGTTCCAGATGTCGCCTGTGAAAGCGGCACGGGAGGCCATGAATAAGAACGCAGAATTCATTTATGACATTTGCCGATAAAAAAATATAATAAAAAGAGATAAATGATTAAAGGATTTTGGAGTTTCGTGCAGAATATATAAAGTGAGACGGCTATTCAGAGATGAATAATCAATATTCAGGAAGGAGGCGGGCAGCATGACGATCAGAGAGAGTCTGGAACAGCGTGAAAAGGATTATCTGAGTCCCTATGCCTCTTTGAGTATGGAATCCAGGGGAAGGATGAAGCCGGAGGTGGAGTGTGACATACGTCCTGCCTTTCAGCGCGACCGGGACAAGATACTGCATTGTAAGGCGTTTCGCAGACTGAAGGATAAGACGCAGGTATTTCTGTCTCCGGAGGGAGACCATTACCGTACCCGCCTGACTCATACTCTGGAGGTATCGCAGAATGCCAGGACCATTGCAAAGGCGTTGAAGCTGAATGAGGATTTGGTGGAGGCTATTGCCCTGGGGCATGATCTGGGACATACTCCCTTCGGCCATGCGGGCGAGCGGGCGCTGAACAGGGTCTGTCCGCTTGGGTTTGAGCACAGTCAGCAGAGTGTCCGCACTGTGGACAGGCTGGAGAGGAACGGACAGGGACTGAATCTGACCTATGAAGTAAGGGATGGCATACTGAATCACCAGACCATCGGCAAGCCCCACACGCTGGAAGGGAAAGTGGTGAGATTGTCCGATAAAATCTCCTACATTCATCATGATATGGACGACGCCGTGCGCGCCGGAATACTGAAGGAGGGGGATGTGCCGCTGGAAATCCGTGAAGTCATTGGCGCTACGCCCAGCGAACGGCTGGATCATTTTGTCCATGATATTGTGACTAACAGCATGGGCCGGAATGATATCCGTATGTCAGAGGAAATAGAGACGGCGATGAAGAAAATGCGCCAGTTTATGTTTGAAAACGTTTATCAGAACCCTATCGCAAAGAGCGAGGAGGGCAAGGCCGAGGTGCTGATTGAGACGCTGTACCAGCATTTTATGAAGCATGTTGACGATATGCCGGATGAGTTTTTGAAGCTGCTCGCTGAGGGAGAACCGCGAGATCAGGTGGTTTGTGACTATGTGGGAGCCATGACGGATCGTTTTGCAATTTCCCTTTATGAGACTATATACATACCAAAGTCCTGGGTATTGTGATATTTTGGAATTTACATATTTTACATTTTTGGGGAGGTAAAATGTACTACCCTGAAGAACTGGTGGAAGAAGTCAGAGCAAAAAACGATATAGTGGATGTGGTATCAGGGTATGTCAGACTGCAGAAGAAGGGCGGCAACTATTGGGCATGCTGTCCTTTTCACGGAGAGAAGACACCTTCCTTTTCCGTGTCCGGCAGCAAGCAGATGTACCATTGTTTTGGCTGCGGAGTCAGCGGTAATGTCTATACCTTTGTCATGAAGTACGAGAATTATTCTTTTCCGGAGGCGGTAAAGCAGCTGGCGGATCGGGCGGGGGTAAAACTGCCGGAGATGGAATACACGGAGGAGCAGAAGGCAAGGGCAGGCAGGCGGGCAAGACTTCTGGAGGTGAACAAGGAGGCGGCGAAATTTTTTTATTACCAGCTCCGTTCACCCCACGGAACTATTGGTCTCAGGTATCTGCAAAAAAGGGAACTTACCGACGAGACCATGCGCCGCTTTGGCCTGGGCTATGCGGGAAAGAGCGGAGAGGAACTGGTAAAGTATCTTCGGAGCAGGGGTTTTGAAGACGACCTGATCAAAGAGGCCGGGCTTGCAAATTTTTCCGAGCGACATGGGCTTATGAGTCAGTTCTGGAACAGGGTCATGTATCCTATCCAGGATGTGAACAACAGGGTTATCGGCTTCGGAGGACGGGTCATGGGAGACGGGGAGCCGAAGTATCTGAATTCACCGGAGACTCCGGTGTTTGACAAGCGGCGGAATCTTTACGGACTGAATTTTGCCAGAACGGCCCGCAGCGGCAATATTATTATCTGTGAAGGATATATGGATGTGATATCCATGCATCAGGCGGGTTTTACCCAGGCAGTTGCATCTCTGGGAACCGCATTTACACCGGAACAGGCGAACCTGCTGCGGCGGTATACGGACACCGTTCTGCTGGCTTACGACAGCGACGGGGCGGGTGTGAAAGCAGCTCTGCGGGGCATCGGAATTTTGCGGGATGCGGGATTGACCGCAAGGGTCATTAATATGAAACCTCACAAGGACCCGGATGAATTTATGAAGGCGCTGGGAAAAGAGGCGTTTCAGGAGCGTATTGATCAGGCAGAGAACAGCTTTTTCTTTGAGATCAGGATGCTGGAGGAGCAGCATGACATGAGCGATCCTGAGTCAAAGACAAAGTTTCATCGGGAGATAGCAAGGAAGCTGTGTGAGTTTACGGAAGATGTGGAGCGGGACAATTATCTGCAGGCAGTCGCCGAAAAGTATTTTATCGGCATTGAGAATCTGCGGAAGCTTGTAGTTTCCTATGCGGCGCAGACGGGACTTGCGAAGCCGGCAGAGCGCCCCAGAACCGGAGTGCAGCAGAAGAACAGTCCGGAGGAGAGTGCAAGGAGAGCCCAGCGGCTTTTGCTCACCTGGATTACGGACGAGCCCCCGGCTTATGAGAAGATTAAGAAATACATTTCGGCGGAGGATTTTACCGAGGAACTGTATCAGAAGGTGGCGGAGCGGCTGTTTGCGGATATGGATGCAGGGAGATTTAATCCCGCCGGCATCATCAGCACCTTTGAGGATGAGGAGGAACAGCATGAGGCAGCGGAACTTTTTAACACAAATCTTCCTGAGCTGGGGACAAAACAGGACAGAGAAAAAGCATTCCACGATATTCTTTTTTCCGTAAAAAAGAACAGTTATGAATATTTTTCCGCAAGACTGGGCAGTGATGTAAATGCACTGAATCAGGTCATCGCAGGTAAGAAAGCCCTGGAGGAACTGGCAAAAACGCATATTTCGCTGGATTAGGGCAATGATTATAGAATAAGGGAGTCGGTATCCCGAAGGAAGGATGGAATTATTACGATGGATGAAAATATGCAGGCAAGGTTTGACGAGAAGGTCAGAGAACTTTTAGCGGCAGCAAAGAAAAAGAAAAACGTGCTGGAATACCAGGAGATCAATGATTTTTTCGCGGACATGCCATTGGAGGAGGAACAGTTCGAAAAGATACTGGAGGTGCTGGAGCAGAATAGTGTGGACGTGCTCCGTATTACAGAGAGTGATGATGTGGATGATGAGGAAATCATTCTGACGGAAGACGACGAGGTGGATGTGGAGAACATTGACCTTTCCGTGCCGGACGGCATCAGTATCGAGGATCCTGTCCGCATGTATCTGAAAGAGATCGGCAAGGTTCCACTGCTTTCCGCTGAGGAGGAGATAGAACTGGCGAAAAAGATGGAGCTGGGCGATCAGGAGGCGAAAAAACGGCTGGCGGAGGCGAATCTGCGCCTTGTAGTCAGCATAGCAAAGCGCTATGTGGGGCGCGGTATGCTGTTTCTGGATTTAATTCAGGAGGGAAATTTGGGACTGATTAAGGCTGTTGAGAAATTTGATTACCGGAAGGGTTACAAGTTCTCGACCTATGCCACATGGTGGATTCGTCAGGCGATTACCAGAGCCATAGCGGACCAGGCCAGGACCATTCGAATTCCCGTGCATATGGTGGAGACTATTAACAAGCTGATTCGTGTGAGCCGCCAGCTGCTTCAGGAGTTGGGGCGTGAACCTACTCCGGAGGAGATTGCGGAAGAGATGAACATGCCTGTGGATCGGGTGCGTGAGATTTTGAAGATCAGTCAGGAGCCGGTATCCCTGGAAACTCCCATCGGTGAGGAGGAGGACAGCCATCTCGGAGATTTTATCCAGGATGACAATGTGCCTGTGCCTGCAGATGCCGCTGCATTTACTCTGTTGAAGGAACAGCTGGTCGAGGTACTGGGAACCCTTACAGAGAGAGAACAGAAGGTACTGCGGCTCAGATTCGGGCTGGACGACGGACGTGCCCGCACCCTGGAAGAGGTGGGTAAGGAGTTTAATGTCACCCGTGAGCGTATCCGCCAGATTGAGGCGAAGGCGCTCAGAAAGCTGCGTCATCCCAGCCGCAGCAGGAAGCTGAAGGACTATCTGGACTGATGAAGGGCAGACAGGTGGTTTTGTCAAAACGGTTACAGATGCTGGCGGAAATGGTGACACGGGGAAATACTGTGGCGGATGTGGGCTGCGACCATGCATTTTTGTCTGTTTATCTCGTGCAGAAGGAAATCAGCCCACATGTGCTGGCCATGGATGTGAGGAAAGGTCCTCTTGCAGCTGCACGGGAGCATATCGAAAGCAGCGGACTGAATACATATATAGAGACGAGATTGTCTGACGGCGTGGAAAAGCTGGAAATCGGGGAAGCAGAGACCCTTGTCTGTGCCGGTATGGGCGGCAGGCTGATGGAGAGGATCCTGCGGGCGCATATGGAAAAGACTCGGAGCATGAGGGAACTGATCCTGCAGCCTCAGTCGGAATTGAAGGAATTCCGCATGTTTTTGCACAGGGAGGGATTCCGGATTCTGGCGGAGGATGCTGTGTATGAGGAGGGCAAATACTATTTTGCCATGAAAGCGGTATATGCCGGAGATGCACAGTCCGACAGGCAGAGCCGGGCAGCCGGGAAGCTCGGAGAATCGGTTTCTTCGGGGCAGATGGATTTACAGAGCATTTATGACGAGTATGGGGAACTGTTGCTGAAGGGTAAGCACCCTGTGCTGCGGCAATATCTGCAATACAGAAGAGAAACTGCGGGACGGATTTTGGAGAAGCTGGAGACTGAGAGTACTGAGAGGGCGGCGGAAAGGCTTTCGGAGGTCAGGCAGGAACTTACGGAAATTGAAAGGGCATCAGGCTGGTTCGAAGCGTAAAGCTGATCCGGTGAAGAAGGCGGATTCAGAGATAAAGCGATAGGAAGAGCAAGACCGGTGCGGGAAAGGAAGGGTGCAGTATGTCAGTTGTTACGGTTACGGTAAACGGGGAGAAACGGGAATTTGCCCAGGGGACTACTTATGAGGCCATTGCGGCGGATTATCAGAAGGAATATGGCGGAATGATCGCGTTGGTTGCTTCCAACGGAAAGATTCGGGAGTTGTTCAAGAAGGTAACGAAGGATTGTACGGTGGAGTTTTTTACTCTGAAGGATGCTGTTGGACACAAGACCTATGCGAGAACGGCGATCATGCTGTTTCTGAAGGGAATCTGTGATGTATTCGGGGCGGAAGCGGCGAAGGAAAGCTGTGTGGAGTTTACTATCGGAAACGGACTCTATGTGAATGTTCCGGAGAAGGTGCCGGTGACGGCGGAAAGCGCAGAAAAAATCAAGATGCGCATGCGGGAATTTGTGGAGAAAAAGACTCCCTTTATGAAGCGTTCCTATTCTCTGGAGGAGGCTATGGAATTGTTCCGGAATAAGGGAATGAAGGACAAGGAAAAGCTGTTTCATTACCGTCTTAGCTCTTTTGTGAACATCTATGAGATTGACGGCTACTATGACTATTACTATGGATATATGCTGCCTAACGCCGGTTATGTGAAGTGGTTTGATGTGATGCCTTACGAGGAAGGGTTTATGTTGGTGCTCCCCTCCAGGAAGAATCCCACTGTGGTGGAGGCCTTCGAGGAGAGAAGAAAGTTGTTTGACACCATGGAGAGCTCTCAGGATTGGGGAAGAAAGGCCGGAATCGAGACCGTGGGAGACTTAAACGACCAGATATGCAGCGGTTCCATGAGCGACTTGATTTTGATACAGGAGGCAGAGCAGGAGAGGAAAATCGGTGAGATTGCCAAAGACATTGTGAACAGGGGAAATATAAAGTTTGTCATGATCGCAGGCCCATCCTCCTCGGGAAAGACCAGCTTTTCTCACAGGCTTTCCATTCAGCTTCGGACCATGGGGAAGATGCCTCACCCTATCGCGCTGGACGATTATTTTGTAAACAGAGAGCAGACCCCCAGGGATGAGAACGGGGATTACAATTTTGAGTGTCTGGGAGCTATTGATGTAAAGCAGTTCAATGATGATATGGTGAAACTGCTGGCGGGAGAGCGGGTGGAACTGCCTACATTCAACTTTAAGACCGGACAGCGGGAATACAGGGGTAACTACAAGCAGCTGGGAGCAGATGATATTCTTGTCATCGAGGGTATTCACGGACTGAATGCAAAGATGTCCTACGCTCTTCCTGAGGAGAGTAAATACAAGATATATATCAGTGCCCTGACGGCTCTGAATGTAGACAATCACAACAGGATACCCACCACGGATGGGCGGCTGCTGCGCAGGATGGTCCGGGATGCAAGAACCCGGGGCTCCAGCGCTCAGAGAACCATTCAGATGTGGCCTTCAGTCAGGCGCGGGGAGGAGGAAAACATTTTTCCCTTCCAGGAGGAGGCGGATGCCATGTTCAACTCAGCGCAGATTTTTGAGCTTGCCGTGCTGAAGACCTTTGCGGAGCCGCTGCTGTTCCAGATTCCCAAGGATGTGCCGGAGTACTACGAGGCAAAGCGGCTGCTGAAATTTTTGGACTACTTCTTAAGCGTGCCAAGCGAGAGCCTGCCCAACAATTCCATTTGCAGAGAGTTCGTGGGCGGAAGCTGCTTTAATGTATAGCAGCAGTTCACACGTCAGTCTGATCAGGTTCAAATTCTATACAAGTCACGCCACCTGGACAGTGGATTTTTGCTCAGACACGCTTTCACTCGGGAAAAAACGTAACGGTACATAAGCCTCCTAAGTACGGAGACTAAGTACCGACGTTTTTTACGGTCTTTGCAACAATCCACTGTCCCAGGCGGCTGACAGCAGGCATGATTGAACTGTTATAGCGGTCGCTTGCGTGTTCAACCTTGATTTTTTGTATCATCCGATATATAATACAGTTCGTAAGTAAGACAGACGGTCGCGGCTGCAGCTGCCCTTTGTGGCGGCTGTCAGGTGAGGAAAGTCCGGGCTTCACAGGGCAGGATGCCGGATAACGTCCGGTGGAGGCGACTCCAAGGCCAGTGCAACAGAAATATACCGCCAGCTC
>CAMWJV010000080.1 GCA_947174665.1 uncultured Lachnospiraceae bacterium
AACGTCCGGTGGAGGCGACTCCAAGGCCAGTGCAACAGAAATATACCGCCAGCTCTTATATGGAGTGGAAGAAACGGCGAAACCGGTTCTTCCGGCTGCATGTTTCATGCAGCCTGGTAAGGGTGGAAAGGCAGCTTAAGAGACTACCGTCCGGCTGGTAACAGCCGGAGCCATGTAAACCCCATCCGAAGCAAGACCAAACAGAAAGCGACAGGCTTGCCCGGCCTGCTTTCAGGTGGGTCGCTCGACGCGGCTGGCAACAGCCGTGCTAGATAGATGACCGTCCAACGACATAACCCGGCTTATCGTTTTGCTTACCAATGTAAAAAAGAACTGAGCAGGCCTTTGACTGCGGATTCCGTGGTCTTGGGGTTGCTTCGTTTTTTGTGGGAGGATAATTTTGAGAGTAAGATTTTTAACTGCAGTCCTGTTGTGCGCGATCCTGTGGGCTTTGGCAGGATGCGGGGGCAGGACGGAACCTGATGGCACGGAGGAACAGAAAAGTTCGGAAGAACCGAAAGACACAATGGAACCGGAATATGCAGGGGAGTTACTGACTGCATTAAAACGGATGGAACCGTTGCAATCTGAAGATCCGGACAATGAAAATCTGGCGGATTTACTTCAGAGAAACGGAAGTGGCATGATGGTACAGCTGCAGGCGGGAAGTCTTCTGGGCAGCGGGGTGATCTGCGGGGCGGCAGAGGAAAGGCTGCTCATCCTGACAGCGGCCCATGTGCTGGAGGAGGCGAAGGATTTTCTGCTGGTGACCTTTGACGATGGAGCGAGTGTATCTGTCGGTGACTTTGAATGCTTTGAATCCGGAGACTTTGCTGTGGTGAGGGTGCCGGGGGATGACATACCGGAGGATACCCTTGAGCGGTGTCTCTGTGCCAATGTAGACAAGGAGAGTTTTGATGCGGCTACGGCGGGGACAGGCTGCATTGTCATGGGGAGCAGGACAGGCGTGGCAGCGGAAGCATATGAGGGGGTCATTCTGGACCATTGGATTTATATGGAAGATTACGGGCAATATATGATGTGGGTGAAGGCGGAGGGCATGCAGGGGATGTCCGGCGGAGGCCTGTTTGACAGGCAGGGGCATTTTCTGGGTATCCTCTCAGGGGGAAACGAGGATGGTGAACTGGCAGTGGTGCCCCTGAGTCTGATCCTGGCGGAAGTGGACCTGCAGGAACTGATCCCGTGACTGCACCGCTGCAGCGCAAAGAGCATTTTTTATCAAGAAAAAGAAACAGCAGCGGAGTATTCTATGATTACAACCTGACAGACGGGAGGTGTAAGCATGTGTAAAGAGACTCCAATATGCCATTCCCTGGCAATGATTGAGGAAAGAATCAGGGAAAAGCTGACTGTGGAAGCGCTTGCAGCCAGTATTCATTTTTCTAAATATCATTATCAGCGTATGTTCCGGGAAGCGGTAGGGGAGAGCGTCATGAGATATGTGACCAGGCGTAAGCTGATTCTTGCAGCCGGAGAACTGGCAGAGACCCGGGACACGATTCTCGAAATAGCTCTTCGATACGGCTATGATTCCCATGAAGGTTTTACACGCAGTTTCACGGCATACATGGGAATGACACCGGCGGAGTACAGAAAATATCATTATGCTGTTGCCTCTCTCAGGGTGGGAAAGGAGAAAAGAGATATGATGTATTCCAAAACAACGGATGAAATTATCCGGGAACTGAACAGCCTGATCGTGGAGGCCAGAGAGACAGCTGATCATACGAGGAAGCATGTGGGAGCTATGCCGGAAGCGAAGACATTCTATGAGCCGGTATGGAATTATGCCGCCGACAGAACTGAGGAAATGGCAGGACAGATGACGGAACTGCTGGAGAGGGTTGGCAATATTGCAGGATGTCCGGACGGAATATCGGCACGCTTTCTGATCGTGAGTGCGATTGAGAATGCCGCGTTTGTCTTCAGCCTAACGGCTTTTCAGACCGGACTGACCATGGCGAGGGCGATGCCGGAACATCGGGAGGCGTATGAACAGATGACAGGAAAATACAGACAGCTGGCTCGGCATGCGAGATTGAAAGCAGAGAAGATAGCGGATTTCTTAAGTGAACTGGCAGCGCTTATCTTTCAGGATATGCGTAAAAACGCACAGGAAAGGATGAGGGAAATGCAGGAAGCAGGCAGAGCAGCGGCAGAAAAGCTGTCAAATCCTGCGCTTCCTTATCTCTATATCGTTGAGGAGATTCTGGGAATGACGGAGAAGCTGTCTGCCCTGTCCCCGGAGAAGGTGACGGTTTATGAATTGGAGAACATGCTGTTTCGGCTTGAGACGGTGTCATTTGCCGCAGAGAGCGATATATTGCGGGATCCGTCCCACAGGGAATTATTTGCCGGTATTTCGCATTTTGAGAACTGCCTGAAGGAAGCATTGGAATTCTTTCGAGATCTGCCGGAAGGTGCCATGGGGACATATGGTAAATCGGAAAAAGAGCCTGTACTTGCCCGCAATCCAGGAAAAAAGTATGAGGATCTGGCTGTGCAGGAGGAAATTCTTCTGTTTTATCTGAAAGGTGAGATTCAGAAACTGGAAGCTGCGCATCTGGGTGAAGAGCAGACAGATGCCCTCCGAAAGGTCTGTGATGAGCTTGCCGGGGTGGCGAAAGCGTGCGGTCATGCGGCAGACGGAGGGGAGGAGGATATTCCCGGAAGTTTGCGGAAAGTATATGATGAGATGATGGTACAGGCCGCACAGCTCGGTGTGTATGGAGGCGCGATCCGTTATATTGCGGAGGAGGTGAAGGCCCCGCTGGAACGCATGTAACTGTTACTGTTTATTAAACTTTTATCCCCTGAGACTTGACAATGCCCAAAAGATGATAGAAAATGATAAATAGCGGAATCGCGCAGAGAATTTTCTATAGAGGAAGGGTGAAAAAATGACAAAGATAGATGTGTTTTCAGGTTTTTTGGGGGCAGGCAAGACAACCCTCATCAAGAAACTGCTGAAGGAGGCGCTGGACGGCAGCAAGACGGTGCTGATCGAGAATGAGTTTGGTGAAATCGGTATTGATGGGGGCTTTTTGAAGGAGGCCGGCATTGAGATCAAAGAGATGAATTCCGGCTGTATCTGCTGTTCACTGGTGGGAGATTTCGGAACCTCGCTGAAGGAGGTCATCCAGACATATGCGCCGGAGAGAATTTTGATTGAGCCCTCCGGCGTGGGCAAGCTCTCCGATGTGCTGAAGGCAGTTGAGAATGTGGCATCTGACCTGGATGTGCAGGTAAACAGCGCCGTGGCGGTGGTAGACGCCTCCAAGGCGAAGATGTATATCAAGAATTTCGGCGAATTCTTCATCAATCAGATTGCCTTTGCGGGAACGGTTATCTTAAGCAGAACGGACAAGGTAAGCCCCGAGAAGCTGGAAGAGTGTGTTGCTCTTATCCGCGAGCACAACAAGAAGGCGACCATCATCACCACGCCGCTGGATCAGTTGGAGGGAAAGGCTGTTTTGGAGACCATTGAGGGCGCTGATACGCTGGATGAGATGATGAAGGAAATGATGGAGCAGCTGCACCATGAGGATGAACATGAGCATCACCATCATCATGATGGCGAGGAATGCCCCTGCTGTGGCGGTCATCACCACCATGACGATGACGACGAACACGAGCACCACCATCATCATGACGACGAACACGAGCACCACCATCATCATGATGAGGAACACGAGCATCACCATCATCATGATGACGAGCATGAGCACCATCATCATGACGACGAACACGGGCATCACCATCATCATGATGACGAGCATGAGCACCACCATCATCATGATGAGGAACACGAGCACCATCATCATGATGAGGAACATGAGCATCATCACCACCATGATGAGCATGGGCATCACCATCATCACCATGCGGATGAGATATTCGCAAGCTGGGGCAAGGAGACTCCGGCTAAGTATACCGTCGAGAGGATCGAGAGCATCTTGACAGCTCTGGACAGCGGTGAGTACGGCGCAATCCTGCGATCCAAGGGGATGGTTCCCGGGGAGAACGGAACCTGGATTTACTTCGATTATGTGCCTGAGGAGCATGACATCAGAGAGGGCAAGCCTGAGGTGACGGGCAAGCTTTGCGTCATCGGCGCCGAGCTGAAGGAAGATAAGCTGGAGGAACTCTTCCGATAGGAAGGATATTTTAAAATATTAAGTAACAAGTGTAAGGAGGGTGTGTAAACATCCCTCTTTACGCATATAGGGAGTATGGAGATGAAACCAGTATATGTGATCAATGGCTTTCTTGAGAGCGGAAAGACAGAATTTATCTGCTTTACCCTGTCACAGCCTTATTTTCAGATTAAGGGAAAGACCCTGCTTTTGCTGTGCGAGGAGGGGGAGAACGAGTACGATGTAAATCTTCTGAAGCAGAGCCGTACAGAAGTGGAACTCATTCAGGAGGAGACGGACTTTACCCCGGAGAAGCTGACTGAACTGGAAAAAAAGCACAAACCGGAGCGGATCATTATTGAGTACAACGGTATGTGGAACTATAAGAATGCAAAGCTGCCCTGGTACTGGAAGATTGAGCAGCAGATTACCATTATTGACGGCTCCACCTTCCCCATGTACTACACCAATATGCGCTCTTTGCTTGCGGAGATGATTCGGGGCTCGGAGATGATCATTTTTAACCGGTGCGATACGGTCAGAGACCAGCTGAACACCTATAAGAGAAACATCAAGGCGGTGAACGCCAAGGCGGATGTGGTCTTTGAGGACTCCAACGGTGAGATTGACGAAATCTTTGAGGAAGATCTGCCCTATGACCTGAATCAGGAGACTATCGTGTTGGATAACAAGGGTTATGGTATTTGGTATCTGGATTCCATGGACCATTTGGAGCGTTATATCGGCAAAAAGCTGCAGTTTGTGGCAATGGTGCTAAAGCCTGAAAATTTCCCCGCCGATTATTTTGTTCCGGGCCGCATGGCAATGACCTGTTGTGCGGAAGATATGGCTTTTCTGGGCTATGCCTGTGAGTTCGCGGGAGCGGGAGCACTGAAGCAGAAGGAGTGGGTCAGGGTGACGGCCACTGTGTCAAAGGAGTATTGGGAAGACTATAAAGGAGAGGGGCCGGTTCTGCATGCGGTAAGCGTTGAAAAGACGAAAGCGCCAAAGGAAGAGGTCATCAGCTTTGCATAATGGAATTACAACAGCTAAAGAACAGATTTCACGATCTTGCTGATCGTTCCTATACCCAGGGAGTGTTTACCTTTACCGGTTTTCTGGGGCTTGGCGAACAGGACGCTTTCTGGCAGGAGGAGCAGAAGCTGAAATATGCCGGATATACCGTATACGGGGGCTGTGAAAATGCGGACAGAGTGATGGTGCGGTTTGGCAGTGCTGAGGAATTGGGGTATGAGGTGCCATTTCCCATTGTATGTATCCATATCAGACCCCTGGTCAGCAAATTTGCGGACGATCTGACCCACAGGGACTTTCTGGGCGCGCTGATGAACCTTGGCATTGACAGGAGTACCATCGGAGACATCAAGGTAGGCGAAAAACAGGCATACCTTTTCTGCCAGGATACCATCGGGGAATTTATCTGCGAAAATCTGGATAAAGTCAGGCATACCAGTGTGAAATGCTCCGTGACAGAGAGCGCCGAAGATCTGGTTCAGGAGGAACCGGAGATTGTCTGCGTTCAGGTACAGTCCGTCCGGGTGGACGCGGTATTAGCAAAGGTCTATAACATGTCAAGAGAAAAGAGTCTGGAACTGTTTCGGTCGGGAAAAGTCTTCGTGAACGGAAGACTTTGTGAAAATAACGCCCGTACTTTAAAAGCCGGGGACATTGTCAATGCCAGGGGGCATGGAAAATTCCGCCTGGAGGAGGGAACAAGGGAGACCAGGAAGGGAAAGCTTGCCATAGAGGCGGCAGTATACAGATAACGGTATGTAGATAACGGTATGCAGACAGCAGTTGTGTGACAAAAGAGTGCCTTAACCGGGCAGAGGGAGAATTTATGTATCACTACACAGTTATTCAGTGGCTGTTTGTCTTTTATTTCTATTGTTTCGGCGGATGGTGTTTTGAATCCGCCTATGTTTCCATCAAGGATAAAAAGCTGACAAACCGGGGGTTTATGCGTGGTCCCTTTCTTCCCATTTACGGAAGCGGTGCCACGATGATGCTGGTGGTGTCAATGCCTTTTCAGGGGCTGGGGCTTCCCTGGCGCGTGGTGTTTACCTACATTGCGGGGTGTATCGGGGCAACGATTCTGGAATATATCACAGGTGTTGTAATGGAAGCTCTGTTCAAGGTGAGGTATTGGGATTATTCCAACCAGAAGTTTAATTTTCAGGGGCATATCTGCCTTGGCTCCAGTCTGGCATGGGGGTTGATAACCATTGCCATGACAGAGTTTATCCATATGCCGGTGGAGTGGACTATGATGGCAATTCCCGGCCAGGTGCTTACCGTTGTCACGCTGGTTCTGACAGCGGGTATTTTTGCGGATTTTGCTCTTTCCTTCAAGGCGGCTGTTGATTTGCGTAATGTGCTTGCAAAGATGAAGCAGGCTAAGGAAGAAATGCTGGCCATACAGAGCCGCCTGGATGCTATCATGGCGTCGGCGAGCGAGAGCATGGGAAATTACAAAGAAGGGCTTTCCAGAAGTGCGTCTGATTTAAAGAAAGGTATCGAGAGCAGGCTGGAGAGTATCAAGACCATAGTGCTTACCAGGCCGGGAGAGTATCTTGAAAGCGTCAAGGCTGAGTTGATCGATTTGAGGGCAAGGTATCTGGTGAATAAGGAGAACCATGATCGTCTCAGCAGTCTGAAGGATTTCTTCCAGCGTGAAATGATTCGTTCCAACCCGAGAATGACTTCCGTGGAGTACAGGGAGTTCCTTGAGGAATTAAAGGAAAGAGTGACGAGAAAGAGGAAAACGGCGGAGACGCAGGAAATAACAGAGGAGCAGGAGACAACAGAAACAAAAGCAGCGAAGCAGGAAGCAGAATAGCACTGGAAAATCTGTTGGAAAATATTGAAAATCTACTGAAAGCGCTGACCTGTTATTATTAAAAGAACATTTGATTTTTGAGTGTTAAATTTAATGACAGAGGGAGGAAGCAGGTGTATATGACAAGCGAAGAGGCAAGGATTTCATTAAGTTTTCATTCAGGGCGCAATTCCAACATAAAAGATCCCAGGTGGATAAATGGATTTTTAGGTTCATTGAGAAAGTTTAACGGAGATATTATTGAAGAAAATTTTATTGATGTGATGAATTGTCTAAAAGTTTTAGCACCGGAGTTTGCGTCAGATTCAGTAGATAAAAACCTGCTTGCGGATGTATATGGGATATTATACTATACAACGATCTGGATACAGGAGGGAGGACGACTGTCTGATATTGATTGTAAGATTAGAAACAAAATAAAGTATTGGATGCAAATGTATTCATATGCAATCGTATTATTACTTGACTATTCGGAGCAGGCGTATAAAGAAGCTTTTACGGAATTCGATGACTATTTAATGAAACTGCCAAAATAAGGAAATGTTGAGTGCAGCGGTCACAATCTGGCGATACAGCAGACTGGTGGCGGCTGTTTTTTAGTTGCACCGGCGGCGCATGTTAAAGATTTCTTAAAGAATTACACTGTTTATTGTTAAAAGATATTTTGATAAAATAGCATTGAGAATGAGGGGTAAGGGAGACCGGATATGTACAATATTTTAATCTGTGATGATGAAAGAGACATTGTAAATGCTCTGAAGATTTATCTGAACGATGAAAATTATACGTTGTATGAGGCCTTTGACGGGAAGGAAGCGCTGAAGGTTGTGGAGGAGCATGACATTCATCTTGTGCTGCTTGACATTATGATGCCGGAGATGGACGGCATGGAGGCTATGGTGAAAATTCGGGAGAAAAGCAACGTTCCCGTTATCCTGCTGACTGCCAAATCCGAGGACACGGATAAGATTCTGGGGCTGACGGTGGGAGCAGATGATTATATCACAAAGCCCTTTAACCCGGTGGAGGTGTCCGCCAGAGTAAAGTCACAGCTGCGCAGATATATGCAGCTGGGAGCGGGAAATGTGAAGACGGCGATCCTGCGGTGCGGGGCTATCGAGCTGGATGATGAGGAGAAGCGTGTGACACTGGACGGGGAGGATGTGTCTCTGACTCCCACGGAATACGATATCTTAAAGCTGCTGATGCAGCATCCGGGACAGGTGTTTTCACCGAAGGAAATATACCGGAAGATATGGAATGATCTGCCTTATGGCAGTGAGAACACCGTGGCGGTACATATCAGGCATTTGCGTGAGAAACTGGAAATCAACCCTGCTGAACCCAGATACTTAAAGGTAGTATGGGGACAGGGCTACAAGATGGAGAAAGGGAGGCAGCAGTGATGGAAGAGGACAGAACGAGGGAAGCGGCAGCGGCGGAAGAAAATAAAGCCCGTGAAGCGACAACGTCAGAAGAAGACAGAACGAGAGAAACGACTACAGTGGAAGAAAAGAAGCGGACAGGGAGAAGAAAATCACATATGGAAGGAGGGGAGGCGCGCCGTTTCAGGCTGTCAGGCTGTTTGGCAGCGAAGGTGGCGGCATTCCTGTTGGTGCTCATCAGTGCTGCGGCATGTGCGGCAGGAGTTGCGGTCTGTTATATCGCTGCGGAAGAAAACATGTATATCGACAGTCATAGTACGGTGTTGGTGAAGGGACTCAAAGGACTGACTTATAGAGTTGCTCGCCAAATGCACAATTTCCTGAATAATGACAATGAGGAATCAGCCCGGATTTATCTGAGAGAGAGTAATGCAGAGGTTGCAATCCTAAGTTGTGAGAATAGACTGGTGGCGGACAGCAGCGTATTTACCTGGCAGAGTTATGACGCATCGGAGGCAATGGAGGATAACGGCTTCTACTCGCATATATATGGAGATGTACGTATATCGACAATATATGGGGAGGTACTGATGTCGATGCCGGAATTTGACGGAAGGGAGGGATTGGACTCATCGGGAGATTATATTATACGTGTTTTCTATGACCCTGCGTTTGCAAAGCAGGATGATATAAAGGAAACTGTCCGTTGGATAGAAGCCCTTTATCAGGCAAGATATGCGGCAATCCTGCTCTGTGCGGGAAGCGCCATTCTGTTTGTGGTCTGTGTTATTTTCCTGCTGTGCAGTGCGGGACACAAAAACGGCAGAGAGGGGATTGTACCGGGACCCTTGACGGAAATTCACCTGGATGTGCTGATTTGTGGCGTGGTTCTTGCGGAATATGGCATGCTGAGGCTGATGAACGAATTGAGGTGGAGCGGCGGGTGGCCGGAGGCGGTATGCCTGACTGTGGCCTGCGCAGTCACTTTGATGCTGACTATGATCTTTCTTTATGATTTTGCCATTCGGCTGAAGCTGGGGAAGCTGTGGCGGCACACGCTCTCCTTTGTAATGCTTCGGATTCTGTGGCGGGGATTCTGCCGGCTGTGGCGGCTGCTTGTGGGGATTCCGCATGTTTTGACCACGGTTATCGTTTATCTGGCTGCCTGTTTTCTGGAACTTTTGACAATAGCTCGTTTTTGCAGGATACATAATGAAGAACTCTTTTTGTTTTTGTGGGTGCTGGAAAAGATAGTATTATTTTTGGTGGTGCTCTATATTGCCCAGACTTTCAGAAGGCTGCTGAAGGCAAGCCGGGAGCTTGCTGAAGGGCATGAGGACTATCGGGTGGATACAAAGCTCATGTTCTGGGTCTTCCGGAGCAGGGTGAGAATCTGAACAGTCTGGGTCAGGGAGTTGCCAGAGCTGTGTCGGAGCGCATGAAGAGCGAACGTCTGAAGACAGAGCTGATAACCAATGTTTCCCACGATTTGAAGACTCCTCTGACTTCCATCATCAATTATGCGGAGCTGATCAGCCGGGAAGCGGCGGAAAATCCTGAGGAAAGTCAGACAATGCGCGAGTATTCCGAGGTACTGCTGCGTCAGTCCGGCAGATTGAAGAGGCTGCTGGAAAATCTGGTGGAAGCGTCCAAAGCAGCTACAGGTAATCTGGAGGTGAATCTGGAATCCTGTGAGGCGGGAGTTTTACTGAGCCAGGCAGTGGGTGAATACCAGCAGAGAATGGAGGAAAAAGCGCTGGAGCTGCGGGTGAGCCAGCCGGAGGAGCCGGTGAGGATTCTGGCGGACGGCAGGCACCTTTGGCGGGTCTTTGACAATCTTCTGAACAATATCTGCAAATACGCTCAGGAGAACTCCAGAGTGTACCTGACACTGGAACAGAAGGAGAATAAGGCTTTCATCATCTTCCGCAATATGTCCAAGTATGCACTGGATATTTCACCTGAAGAATTGGAGGAGCGTTTTGTCAGAGGCGATAAGTCAAGGCATATGGAGGGGAACGGACTGGGACTTTCCATTGCCAAAAGCCTGACGGAACTTCAACAGGGGCAGATGGAGATAGTGGTTGACGGAGATTTGTTTAAGGTTATACTTATCTTTGATATCATGGACTGATGCCGTACTTTCATTTTTTGCGGACGTGTGCTATAATGGTTCTACTGTCGCAGAATGCAGGCAAGATTGTACTGTCCGTGAGGCAGACACAGAAGCGATGGTAGAGGAGGCTGAAAATGGAAAAGGCAAAGGTTTGGTTTACAAAGGAGATAACGCCTCAGGCGATGATTCGAATGTATGATGCGATGGGAGTAAAGCTGCCCGGGAATGTGGCCGTCAAGCTGCATTCCGGCGAGGTAGGGAATCAGAATTTTTTGCGCCCGGATTTTATGAAGCCGGTAATTGACTATGTGAACGGCACTATTGTGGAGTGCAATACTGCCTACGAAGGCCAGCGGAATACTACAAAGGCACACAGAGCCACAATGAAGCTCCATGGCTGGAGCAGCATTGCGGAGGTTGACATTATGGACGAGGCGGGAGAGCTTGAACTGTCCGTTCTGGAGGGCCGACGGATTAAAAAGAATTTTGTGGGGGCCAATATCCGAAAGTATGATTCCATGCTGGTATTGTCCCATTTCAAAGGGCATCCTATGGGAGGTTTCGGCGGTGCGCTGAAGAATATTTCCATCGGTATTGCTTCTTCCCACGGCAAGGCATATATCCACGGTGCGGGCAATGAGGCAAAAATCTGGTCTGCAGATCATGATTCCTTTCTGGAGTCCATGGCGGATGCGGCAAAGTCCATTATGGACTATTTCGGGGAGAAGATTGTGTTTATCAATGTCATGAAGAATATGTCTGTGGACTGCGACTGCTGCGCCGTGGCGGAAGATCCGGCGATGGCGGATATAGGTATTCTGGCATCCACTGATCCTGTGGCGCTGGATCAGGCGTGTCTTGACCTTGTATATGCATCCGATGACCCCGGAAGGGATCATCTGCTGAAAAGGATAGAATCCAGAAACGGGGTTCACACGGTGGAAGCCGCTGCAGAGACAGGTGTGGGCATCAGGGAGTATGAACTGAAGGAAATATAAGATACAGGAGTGCGTGAGGTACGCATAAAAGCAGATAAAAATCCGGGGCCGGTATTGATCGTGCCCCGGATTTTATTCCCGCGAGCAATGAGCCAAGCGGCCGTGCTTGCACGGACAGTTGGCGAATGCCGCGAGGGTCAAATACCCCGTCAGCTTGCTGCGGGGTATTTGATTATTGTGCGGGATGAATGCGAAGAAGTGCGGCGTAGCTGCACTTTGTCAGCGATTGGTCTTTGCCGTCTCCGTATATTTTTCTTCGCAGTATTTACAGCGATACACTTCCTTTTCGGTATCTGCCAGATAGAAGATATGGGGCAGCTCCTGCTCGATGGAAGTGATACATCTGGGGTTGTGGCACCTGATGACATTTCTGATCTGACCGGGAAGCGTCAACACTTTCTTTTCCACAATGATTCCGTTCTTGATAACATTGACGGTGATGTTGTGGTCAATGAAGGCCAGGACATCCAGGTCCAGCATGTCAATGTTACATTCCACCTTTAGAATGTCCTTTTTGCCCAGCTTGTCGCTGCGCGCATTTTTGATGATGGCCACGGTGCAGTCCAGTTTATCCAGCTGCAGATGGTCATATAGGTCCAGGCTTTTCCCGGCTTTGATGTGATCCAGCACAAAGCCCTCTTCGATTTTTCCTACATTCAGCATATGGTCTCCTTTCCTAAATGCAAATCTATGCCGGTGTACCGACGCGGTCGCATTTCTCTAAATAATCTGCCTGAAAGTGAAGGTTTCGTCATGCAAGCTCCAACAGTGTGAGTATCAGTGCCATGCGGACGTAGACGCCATACTGTGCCTGACGGAAGTAAGCGGCTCTGGGGTCGGCATCCACCTCTACGGAAATCTCGTTGACTCTGGGCAGAGGATGAAGTACCAGCATATCTTCTTTTGCCAGCCCCATCTTGGCGGTATCCAGAATATAGAAATCCTTTAAGCGTATGTAGTCCTCCTCATTGAAAAAGCGTTCCTTCTGCACTCTGGTCATATACAACAGGTCAAGCTCAGGCATCACATCTTCCAGTCGGATGACTTCACTGTAAGAGATGCCTTTTTTCTTCAGCATCTCAATAATGTAATCGGGACACCTGAGCTCCTCGGGAGAGATGAAGATGAACCGGATGTTGTCATAGCGCACCAGGGCGTTGATAAGGGAGTGGGCGGTTCGGCCGAACTTCAGATCACCGCACAGGCCGATGGTAAAACCGCCTAAGGAGCCCTTCAGACTTCGGATGGTCAGCAGATCCGTCAGAGTCTGGGTAGGATGCTGGTGTCCTCCGTCGCCGGCATTGATGACCGGAATCCCGGATTTTTCGCCTGCTACCATGGGAGCACCCTCTTTCGGATGGCGCATGGCACAGATATCTGCATAACAGGAGATGATGCGGATAGTGTCGGACACGCTTTCACCCTTGGATGCGGAGGAGGAGGCTGCATCGGAGAAGCCGATAACACGCCCGCCCAGCCGGATCATGGCGGATTCAAAACTCAAACGTGTCCTGGTGCTGGGCTCGTAAAAGCAGGTGGCAAGTATTTTGCCGTCGCAGGCATGGGCATATTTTGCCGGGTTATTTTCGATATCATTGGCAAGGTCGAAAAGCTTGTCCAGTTCTTCGGGGGTGAAGTCCAGCGGACTCATTAAGTGTCTCATAGAGATAACCATTCCTTTCTGTGGATTTAGTATTGTGGAAGCCTGTTACCGTAAAAAGAGTCGAAGAGTAAAACTCCTCGACTCCTGTAATTATTCTAAAAATGCTAATAGTTCATCCACGGCCTTGCGCTTGGGAGCGGCGGGAACCTCGGTGGGATAGCCAATGGGAATAAGGGCCACCAGCTCTCTGTCTTCGGGAAGACCGAGAACCTTTGCAGCATCCGCTTCGTCAAACAGACCCATAATGACAGTTCCAAGACCCTGTTCAAAAGCTGCCAGGCAGAACGCTTCGCTTGCAACGCCGGCATCGTACATTTGCCAGCCTGTTCCCTTAGGGGTGGAGAAAGAACCGTCCCTTTCGTAACCGCTGCGTTTTGTGACTGCAGTAACTGCAATTACCATAGGAGCCTGTTCCATGATCACGCCGTTCCCGGGATAGAGGGAAGTACATTTTGCAAGAGCCTTCTTTTTCTCACCCTCCACGGCAATGTAGCGGGTAATCTGTGTATTCTTCCAGCTGGGAGCATAGGAAGCCGTTTCTACGATTTTCCGGATCAGTTCATGGGATACCGGCTGCTCGGTAAAACTGCGGATGCTCCTGCGCCCGATGATGCACTCGTTAGCTGTCATACTATAACCTCCATATATATTTGATAGAAAAGCGGGTTTACCCGCTTTTCTATGATACCACGATGGGACAAGAGTTTCAATGGGTTTTCAAAGTTTCCTTGTATTTCTGTCTCCATACAGGGTCCTTTGCCGAATGGATGCATCCAACTCTACCATCCTGCCATTCTTGTCATAAGAGGTCAGCAGAGTTGAATTCCTGGCAGGCATCTTTCTTCCGTTGTCTGTCAATATCCTGATGACCTGCTCCATATCGCCATTTTGCAGATGCTTTTGGATTTCACGTTCAGAATTTTCCTCATCTGTGGGGGAGACGGTCTCTGCGGTGTCCGTAAAGCCTGTTGTTTCTATGATCTCTGTGACTCTAATAGCGTCTGGGGCTTCCGGGGGCTCCGTATCTCCCGCAATCCCGGCATAGTCTATATTTTCCGGCGTATCCTTTAAGGCATCTGCCGGAAGCGGATTGTTCCATATTTTATTGAAAATATCCTTGATTGCCGCAATTGCTGCAGTGAGAAATGTCCGTATTGTGTTAAGCAAAGACGTGGTCCCGGGCGCATTTGTACGTTCCGGTGTTTCAGCCTGCTTCTGTTGCTCCATGCCTTTGCCTGAAATCTCTATTCTGACACCGTTCTGTTCCGCCGCCAGTTTGTTATCCTTTAATCCGGCTTGAGATTCCTCTTTTTCATAGTCCAGGCTGAACTTTTCATCACTGTCCGGAATATTCACTTTCTTTTGATTTGTATAAACATAGTAATTGTTACCGTCAATTTTATTAACCATAATTCAGTATATTTTTCTCCCCTGTGTCTTTACTCTAACATTTTCCGCCGGTTTTTACAAGTACAACTGTCACTTGCATCCGGCAGGTATTTGCACTATAATAAAACAAAAGGTTACAGGAAAGGAGGGTATGGATGATGGAATTTGTTGAAAGAAAGCGCTGGTTATTTTTTGGACTGCCTTTTACCTTTACAAAGTATACAATTAAAGAAGATGTCATAACGATAGATGAGGGGCTGCTGAAGACGGTGGAGAATGACTGCTATATGTATAAGGTGCAGGATGTTCAGCACAGTGCCAGCCTGGCTGAGAAAATATTCGGTCTGGGCACGGTAATCTGTTTTACCGGAGACACCACGCACGCCCAGCTTGTCTTGACACATATCAAGCATTCCAAGGCGGTGAAAGACTTTATCCTGGAGCAGTCAGAGGTCGCGAGAAGGAAGCGGCGCACCATGAATATGCTTGATATCGGTGCAGGTGACATACAGGATATGGACGATGCCGACTGAGGACGATGCTGAATGCAAATGTTGATTGCAAAGGGCTGCAGAATACCCCGCTGATTAAGCGGGGTATTTTCGGGAAGCTAATTGCTTTCGCCAGCCTGACTACCCAGCAGGCGCTCGAACAACAATCCTGCCCCGAACCAGTATGGAGCGTAATCCAGGCGGATGACACGGTTCACATTCCATCTGCTCCGGCTGTAATTCCACGGACAGAGTTTGTGCCTGGAAAGCAGGCTGCCCGTGAGATATTCGGCGGAAAAGATGATTCCCATATAAGTCAGCCCGCGGAACCAGGCAGGTCTGTTTTTCAGAATCCGGCTCACGGGGGCAATGACAGCGGCACAGCCGTAAATGGGAAACATCCAGACAGAGGTCATGCCCTTCAGGGTAAGGTCACGGCTGCGGAGAGAGCCCAGGGCGGTGAAGAGAATTTCCATGCACCACCCGATGAGTCCGCATTTCAGGAAATTTTTTGCAAAGGTTGCAGTGCTATGCTTCATGATGTCAGCCTTTCTTTCTGTCGGAAAACTGGATTACTGAAAATCCGCATGATACATTTTGTGCAGTTTGGAAATTCTTTATACAATATAATTTTTTATACAAGGCATCTGAGGGGGCGGCCGGATGAAGGAACGGGAAGTAATGGAATATATCGAGAGCATAAGCGGACTGGGGATCGTACCCGGTCTGGACAGTATCC
This sequence comes from uncultured Lachnospiraceae bacterium, assembly GCA_947174665.1. GTDB lineage: Bacteria > Bacillota > Clostridia > Lachnospirales > Lachnospiraceae > Acetatifactor. Next base: position 15,799 of record CAMWJV010000080.1, read on the forward strand.
GGGAGCTTTGCGGACGGCTTGGGAACCCCCAGAATGCTCTGAGGTTTGTGCATGTGGCAGGCACCAACGGAAAAGGTTCCGTGTCCGCTTACATAGCGGAGGTCTTAAAGTACGGCGGCTATCGGGTGGGACGATATATATCGCCTGTAATTTTTGAGTACAGGGAGCGTATACAGGTAAATAGCAGGAGCATTACCAGGGAAGCACTGGGACGGCTGGCGAAACTGGTAAAGCAGGCCTGCGATGAGATGGTGGCGGAAGGGTTGAACCAGCCTACAGCTTTTGAGGTGGAGACGGCCCTGGGATTTCTTTACTGGAAGGAAAAGAATTGCGATATTGTGG
>CAMWJV010000081.1 GCA_947174665.1 uncultured Lachnospiraceae bacterium
ATATAATAATGAACAAGAACGGCAAAATGATTGGGATGACAACATAATTAATGAATATAATTTTATTAATCATTTGGCATTAGATGGTACAATTAAGGATAATTGGGTGTCCCGTTATGATAATATTGATGACTTATCAACTCGGATTAAACATCTTGCCTTTAAATAAAAAGGAATTAGTAGTATATTTTGGAACTTACATGCAAAAAAATTTTATCTAACCTGCAGAGAGATTTTGAGGCCAAGCGTTGGCACAAATTGAACGGAAGAACTATGAGACAGCACTTTTGGCAAAGGGAATTCCGGCCGGGCGGATCCGCAAGTATGGTTTTGCCTTTTGCGGGAAACAGGTGCTGATTGGAAAAAATATAGTGAAAACAGAAGTCATACCCCCTGAGAATCTTTCATACACTGTAAAAAAGATTCTCAAGGGGTACTCTTTTGAAGGATTATATTGAAGAGAGGGCAATCAGCATCGCCAATTATATCATTGACTCCAATGCCACGGTACGGCAGACAGCAAAGGCGTTTGGGGTTAGTAAATCTACTGTACATAAGGACGTAACGGACCGCCTCATGCAGATCAATCCCACTCTGGCGAAACAGGCCAGGCAGGTGTTGGATGTGAACAAATCGGAGCGCCACATCAGAGGCGGGCTTGCAACGAAAGAAAAATATGCCCACAGACAAGAGCATTGCTAAAATTAATACTGCTTGACATATGACAAGTACATGAGTGAAATATACTTGTCATATGCCAAGTATAAATAAAAAAGGCAATGGACAGGCTTTTATACTATTAACTGCTTTTACGGGTTGATATTATGAAGGCTTTCTTAATTTGCGGGTGACTGAGTTGAAGGGATTGGAAAGTTCTGGTATACTTAAGCCAAGGCCGCGGCAGTCAGACATGCCCGGCGAAAAAGCAGCCGTCAGGCGGGAAGGTTGAGGGAAAAAGTATGGATTTGGCGCAGGCGAAGGAGAAGCTGGCGAAATATGGGCAGGAGCATGTCCTGAAATATTATGATGAGTTGAATGAACAGGAGAAGGATGCGCTCCTGGCACAGATAGATGCAACGGATATGAGCCTCCTGGAGGTGTGCAGGCACAGGGAGGAACTGGAGAAAAAAGGGGTCATCACTCCCCTGGCGGCCATGCAGCTGCCTGAGATTGAAGAGAACAGGGAGGCCTTCACCGCTGTGGGACTGGAGGCCATCAAAGCAGGAAAGCTGGGAGCAGTGCTCCTGGCGGGCGGCATGGGGACAAGGCTGGGCTCCGACAATCCCAAGGGCATGTACAATGTGGGCCTGACCAGGGATCTCTATATTTTTGAGTGTCTGGTAAACAATCTTCTGAATGTGGTGCGGCAGGCGGATACCTGGATTCATCTCTTTGTCATGACCAGCGACAAGAACCATAAGGCCACCGTAGCTTTCCTGAAAGAGCATGATTACTTCGGCTACAGGGCAGAGTATGTGCACTTTTTTATGCAGGAGATGGCGGCGGCTACAGATTACGAGGGCAAAATATATCTGGAGGAGAAGGGACGGCTTTCCACTTCTCCCAACGGAAACGGGGGCTGGTTCATCTCCATGAAGAACACCGGCCTGCTGGAACTTGTGAAGAAAGAGGGCATTGAGTGGCTGAACGTGTTCGCTGTGGACAATGTACTGCAGAAAATTGCCGATCCCTGTTTTTTGGGCGCGACAATTCGGAAAAACTGTGCAGTGGGTGCCAAGGTGGTGCGCAAGAATGCCCCGGATGAAAAAGTGGGCGTCATGTGCCTGGAGGATGGACGCCCCTCCATTGTGGAATACTATGAGCTGACGGAAGATCTGATGAATGCAAAGGATGAGAAGGGCGATCCCGTTTATTATTTCGGAGTCATTCTTAACTATCTGTTCCGGGTACAGGATCTGATCGCGATTCTGGACAAACACCTGCCCCTGCATATTGTGGAAAAGAAGATTCCCTATCTGAACGAAGCGGGCGAGCTTGTAAAACCGGATGCGCCCAACGGCTTTAAATTTGAAAATCTGGTGCTGGACATGATTCATCAGATGGAGAGCTGTCTGCCCTATGAGGTGGTGAGAGAAAAAGAATTTGCACCTATCAAAAATATGACGGGAATTGACTCCGTGGAGAGCGCCCGGGCGCTGCTGCAGCAGAATGGCGTTACACTGTAGGACCGGGGCAGTAACAACCGGACTGTTCTCGTGGTACAGGATGATAATGAATATAACATTTTGACAGATTCTGATAACAAATAAGTATTGTGCATTATAGTGTTTTTGATTATCCTTTAAAGTGACAGGAAACAAAAAACAATGCGGGCAACATCCCGCGGAAAAGAGGGAGCTATGAAGATTTTAGTGACAGGCGGCGCCGGCTTCATCGGCAGCCATACGGTAGTTGAATTGCAGCAGGCGGGTTACGATGTGATCGTGCTGGACAATCTCTGTAACGCAAGCGAAAAATCTCTGCAGCGGGTAGAGGCTATCACGGGCAAAAAGGTTCCTTTCTACAAGACGGATATTCTGGACAGAGAGGGACTTGAGAAGATTTTTTCCGCAGAGAAGATTGATGCAGTCATCCATTTCGCGGGACTGAAGGCGGTGGGCGAGTCCGTGCAGAAGCCCTGGGAGTACTACGAAAACAATATTGCAGGAACCCTGACTCTGGTAGATGTCATGAGAAAGCATGGGGTTAAGAACATTATCTTTTCTTCCAGCGCTACGGTATACGGAAATCCCGCTTTTATACCTATCACGGAGGAGTGCCCCAAGGGACAGTGCACCAACCCTTACGGCTGGACCAAGTCCATGCTGGAGCAGATACTGTCTGACATCCAGAAAGCGGACCCGGAATGGAATGTTATCCTGCTTCGCTACTTCAATCCTATCGGTGCTCACAAGAGCGGCACTATGGGGGAGAATCCCAACGGCATCCCCAACAATCTGATGCCCTACATCACCCAGGTGGCGGTAGGAAAGCTGAAGGAGCTGGGGGTATTCGGAAATGACTACGATACACCGGACGGAACCGGCGTCAGGGATTACATCCATGTGGTGGACCTGGCGGTGGGCCATGTGAAGGCATTGAAGAAGATTGAGGAAAAAGCCGGACTGAAGATTTACAATCTGGGAACGGGTGTGGGATACAGTGTCCTGGATATTGTGAAGAATTTTGAGGAAGCCACGGGAGTAAAGATTCCCTATGTGATCAAGGACAGACGCCCCGGCGATATTGCCACTTGCTATGCGGACGCAAGCCTGGCTAAAGAAGAACTGGGCTGGGAAGCACAGTTCGGCATCAAAGAGATGTGCGCCGACTCCTGGAGATGGCAGAAGAACAACCCTAACGGATATGAGGATTAATCCTCCTCGATGACCTGAATTTCCAGATAGTCGAAATCAACACTTTCAATAAAATTGTCCTGGGTGAAGCGTGCCTTTCGGTGCCGCTTGAACTCCGCGATGGTCTTGTCCAGCCAGATAGGCTTGCCCAGATCAAACTGAAGGCATATTTCATCCAGGGCATGAAAAACCTTGTGGGTGCGGGTATCGTCGCTCCCGTCTTCAATGCAGGTATCCTGCAGCATGTGATTGTCTTTAAAAGTTCTTGCCCATAAACGAAACATAGACGTTCTCCCTTCGCTCCTATCTTAATTCATTTTTTCCCCTCGTGCAAGTAAAACCTTGTGCATAAAATGTAACAGAGCCGCATAAATATAAAAGGCAGGGCACAAACAGCTGCTCTATAAAAAAAGGATTAATTTTTTGTGAACATCGTACATTTACAAGAATTTTTATGGTATAATAGAAATGAATTTACAACGAAAGAAAATCTCTGTAATGAAGGAGCAACAATGGAACTGAAGGAATTAAAGGGCGACAACGGCGAAGGAGTGGACAGCTGGAAAGAGGTGACGCTCATTTACAGCGCCGCGCTGCGGCAAATGGAGACAAAGATGGGAATTCTTAATGATGAATTCCAGCATGTTCATCAATATAATCCAATCGAACATATCAAGGCCCGGATTAAGACGCCGGAGAGTATTGTAAAGAAGCTGAAGCGGAACGGATACGAGTCAACCATTGACAACATGGTGAAGTACATAAATGACATAGCAGGAATCCGAATTATCTGTTCCTTTACGTCGGACATCTATCGGATAGCTGATATGATTGCGGAGCAGAGGGATATTAAGGTAATTGCGGTAAAGGATTACATTACCTTTCCGAAGGCCAGCGGCTACAAGAGTTATCACATGATCGTGACTGTGCCGGTATATCTGTCGGACCGCACGGTGGACACTACCGTGGAGATTCAGATCAGGACGGTTGCCATGGATTTCTGGGCAAGCCTGGAGCACAAAATTCACTATAAATTTGAGGGGGATGCACCGGAGCACATCAAGAACGAACTGGTTGAGTGTGCCAAGCTGGTGTCTGATTTGGATGCCAGAATGCTGTCCCTGAATGATGAGATACTTGCAATCAGTAAAAAATAATGTTTGTTGAAATGACTGTCAGGCGAGTGAAAGCCGAAAAGCTTTCGCTCGCTTTTGTATGCACAGGGCCGGGTTAGACTGTACCCATAAATGAGGAGTGCCCAGGCACCTTTCGGCACCCGGGCTATTATGAAAAAATTATCTTAATTGCTTCTTTGAATGTATTTAGAGTATAACAATTAAATATGAACAAAGTATGAATAAGCTGTAAATATATGGTGAATGTTACAAAAACCTTATATGAAACAAATTCTATATGTACATTTTGCACAAAGAAAACGGGGGCGGAAAAAAGTTGTAATATGTGTAAAATAATGATATAATATGCCATATATAATATATATGATAAGGGAAAGTACAGCTGACGTTTGGAGGAACGAAGATGGACATATTTATGGATAAACTGGCACAGAGAACGAATGCACAGGAGATTATCAGGGCAAATACCACGGCTGAAATTGAGGAGTTGGATAAGCTCAGAAGCCGGGTCTCCGAATATAATGAGTGCCTGGACAAGCTTCAGAAGCTGGTAAATGAAGGCGCAGATGGAATAAAGAGTGCATCCAGGGAAAATGTGGCAGAGATAAACCGACTGGTGGAAGCAAGCCTTGCCAAGATTAAGGAAATTCAGCAGGATGTGTCCGGACTGGAAAAGCTGGGCGTGCAGATTGGACATGTAGATGGACAATTGGGCAATGTGAGCGTACAGTTGGATTGCGTGACCGGTCAGCTGGGCAATGTGGGTGTGCAGCTGGATAGTGTGAACGGTCAGTTGGGCAATGTGGGCTCACAGCTGGAAGATGTGAATGGCCAGCTGAAAAACGTGAGCGGGGAGTTGTCCGGTAAGGTGGATCTGTTATCCAAACAGCTGGAGGAAAAAAATCAGGAGAAGCCCGGGGACAGGCTGGATGAAAAGTTTGCTGTCGCGGATGAAAATGTTCATAAGGAATGCGTGAAAGTATACCGCAATGTACAGGCGGTGGTTATGGAAGAAAGCGGAAAGCAGAACGAAACGCTGGCTGAGATTTCGGGAAAGCTGAATGCCACGAGAAGCAGACTGGGAATTGTGCTGGGAATTTCAGCGGCGGCGCTGGTGTTCTCGCTGGCAGGTGCAGTGCTTCAACTGCTGGAGATGCTGGGTATTGGTTTTCATTAAGATGGGAGAAGTCATGGCGAAGGAGCTTTGGAAGCCCGGAAATATGCTTTATCCCCTGCCGGTGGTCATGGTGAGTGTGGCCGATGGAAACGGAAAGGCAAATATTATAACCGTTGCATGGGCGGGAACGATCTGTACCAATCCGCCTATGGTCAGCATATCGGTGCGCCCCGAGAGATATTCCTACTCTGTCATAAAGGATACGGGTGAGTTTGTCATCAATCTGACCACCCGCGAACTGGCATTTGCTACGGATTACTGTGGAGTAAAGAGCGGACGTGATGTGGACAAATTTAAGGAGATGAAGCTGACGCCGCTTCCGGCCAGTGAGGTCAGGGCACCTATGATTGCGGAAAGTCCGGTGAATATTGAGTGCAGAGTCAGACAGGTTATACCGCTGGGGTCTCACCACATGTTTCTGGCAGATGTGGTTGCCGTCCATGCGGATGAAAAATATATGGATGAGAAGCACAAATTTCATTTGGAGGAGGCGGAGCCCATTGTCTATTCCCATGGGGCATACCTTGTCTGCGGGGAGCAGCTTGGCACCTTCGGTTACAGCGTGAAAAAGAATTGAATATCTGCTTATATATCGGGGGAGTCCATGAGACTTCCCCTTTTTATGGCATTGTCGCCGTATTTGCTGCGTATTTTGTCCAGGGCAGCATCCAGCTTCTGCTGTTTTTCCGACACCGGTGCAGTGTAATCGAAAAGGCTGAGCTGTACGGGCTCACCTTCCTCCGAAAGTTTTCCCGTGCGTATTCCCAAAAGCCGGATAGGCGCGCCGTTCCACAGTTCATCAAACAGAGCGCAGGCCGTGCGGTAGACAGCGTCTGTGGAAGCTGTGGGGGACTCCAGTACACTCTGGTGGGATACGGATTTGAAATCACTGTATTTGATCTCCGTACAGACGAGACCGGCTTTTGTATGGGAAGCACGAAGCCGCCTTCCCACGGATTCGGCCAGTTCCAGAAGAATTTTGACGGCTGCTTCTCTGGTGACTGCATCTGTAGTCAGGGTAGTGGAATTACCTATGTTTTTTGCCTCTGCGGGTTCCGGGAGAACGGAAGAGTTATCCTGCCCGTTGGCATAATTCCAGAGCATTAATCCATGGCTCTTCAGATGGGCCGTCAGGATTGAAGGATCCGTTCCGGCAAGGTCTCCCACGGTAAGAATCCCCAGCTTTTTCAAGGTTTCCACGCTGGAGCGGCCGCAGAGAAAGAGCCGGGACACAGGCAGGGGCCAGAGCTTTTCGGAGATTTCTTCGGAGTACAGGGTATGCACCAGATTGGGTTTTTTAAAGTCGGATGCCATCTTTGCCAGGACTTTTCTGTCGGAGATGCCCACATTTACCGTAAAGCCGAATTTTTCATAAACTGTGTCTTTGATGTGTGCGGCAGCGGCTTCGGGCGATGTATAGTTTGCCGCGATGGGGGAATAATCCATATAACATTCATCGATGCTGACCTGCTCGATGTCTGGGCAGACGCTTTTCAGGTAATCCATGAGCTGGCGGCTGCGCCGGTGATAAAGTTCATGGTTCGGAGCAACCGAAACCAGGCCGGGGCATTTGCGGAAAGCGTTTATGACGGGTTCGCCGGTAGTGATGCCAAAGGCCTTGGCAGGAATGGATTTTGCCAGAACTACACCGTGGCGTGTGCTCATATCGCCGCCGACAATGGAGGGAATCAGACGCAGATCCGTCTCACTTCCGGCCGCAAGCTGTTCCAGTGCGGACCAGCTCAGGAAAGCGGAATTTACATCAATGTGAAAAATAACGGGACTGCCCATGCCGCACCTCCGAAAAATTGCATCATAGTTGTTATATTTACTATATCCTTGGAAAACTGACTTTACAAGGGAAAAAAATGTTGATAGAATAAAAATATTGTTAGAATGCGGCCGAAATGGGAAACTTATGAAAAAGAATAAAAGAAGTTATAAAAAGTACAAGTTTACATATATTAAGATTACATTGTTTACGCTCTTCATCTGCCTGTTGTCTGTGAAGGGTTATACTCCCTTTACCTCGTCGGGGGACAACCTGTTTCATGTGACTGTGAACGGGCAGGACGTGGGAACGGTGGAACAAAAGGAAAAGGCGGAGGCACTTTTGATACAGGCCCGCCGGAATATTGCGTCCCAGAGCGACGAGCTGGTGTTTATCGAGGCTGAGCTCTCCATAGAAGGAGAGGAGATGCTGTGGGGACATGTGGATGATGAGAAGGATGTCCTTGAGCGGATGGAGGAGGTGCTCAGGGGAAGTATCCTGGAGACCAGGCAGCGCTCTTACACTCTGAAGGTGAACAACTACATGGTAAATCTTGCCAGTCTTGACGAGGTGGTGCAGCTGCTGCAGGCGGCCATTGACAAGTATGACAGCGAGGACAGGTTTCGTGTTGCGCTGGCGTATGATACCGGCAGGGAGTTCAGCGTTCTTGCGCCCAGCGTGGATATTGACTCTGATTCCGGGGATGATAAGGACGAGATAGATTATTCCCATGGCGGTATTGCCAGTGTCCTGGCGCGGTCCCATACGGAACCTGTAGTCACCGGAGAGATGGGGTTTGAAGACTATGACCTGGGAATTCTGACCATGGGCTTTGCCCAGAAGGTGGAGGTTGTGGAGGCCTATCTTCCCGAGAGTCTGCTGACGCCTTTGGAGACAGCTACAAACCGTATTATCATGGAACAGGAGACCCCCAGCATTTATGAGGTGAAGCAGGGGGATACTCTGTCCGAGATTGCCATTACCGTCAACATTCCCATGGACAAGATTGTGGAGATGAATGACAGTCTGGATAGCGTTAATTCAATCCTGCAGATCGGGCAGCAGCTGGTCATTACGGTGCCGGAGCCGGAGCTTTCCGTCACCAGAGTGGAACAGATTTATCTTGCAGAAAGTTATGAAGCGGACGTACAGATCATTGACGTGGACACCTGGTTTACAAATCAGACGGAAGTGCTGGTACAGCCTTCGGCGGGATTCCGCAAGGCGGTGCTGAATGTCACTTATGTGGACAACAAAGAGGTGTCCAGAGAGATACTGAAGGAAGAGATTGTTCAGGAGGCGGTTGCCAAAGTAATGAAGCGGGGCACCAAGATACCGCCTACTTATAATTGGCCAATTTACGGCGGACGTCAGACCTCCAGCTTCGGCCGCCGCAGTGCGCCGAAGAAGGGCGCCAGCACCAATCATATGGGTATTGATCTGGCAACGCCTACAGGAACGCCGGTGTATGCTTCCTGCGGAGGAACCGTCACAAAGGCAGGCTGGGGAAGCGGCTACGGCTATGTGGTTTATATTGACCATATTGACGGCAAGCAGACCAGATACGGACACCTGAGCAGGGTGCTGGTGTCTGTGGGACAGAAGGTAAAGCAGGGAGACAGGATTGCGCTCAGCGGAAATACCGGTGTCAGCACAGGGCCTCATCTGCACTTTGAAATGAGGATTAACGGTACTGCCGTTGACCCGTTAAAGTATTTGCCGAAGAGGTGAACATGCGTTCCGTTTACAAACGAGGTAAATTGTGGTAACATTAATCTTAAGATTATTTTAATCTTTTTTAAACATGATTTTAACTATGGGAGCTCTTTGGGCTTCTCTGGATAGAGGGATAGATAAATGGAACAATACGCGATTAAGGGCGGTAATCCATTAGTTGGAGACGTGGAAATAGGGGGTGCCAAAAATGCGGCGCTTCCTATTCTTGCTGCCTCCGCTATGACGGGTGAGTCCGTATATATTGAAAATATACCGGATGTGCGGGATGTGAATGTACTTCTGGAGGCAATGGAAAACATCGGAGTTGTGGTGAAGCGCATCGACAGGCACAAGGTACTGTTGAATGCGGGAAACGTCAGCAGCCTGGTGATTGAAGATGAAGCTCTCAAAAAAATCAGGGCTTCTTACTACCTGGTGGGCGCTCTGCTTGGAAAGTATAAACATGCGGAGGTGGTGCTGCCGGGAGGCTGTGATATAGGCTCACGTGCTATTGACCAGCATATCAAGGGATTTCGGGCGCTGGGCGCAACGGTGACCATTGAGCACGGCCTTATCAAAGCCAAGGCGGACAAGCTGGTAGGCAGCCATATTTATATGGATGTTTCCAGCGTAGGCGCAACGATTAACGTCATGATGGCAGCTGTTATGGCTGAGGGCGTCACAATTATCGATAATGCAGCCAGAGAGCCTCATGTGGTGGATCTGGCCAATTTCCTGAGCAGTATGGGGGCGAATATTAAAGGTGCGGGCACGGATGTGATCCGCATCAAGGGAGTGCCCAAACTGCACGGATCGGAATATACGGTTATTCCGGATCAGATTGAAGCGGGGACCTTTATGTTTGCCGCTGCCGTCACCAAGGGAGATGTGACGGTAAAAAATATTATTCCAAAGCATCTTGAGTCCATCACGGCGAAGCTGCTGGAAATAGGCTGCGAGGTGGAGGAGATTGAGGACTGTATCCGTGTTGTGGCTTCGAAGCCGCTTAAGCATACGCAGGTAAAGACCCTTCCGTATCCCGGATTCCCAACGGATATGCAGCCTCAGATTACGGTAGCGCTGGCCCTGTCCAGGGGAACCAGTATTGTGACGGAGAGCATTTTTGAAAATCGGTTTAAATATGTAGATGAGCTGACCAGAATGGGCGCAAATATCAAGGTGGAAGGAAATACCGCCATCATTGATGGTGTTGCCAAATATACGGGTGCGAGCATATCGGCACCGGATTTAAGAGCTGGTGCGGCGCTCGTAACGGCGGCACTGGCGGCTGAGGGTGTCACTATTGTAGATGACATCAGATATATTCAGCGCGGCTATGAGGATTTTCATCTGAAGCTTCAGGCTCTGGGCGCACAGATTGAACTGGTGCAGAAGGAGAGAGATTTCCAGAAATTTGAGATGAGGGTCGGATAAATCGGCATTTCACCCTTGACAAGGGAAGTCATTTATTGTAGATTATTTTTATAGAAAAATTTATATTTTCTCTTATTCAGAGTGGTGGAGATACAGAGGATCGGTGAAGCCACGGCAACCCCGTTTGTGCGGAAGGTGCCAGCCTGAGCGAGTAACAGTCGAACAATAAGAGGATTTGATACCCGTGATAAATCAGTCCGCTTTTGTCGAGCGGACTTTTTTATGTAATAACTATTCAGAGCTATATGGCGAGAAGCCATACAATGAGCAATTTGGATCTAAAGTTCCAAATGAGGAAAGCCTCGCAGAGGCGATAAAGAGGGGGCCGAAGCCCCTCTTGCGAATGGGCGCTGAATAGTTATTTGAAAAGACAATATAAAATATTCCGTAATCCGATGTGCGGATTTATGGAATGGAAACGGAGGAAAAAATGGAAAAACATTTGTTTACGTCAGAGTCTGTAACAGAAGGGCATCCCGACAAACTGTGCGATGCGGTGTCTGATGCCATCCTGGACGCGCTTATGGACAAGGATCCCATGAGCCGCGTGGCCTGTGAGACAGCATGCTGCACCGGTTTTGTTCTGGTGACGGGTGAGATTACCACAAACGCTTATGTGGACATCCAGAAGATTGTCAGGGAAACGGTTAAGGAGATCGGATATGACAGGTCGGAGTACGGTTTCGATGGAAACACCTGTGCAGTACTGGTGGCTATCGACGAGCAGTCGGCGGACATCGCCATGGGTGTGGACAAGGCGCTGGAGGCAAAGAAAGCGGCGGAGTCCGGCATGAACGACGAGCAGCTTGAGGCTATCGGTGCGGGAGATCAGGGCATGATGTTCGGCTATGCCACCAACGAGACTCCGGAATTTATGCCCTATCCTATTTTCCTGGCTCATAAGCTGACAAGACAGCTGACCAAAGTCCGCAAGGACGGCACGCTGAAATATCTTCGTCCCGACGGCAAGAGCCAGGTGTCTGTTGAGTATGACGAGACAGGCAGGCCCATCCGCCTGGAGGCAGTAGTGCTCTCCACTCAGCATGACCCGGATGTGACACAGGAGCAGATTCATGCGGACATTAAGAAATATGTGTTTGATCCCGTCCTTCCGAAGGAGCTCATTGACGGGAATACCAAGTTCTTCATCAATCCTACCGGCCGTTTTGTCATCGGCGGACCTCACGGGGATGCGGGACTTACGGGAAGAAAGATCATTGTGGATACATACGGCGGATATGCACGTCACGGCGGCGGAGCATTCTCCGGAAAGGACTGCACCAAGGTGGACAGAAGCGCCGCTTACGCTGCCCGGTATGTGGCAAAGAATATTGTTGCGGCAGGGCTTGCCGACAAGTGCGAGATTCAGCTTTCCTATGCTATCGGTGTGGCTCAGCCCACCTCTGTCATGGTGGATACCTTCGGCACCGGCAAGCTGCCCAATGAGAAGCTGGTGGAGATCATACGCGAGAACTTTGACCTTCGCCCCGCAGGCATCATCAAGATGCTGGATCTCCGCAGACCCATCTACAAGCAGACCGCGGCTTACGGCCATTTCGGGCGTGACGACATTTCACTGCCCTGGGAGGCTGTTGACAAGGCGGACAGCCTGAAGAAATATTTATAAAGCAGACTAAGAAGACGGCCTTTGCCTGTGCGGAGGCTGTCTTTTTTGTGCCTGCCTGTTTAATATTCGAATCGATTTGATTGCAGATGCAGATTGTGGTATGATAAGCGTACAGGAAATACAATTGTTTTGCGGGGGTTAAAGTATGCGGATAGCAATTTGCGATGATGACGAAGAGGAACTGTCTCACATCTCCGGGCTGATCGCGGAATACCAGCTCAGCCGGGAGGTAAGTATTGAAAGTCGCTTATTTTACAATGTAACAGATTTTCTGTGTGATGCAGGGGGCGGAGAGTACGATCTTGTTCTGCTGGACGTACTCATGCCGGAAGTAAGCGGAATCCAGGCTGCACAGGAGCTGAGGAAGCTGGATAAAAATGTTAAACTTGTCTTCATATCCGCATCGCCGGAATTTGCCGTAGAGAGCTACAGCGTGGGAGCATACAATTACTTGCTTAAGCCCACAGATGCCGATTCGCTTTTTCCGCTGCTGGACAGGGTGGTAAGTGAACTGGCTGTACACGAAGAACAGAGCTTTGTGCTTAAAAAACGGGCTGGAGTTGTCAGGATATTTTTTGCAGGGCTTGAATATGTGGAAGTTACAAATAAGACGGTGGCCTTTCATCTGGCGGACGGCATAACTCGTGAGGTGACCGCTGCCCTGGCGGATTTTGAGGGGAAGCTCTTATCCAGACCGGAGTTTTTTAAACCTCATCGATCTTATCTCGTCAATTTAAAATACATTCAATCCATTGATGGCGATTGTATCATCACGAAGAACGGACACAGCATTCCGGTATCGCGGCTGCGGCGTAATCAGGCTCGAAATGCCTATTTGAGCTTTCTGCGTCAGATAGGGACAGATATTTCCATACCTGATGAAACGTCAGCGGCGGTTCCGGAAAAACCGGAGCGACAGGATGGTTTATGGCGGATTCTGCTGGTGGATGATATCCCTGATGAACGTGCGGTTTGGGCAGATATTCTGAGAAGTCATGGCTGCGTTGTTCGGCTTGCGGAAAATGGTGCGGATGCGCTGAAGCTGGCGGCGGCTGAACCTTTTGACTGCGTGCTGTTAGATGTGATGATTCCGGGGGAGGACGGGTTTTCTATCTGCGAAAAACTTTGTAAGCAGACGGGCAACACGCCGATTATTTTTTTAAGTTGTCTTACCGAGACTGACAAGCAGATCGAGGGATTTGCATCCGGCGCTGCAGATTATATCACCAAGGATACTTCCGCTGAGCTATTCTGGACAAAAGTGGAGACTCGTATCAAGCTGGCGCTGGAAGACCGCACTCAGTTTTGCTATGGTTCGCTTCTCCTGGATCTGGTGAGACACAGAGCGCTGATTGACGGGAAGGAAATACTTCTTACTCCGGTGGAGTTTGATCTGCTGCGGTGCCTTTCGGAACGCCCGGGGAACATTTTTACCCCAGAGGAGATATTCGGCATGATCTGGCACGGTCAGCCATGGGATGGCGGACAGACAGTGCAGATGCACATGTCCCGGCTCCGGCGGAAACTGGAAAATGCTTGTGAACATCACTTTATTGAGTCGGTTTGGGGACAGGGTTACCGGTTTACTCCTGATTTCAAATGAAAAGGAGGGGACATATGAAGCAGCGAAAAGTCTGGTGGCAGATGCTGGTTGTTTTGACCACGCTGGCGGCCTTTTTATTGCTTTTTTATGTGGATAATAAGTATCAGACGCCTCCGCCGTATGGAAAATCCGGCGTTATAGCCCTGAGTGAGGAAGATCTGGAGCGGAAAAATCCCATTTTTCTGATTGACGGCTGGCTGCTCACGGACGAGCGGGTAACGGACAAACCTACCTATATCGGTGAATTTTCCAATCTTCAGCGGGGAGATCTGTCGGTTTCACCCCATGGGCGGGCATGCTATCGACTGACCCTGCGCTATGAGGGGGCGTCCCGAATTGTGTCGGTGGATTTTTCACAGCTCTCTTCACAATATGTTATTTCCCTGGACAGCACACAGCTTGCCCAGGGTACAGGCAGCGGTGAGATTACTTTTTTGCTGACGGCGGGCGACCATGTCCTTACAGTGGAGACTTCATCGGAGATGGGGTATTACAGCGGGATGTATTTCCCGCCTGCGCTGGGTACAGTCGAGACGCTTTTGCGGGTAAACAGTGTTCAGGACTTTGCCTACGCTTTGGCATTTGTCCTGCCGCTGGCGCTGGCAGTATTCACGCTTTTTCTGTGGCAGACAGGGGGCGGCCTTGCCCGCTGGTTTGGGCTGTTATGCTGCTGCTATGCCCTCTATGTACTTCGATATTTTGTGCTTCGTTTTTCCTGGTCTTATTCTTTGCCGGTGGTAAAATATTGGTTTTGCGTACAGAGTCTGGCGTTATACTGTCTGTGCTTTTGCGTTGTGCAGCTTACTGTTTTGGCCGCCGGGGCTGACGGCAGCAAAATCTGGCGGTGGATCCGGGCAGCTATGCTGGCGCTGTCAGAGAATCTGTTGCTGCTTAGCCTGCTCATTCCGCTATTGCCATGGGCGGTTTATGTCCACGGCAGGCTGACGGATTTTTACTATATTATAACTTTTTGTGCTGCCGTTTTTTTTTCGGTGCGGAGTATAGCAGCGCATAGCTGGGAAAGCCGGTATACGCTGGCGGGCTGCTGCGTGTTTGGGGAAGGACTTTTTACTAATCTCATCTTCTCCAACCGTTTTGAACCAATTCGCTTTTTCTGGCAGTTCGAGTGGTGCGGTATCTGGCTGGTGATATTGTTTGGCACCATGATGGTATCCCGCAGCCGACGTATTCTGCAGGAAAATGAAATGCTTACCAATCATCTGGAGGAACAGGTGAAAAAGCGGACAGAGGAAATTACACAGCTTTTGAATGAACGCAAGGCCTTTTTTTCCGACATGGCACATGATCTGAAAGCGCCGGTATTTGCCACCCAGTCTTTTATTGAGGCAATTCGCAGAAGCGGCGTGGGGGTAGACTCGGAATTGCAGGGTTATCTTGATCAGGCTCAGGGCAAACTGTGGGAAATGACACGGCGGCTTCAAGGACTTTCCACCATCAATGCATTGGATAAAATTGAAGGAGAATGGGTCCGGGTATCTGTTCAGGGGATGCTCTCAGAGATTTATGCCGTCCATCACGGAGAAGCTGAGGTCCGGTCAGTTTATCTTTTCGTGGAGCCGCCCAAACAGGACGCATTTCTGAAGGCTCAGCCGGAAAAGCTTGACAAACTCTTTGAAAATCTTATTTATAATGCACTCAGAGCAACGCCCCCAAACGGGAGTATCACCGTATCCGCTCAGGTGGAGAACGGCAAAATCCGTGTGACCGTGGCGGATACCGGCTGCGGCATCCCGAAGGAGGAACTTCCCTTTATTTTTCAGCGGTTTTATGTGGGAGCAAATAACAAGGGAAACGGAACGGGACTGGGGCTGTATATTGTGCACAGTATTGTGACGGAACTGGGCGGAACTATCAGTGTTTCTTCCATGGTAGGGAAGGGAACGAAATTTGTTATGGAATTTCCGCAGGCATGATTTATGGCTTTGGTTTATTCCTGCCTGTCATCCTGTAGACAGATATGGCAATATAGGTGGAGGCAAGGCAGATGCCTGTTATAGCTATTCCGGTATATTTTTCATTGGGATGGATGTCCGATACAGTCTGTGTTACAATGGGAGACTGCTCGGAGGATGCGTTTCTGTCTGCCAAATCGGATTCTGCTGTCATGTCTGCTGCGGAATCCTGATCCTGTTCGGAATTCAGGGAAGGAACAGGCTGAGCCGCGGAATCCTGATCCTGT
>CAMWJV010000082.1 GCA_947174665.1 uncultured Lachnospiraceae bacterium
GAGCTGCATGGAATCCGGAACTTTATGGGGAAGAGGGCAGAGCAATCGGCGAGGAAGCCCTGAAGTACGGAGTTGACGTAGTTTTAGGCCCCGGATGCAATATCAAGCGAAATCCCCTTTGCGGCCGGAATTTTGAATATCTTTCGGAGGATCCGTATGTTGCAGGAGAAATGGCTGCGGCTTTTATCAAGGGGCAGCAGAGTATCGGCGTTTCATCAAGTCTGAAGCATTTTGCGGTGAATAATCAGGAGTACAAGCGGCAAAACGGCGACAGCCAGGTGGATGACAGAGCGCTGCGCGAAATTTATCTGGCACCCTTTGAAACCGCTGTGAAAGAGGGCAGACCCGGCACAGTGATGTGCTCCTACAATAAGATCAACGGCGTCCATGCCAGCGACAATAAGTGGCTGCTCACCCACGTGCTGCGCGATGAATGGGGCTTTGACGGCATGGTTGTCACCGACTGGGGCGCTTTAAACGACCGCATCAAGGGCTATCAGGCCGGGTGTGATCTGAATATGCCGGGCGGCTCCAAATATATGGAGAAAGCGGCGCTGGAAGCGGTCAGAAACGGAACGCTTTCCGAAGCGGATATTGACACAGCGGCAGAGAGGATAATCCGTTTGGCACTTCGCTCATCGGAAGTGAAAAAGGGTGGCAGCATTGATGAAGATGCTCATGACGAACTGGCCTGCCGGATTGCGGAACAGGGTGCGGTGCTGCTGAAAAATGATTCCCATATCCTGCCTGCAACAGCAGAAGATATGGTTTTTATTGGCCATATGGCAAAGAATTTCCGCTATCAGGGCGCAGGTTCCAGCCATATCAATCCCACCAGGCTGACAAGCCTCACGGATGCGCTGCCGCAGGTGCCTTACTTTGCCTGCTGTGACAAGGACGGCAAGGTAACTGAGGAGGCGTTGCAGGAGGCCGCCGCAATGGCGAAAAAAGCAAAGATTGCCGTGGTGGTGGCAGGTCTGCCGGACAGCTATGAATCAGAGGGATTCGACCGTGAAAACATGAAAATGCCGGAAGGGCATAATTGCATGATTGAGAGAGTGGCCGCCGCCAATCCCAATACTGTGGTGGTGCTGTTGGGGGGAAGCGCGATGGAGC
The DNA here is from genome assembly GCA_947174665.1 of uncultured Lachnospiraceae bacterium. Lineage (GTDB taxonomy): Bacteria > Bacillota > Clostridia > Lachnospirales > Lachnospiraceae > Acetatifactor. Next base: position 1,117 of record CAMWJV010000082.1, read on the forward strand.
TGCCCTGGTGCGATGAAGTCAAGGCAATCCTTTATATGGGCCTGTCCGGTCAGGCGGGCGGCCGGGCCTGTGCCAATCTGCTCACGGGAAAGGTGAATCCCGGCGGTAAACTGACCGAAACATGGCCGTTACAATATGATGATGTAATATCAAAGGACACCTTTGGCAAGCGCAATACGGAATATCGGGAAAGCATTTATGTTGGCTATCGGTATTATGATAAGGCCAATGCGGCAGTCCGCTTTCCTTTCGGATATGGGCTGAGCTATACGGAATTTGCTTACAGCGACATGCAGATTCATGACCGTACTGTGACGGCCACTGTCACCAATACCGGCACTGTCCCCGGCGCGGAGGTGGTGCAGTTATATATCGCACCGCCACAGGACGGACTTCATCGCCCGGTCAGGGAGTTAAAGGGCTTTGTCCGCGTGGAGCTTCTGCCCGGCGAGAGCAGACAGGTTACATTTACCCTTGATGACCGCTGCTTTGCAGTATGGGCGGAGGGCTGGAAGGTGCCGGGGGGGAAGTATGAGGTGCTGCTGGCTGCATCCTCCCGGGATATCCGGCTGCGTGGTTTCGTTTTCGTGAGTAGTGGGCAAGGCGGAGATGTCAGCGTCTATTCGGTGGAAGCCGGGGAGAATTCCACCGGGAATGAGGAGGAAATCCTCAAGGTTCCGGAATGGCAGAGGGGAAGCTGGTATGAGACACTTTCCGGCAGCCCGTCCCGTGAAGAGTGGGAGAGGGTCATGGGACATTCCGTGGCAATCATTCCCGAAGCGAAAAAGGGACAGTTTACGATGGATAATTCCTGCCTGGAGATGAAGAACAGTTCTTTTATCATGAGAATCCAGTATAAGGTTACGGAAAATATTATTGCCAAAAGCTTTGGCGGAAAAAAACACTATTCCGATCCGGCTTTTAAGATGATGATGGTCTGTGCCACCGATTGTCCCCTGCGGGCTGTTGTTATCAGCTCCGGCGGCACCGTGTCAGACTCTCTGGCACAGGGGCTTTTGGAAATGGCTAACGGTCATTTTATCAGGGGAATCAAAGCCATGCTGGGAGGCCGGAGCTGAGTCAGATTTTGCCGGGGATGAATTCTCAAATAACCGTTGTGCGGAAATAAAGAGAGCAGAGCCTTCAGTTGGCCCTGCTCTCTATGTAATATATACAGCTTTCTTAATCTTATTTTGCCAGTTCGAACTGTCCTACAAGTTCGTCCAGCATGGTAGCCTGTGCGGAAAGCTCCTGGCTGGTTGCCGATGCCTCCTGGGCGGTTGCCGCATTGCTTTCTACCACGCCTGAGATCTGGTTGATATCCATTTCAGCCTGCCGCATTTCTTCAGCCTGCTTTTCCATGATATTCTTTAAGTTCAGTGAGAAATCTGCAATCTGCTTGATTCCATCCACTACGGTTCCGATAGATGCCGCCGCATGATTTGCCACATTGTTTCCTGTGGAAACCTCCCGGATGGAAGCCTCGATCAATTCTCTGGTATCTATGGCCGCCTTTGCGCTCTGGTCTGCCAGATCTCTGATCTGGTCTGCCACCACTGCAAAGCCCCGTCCCGATTCACCGGCCCGGGCAGCCTCTATGGAGGCGTTCAGGGACAGAAGATTGGTCTGAGATGCAATGGACTCAATCTCGGAAATAATATCTCCGATCTTAGTGGAGGTTTCGCTGATCCGCTTCATGGCCTCCATCATGGTATTCATTTCCTGACGGCTTGAATCCGCCTGGTCTGCATACTTATGTGACATGTTGTAGGATTCATCCGCACTCTGTGCACTTCTTTCCATTGTTTCGGTAATATCGGAAATAGTTGAATGCAGCTCCGACACGGCGCCTGCCTGGTCTGTAGCGCCTTCTGCCAGAGACTGTGCGGCAGTTGCCAATTCATCGGAACCGGCGGATACCTGTTTGGAGGCTTCGCCGATGGACAGCAGTGTCTCCGACATCTGATCCCTTAATCCGCGCATAGATTGATATAATTTCTGAAAATCTCCGGTGTAGCGTTCGGAGGCCTTTGATTTAACGGTATAATTGCCGGAGGCCATCTCGCCCAGCACCTCTTCGATGTCAAATATAATGGTTTCCAGGGTACTGGCCATTTCCTTTGCATCTTCTTCCATAGTCTCTATTTCATCACCGGTATTGGCCATAGGAAAAGGTGAATGGAGGTCTCCGGCTGCAAAGGTTTTGAGACGTGCGCCCAAATCCTGTAGAGGAACAGAAATTTTTTGCGCCATGCTCTTGCCGATCCTGGTGGAGGTTACCATTGCCCCTGCAATGATGGCGATGATGGCTATTACAAGAATCCAGCTGATAACAGAAAGCGTTGTAGACAGGCTGTTTCCCTGGTCGACCTTTACGTCCAGGAGAGATTCCAGCTTCTCATAAATGCTGGTAAACTTGGCCATCAGCGAAGAGATCGCTATCTCCTGGGCCTGTATGCAGCGCTCTCTGTCCGTCACAGCGCCTATCTCAATGACCTCATCAGCCATTTCCCAGTAAGCCGGCAGTTCGGCTTTGATTGCATCATATGTGGTCCTGCCATCTTTTGAGACAATGGTTTTTTCTACTTCGGCAAAAGCCTCATTAAATGCTGCTTTACATTCCTCATACGTCACCACTGTTTTCTGGATTACAGCCTCGTCATCAAATCCGATAGCTGCCCGGAGCGACGACCTGGCTTCAGAAAATTGATACATGGCCGTTCCGATATCTCCCTGGGCAAAGCCGTAATTCTCCAGTGCGGAAGAGTACCGATTGGAGATGATGACAAGGGCGATCACCCCCAGAAGAGCCGCCGCTGCCATGATGATCGATACCTTCAAGATCGAGCCTGTCAGTTTCTTTTCAATACTTTCTTTTTCCTGCATGTTCATACCTCAATTCTCCCATCTGTTGCGTAATACAATACATCATCATTTTTCTGCCTCATAGACCGACCTAAATAGGAAGTTAGGAAATTTCCATATAATCCTATTAAAAGTGTTATAAAATGGATTATACTACTTTGTGAGAAAATATCAAGTGCTTTTAGGAAATTAAAAGCAAATTCCACACATCGGTACAGCACTGATAAAAAATACTGAAGATACATATAAATGACGAATTTATTCTGAAAGATAATAAAATTTATAGTTAAGTGCAATTCAAAATATGATAATACTATAATAAAATACGTGATAATTTAATAAATATGTAAATAAAAAACCCCGAGCCTGCAGGGTTTGCAAAGCCCGGGATTCTAAAAGGGGAGGATTAAGTATTATCCTTATCTTTGGTTGAAAATCAAAGGAGGGGGTTCCTTGACAGTAAACAGTATATCCGCAAAAGGAAGATATATACAAAAGCAGATACAAAAATTTTTTATTGTCTTTATCCTGAATCTGGTATATACTTAGAACCATGATATTTTGGTATTTAAATAAGGAAAAGGTGGTACATTTCTATGGCATTGTTGGATGAATGGAAAAAACTGGCTTATGACGAGTCCGTGGGACAGGCCCAGCTTCAGAAAGTGTGGGGCGCTTACTTCCAGACTGAGAAGGAGATTTATGCGCAGCTGCTTAAGAACCCGGATGAGGTGGTAAAGGGGACGGTAAGGGAGCTGGCTGACAAGTATAATGTGCCGGTGCTGACTATGACGGGATTTCTGGACGGCATAAACGACAGCCTCCTGGAGAAAAATCCTATAGAGGAGATGGAGGAGGATACGGAGGTCAATCTGGGCTTTGACAAGGCGCTGCTGTATAAGAATATGGTGGCAGCGGAGGCAGACTGGCTGTATAATCTGGAGGAGTGGAATGACATTTTTGACGAAGAGACACGAAAGGCGCTCTACAAGGAGCAGAAATCTTCCACAACCATTGTAAAGGGAGCAAAAATATATCCAAATGATCCCTGTCCCTGCGGAAGCGGCAAAAAATATAAAAAGTGCTGCGGCAGGAAATAGAAGGAATCGATGACAAGGACTCTTTTGGCAAAAAGGAGTCCTGTTTTGTTTTGAAATACGGGAAAAGGAGGTCATTAAGGTGAGGAGAATCTTAAAAGAAATGAAGTGGGATGCACTTTCCACGGGAATTCTGTATATTGTTCTGGGAGTGATGTCGCTGGCGCTGCCGGAGACCATGGAAAAAATTTTGGGCTACATGATCGGCGTGGTGCTGATCGTAGGTGGAGCAGTATCCATGATCAGCTATCTGCTCAGAGACGCGCACCAGAATTACTACCACAATGATTTTCTGCACGGCCTGATCGGAATCGCGGCGGGTATCCTTGTGCTGGTAAAGATGGACATTATCATCGGCCTGATATCCTTTTTGCTGGGTACGCTGGTTCTGGTAAGCGGATGCAGCAAGCTTCAGGACGTCATCGACATGAAGCGGCTGGAATGCGGGAACTGGATTGTAATGCTGATAATTGCGGCGGTGAATGTGGGATTTGGCATCCTGCTCATCTGCAACCCTTTTTCGTGGACGACTCTGCTGTTCAGACTGCTTGGAATCGGGCTGCTCCTCAGCGGCGTGATAGACTGTGTTTCCACGTTTTACTTTGCGGGCAGGATCAGAAGGTATTTGGACAGTCTTACGGCTGTTGACAGTACTTATGTGGAAGTGACGGAGGAAGAAACGGCGAAGAGCACGCCGACGAAGACAGACACGCCGGCGGAGAAGGAAGCAAAGGCAGAGCAGGGAACTCCGGCGGAGAAAGGCACGCCAACGAAGAAGGAAACAACGGAAGAGCAGGGAACTCCGGCAAAGAAGGAGACTCGGACGGAGACAGACGTGCAGCAGGAGACCGCGGGACAGCAGGAGGCACCTTAGAAGTATCGGCACAGACGACTCTTTGACATTCCGTGGAAAAGGTTTTATAATTGGTACTAAGTGCGGATAAAACCGTAATAAACATGAGAGAGGTAATATATCATGAAAAAATTGGAAGAATATGTAGTAAGTATACCGGATTTTCCTGAAGAAGGTATTATCTTCCGGGATGTAACCAGCGTACTGCAGGATGCAGAAGGACTTCGGCTGGCAATTGACACCATGCAGGAGAAGATTCAGGATATAGATTATGATGTTGTGGTGGGGCCGGAATCCAGAGGATTTATATTCGGTACGCCCATTGCCTATAATAACGGAAAGCCCTTTGTACCGATCCGCAAGGCCGGGAAGCTGCCAAGGGAGACAGTGTCCATATCATACGATCTGGAATACGGGCAGGCGACGATTGAAATGCACAGGGACAGCATCAAGCCGGGACAGAAGGTTTTGATCGTGGATGACCTGATTGCGACGGGAGGAACCACGGAGGCTATGATCAAATTGATCGAGGGCCTTGGCGGGAAGGTAGTCGGAATTGTGGTGTTGATTGAACTGGCCGGTTTAAAGGGCAGGGAGAAGCTTAATGACTATCGCCTGGAATCGGCAATCTGTTACCCGGGGAAATAGAGCAGGGGACTGATGCCGACCGTATCGGTATGATGGGAAGTTGGAGAGCGTAGGACAGCTATGGCAGAAGAAAAACAGGAAGTCGTCTTTGATGACGGGAAAATGGAAGAAGCTTTAGAATTCAGAAATCCCGATGATCTGTATCAGGAGCTTATTCAGCGTGTCCGAAAATACCATCCGAGCACCGACATTTCCATGATCGAGAAGGCATACAGGGTGGCCTGTGAGGCTCATAAAGACCAAAAGAGAAAATCGGGTGAGCCTTATATCATTCACCCGCTGAACGTTGCCATCATTCTGGCAGATCTGGAATTGGACAAAGAGACTATTGTGGCGGGAATTCTTCATGATGTGGTGGAAGATACAATCATGACGGATGATGACCTGAAGCGGGAATTTGGGGAGGACGTGGCGCTTCTGGTGGATGGCGTGACGAAACTGGAGAAAATTCCTCTGTCCACTAATGTGAACCAGTCCGATGAAAAACTGGAGATGCAGGCGGAGAACCTGCGGAAGATGTTTCTTGCCATGGCAAAGGACATCCGTGTCATTATGATCAAACTGGCCGACAGACTCCACAATATGCGCACGCTGAAATATAAGAGCACGGACAGCCAGCAGCGGATAGCCCGTGAAACGCTGGAGATTTACTGCCCCATTGCCCAGAGGCTGGGCATAAGCAAACTCAAGACGGAGCTGGATGATCTGTCCCTGAAATATCTGGAGCCTGAAGTCTATTACGATTTGGTAAACCAGATTTCCATGCGTAAGAGCGTGAGGGAGCAGTACATCCAGAGCATTGTGGATGAGGTCAGCGTTCATATCAACGGTGCCGGTATCAAAGCGAAGATAGACGGCCGTGTCAAGCATTTTTTCAGTATCTATAAAAAGATGAAGAACCAGAACAAGACGCTGGACCAGATTTATGATCTGTTTGCGGTGAGGATTCTGGTGGATACGGTGCGGGACTGTTATGCGGCACTGGGTGTTATCCATGCGATGTACACGCCGATTCCGGGGCGGTTCAAGGACTATATTGCCATGCCCAAGGCAAATATGTACCAGTCTCTGCACACCACGCTGATCGGCAGCAACGGACAGCCTTTTGAGATACAGATCCGTACTTTTGAAATGCACAAGGCTGCGGAGTACGGTATCGCGGCCCACTGGAAATATAAAGAGGCATCCGACGGCAAAAAAGTGGAGGCTCAGGAAGAGGAGAAACTGGTCTGGCTGCGCCAGATTCTGGAATGGCAGCAGGACATGTCCGACAACAGGGAATTTCTGGAACTCCTGAAGGATGACCTCGACCTGTTTTCAGATAATGTGTACTGCTTTACGCCTACCGGCGAGGTGAAGAACCTTCCCGCAGGCTCGACACCCATTGACTTTGCATATTATATTCACTCTGCAGTGGGCAATAAAATGGTAGGGGCCAGGGTCAACGGCAAGCTGGTGACGATTGACTATGTGATCAGGAACGGAGATCGTATCGAGATCATCACTTCCCAGAATTCCAAGGGGCCCAGCCGCGACTGGCTGAATGTAGTCAAGAGTACCCAGGCAAAAAATAAGATCAACCAGTGGTTTAAGGCGGAACTGAAGGAAGACAATATTGTCAGGGGCAAGGAACTGCTGTCAGCCTACTGCAAGACGAAATCCATCAATCTCGCTGATCTGCTGAAGCCGGAATATATGGAAGCCATTATGCGCAGATACGGGTTCCGGGACTGGGATGCGGTGCTGGCGGCAATCGGACACGGTGCTTTAAAAGAGGGTCAGATTACCGCAAGGATGCAGGAGCTCTACGAGAGGGACCACAAGAAGGAACTGACAAATGAAGAGGTTCTGGCAAGCATAGCGGAGGCAGGGGCGCTCGCGGCCTCGAAACCGGTTCAGATAAAGGCAAAGAGCGGCATTGTGGTGAAGGGAATCGCAGATCTTTCCGTGCGCTTTTCCAAGTGCTGTTCTCCTGTGCCGGGTGATGAGATCGTAGGATTTGTCACCAGGGGCAGAGGAATATCCATCCACAGGACGGACTGTGTGAATATGATGAATCTGCCTGAGCTGGAGAGGGCCCGGATAATAGACGCGGAGTGGCAGGCACCGGATGACAGTGCGGAGGAAAAGTATGTGGCGGAGATTAAGATATTCGCCAATGACAGAAGCGGGCTGCTGGTGGATATTTCCAGGGTTATGACGGAGCGGAATATCAATATTCTTTCAATGAATACGAGGACAAACAAGCAGGGACTTGCTACACTGCAGACTACCTTTGAGATCAGAGGCAGGGAGGAACTGAACCGGGTCATTGAGAAGATCAGGGCGATAGAGAGTGTCATAGACATTGAGAGGACAACCGGTTAAGAGGAGGAGACAGATGTCGGAGATTAAGATCGGCAAAATGATTCTTGGAGTGTGCCAGACAAACTGCTATTTTCTGTACAGGGAAGGAAATCAGGAGTGCATTGTGGTTGACCCGGCGGACCAGGGTGGCGGTATTTACAACTCGCTGCAGAAGAACGGATTCAGGGTGGCGGCAATCCTGCTGACCCATGGCCATTTTGACCATATCTGGGGGCTGGACGGGCTGCGGGATGCGGTCAATGCAGCGGCTGAATCTGATGGACTGGAGCCGGTGAAGGCCTATGCCCATGAGGCGGAGAAGGAGCTGCTGCGGGATGACCATAAGAATGTTTCAAAGCAGGCAGGCAGACCCTGCACTACCTATGCGGATGTGTATGTGAAGGATGGGCAGGAGATTTCAGCTGCGGGCATGACATGCCGGGTGATTGAAACACCGGGACATACCGTGGGCGGATGCTGTTACTATTTTGAGGAAGCAGGCTTTCTTCTGGCGGGGGATACGCTGTTTGCAGAGTCTGTGGGAAGGACTGATTTTCCCACAGGGAGCATGGGAACGCTGGTGCGCTCTATACAGGAAAAGCTCTTTGTTCTGCCCGATGATACGAAGGTTTATCCGGGGCACGGGGAGAGTACCACCATCGGACATGAGAAGGAGTACAATCCTTTCCTGGGCTAAACTACGATTACTGCAGAGAGGAAGCCGGAAGTGGAACGAAAAAGCAAAAAGGCTCATCTTGTGATGGGTGAGGTAAAAAAAGTGATTGTGGGCAAGGATGATTGTATCGAGAAGGTGATGGCTGCCATCCTGGCGCGGGGGAATGTTCTTCTGGAGGACGTTCCCGGCGTGGGCAAGACGGAGATGGCCATTGCCTTTTCACGGTCAATGGGTCTTAAGTCCAACAGGATACAGTTTACGCCGGACGTGATGCCGGCGGATATTACGGGATTTTCCATGTATCGTAAGGAGACGGGGGAATTTGTCTATTATCCCGGGGCAGTCATGTGCAATCTGCTGCTGGCGGATGAGATTAACAGAACCTCTCCCAAGACCCAGTCTGCTCTTTTGGAGGTCATGGAGGAGGGCAGTGTGACGGTGGACGGTGTCACGAGACAGGTGCCAAAGCCGTTTATTGTCCTGGCGACACAGAACCCTGTGGGTTCATACGGCACTCAGCGTCTGCCGGAAGCCCAGATGGACAGGTTCCTTATCTGCATCAGTATGGGTTATCCCAGCCTGGAGAACGAGATTGCACTGCTCAAGAGCCGTCATACCGGAAGACCTATCGAAGCAGTGGATGCGGTGGCGGATGGAGAGGAACTGCAGAGGATGCAGCAGGAGACTGAGGAAATTTTCATCCATGACAGCATTTATCGTTACATGGCAGTTCTGTCAGATGCTACGAGAAGGAATGAGTTTCTGGAGCTGGGCCTGAGCCCCAGGGGAACGCTTGCACTGGGGAAGATGTCCAGAGCTTATGCCTTTCTGAAGGACAGGGAGTATGTAGTTCCGGGGGATGTGAAAAAGTCCCTGATGGATGTGGGAGTCCACCGCATCCGGCTGAATCAGAAGGCAAGGCTGAACGGCAGGACAGCCGTGGATATTCTGGAGGAGATTTTAGGACGGATACCGGAGCCTAAGCCCGGAGAAAAGTATTTGTGAGATGATACGGCGGAAAATTCTTTACATTTTTATACTGGCGGTATGCAGCTGGTTTATGATGTTGTATACCTATCAGGGGCTGCGGTTTCTGCTGGCGATTCTGCTGTGTGTCCCCGTGCTGTGCCCGATTCCTCTGGTAGTGCAGAGGCGGAAGACGGAGGTGGAAATCAGTGGAATTCCCGATTATGTAACCAGGGGAGAGAGCATCAGACTGCGGGTTACAGTGACTTATAAGGGAAGGCTGCCGCTGGCAGGGCTGAGAATACGGGGAACCTGGCAGGCATATGGGGAGAAAACCCTGAGAGTGGAAAACAGGATGCAGGGGATGAGCGGCAGAACCGAGAGAGAACTGGAATTTGAACTGCCGGCAGAACACTGCGGAGCGGCGGAGTTTACAGTGGCAAAGGCAAGAATATATGACTGTCTCTGTCTTTTTTCTGTGTCCGTATCAGGGAAGCAGGTCAGGAAGCTGCTGATCACACCGAAACCGGCACCTGTGCCGGACAGCGAGGTCGGATTGATCATGAAGCTGCTGCGCACACATTCGGAAGAGGATGAAGGGGATTTTTATGTGAGAGATTACCGTCCCGGCGACAGTCCCCGCAGCATCCACTGGAAGCTGACCGCCAAGGAAGATGAAGTGCAGGTAAAGGATTTTGAGCCGGACAGGCAGGTGAGTCTGTTTCTTAACATGACAGATGAGCTTCGGGGAAATCCGGAACAAAAGGATGTATTTCTGGACAGGGCATGCTCTCTGATGGTCTTTCTGGCTGAGGTCTGTGGGGACAGAGCCGTTATCTGCTGGATGCAGGACGGTGTGCTTCAAAGAAACCGGATTCGGGAGCCGGGAGACATTTATCCCTGTATCCGGAAGTTGATCTCTGTTGAGAAAACGGGGGTGACGGACCCTCGGAGCCAGGCTGTGCGGTGTATGCTGGCGGGCTGTCATCTGGAGGAGGATGGCAGGCTGTATTTTGGGGAGCAATGTGTTGATGAAGAATAGAGAAAGCTTTCTTTTTTCGATAATTCTTTTGCTGATAAATACCGTGGGAGTGGCGGGGGCGCTGCTGAACTGTCTGGGAATGGATTTTGGAGCCGTGCTGCAGCCTGCGCTGTTTCTGTGGGGAATGTTTTTGCTCTGTCTGATGTCCGGGGTGTTGTGGAGTACGCAGAACAGGACGAGAATGGCCTGGCAGTGGTTTTTGTTCATCGCTGTCTTTCTTATCTGCATTCTGCTGTTTCGAAGAAATCTTGCGGTTGGATTCAGCTGGGCGCTGCGGGGAATTCTTGAACGGATAAATGAGAGATATGGTATTCACCTGATCCTGAATTTGATCCCGGAGGCGGACTTACTGGAGCTGGGCATGGAGAACGTTACGAGGCAGGCTACATGGAGCATTCTGTTTGTCATGCTTCCGCTTGTACTGCTTCTGGGCTGCGCCGTGGTTAGAAAAAGGGCATTGGCGCTGCTTCTGGCAGATACTGTCTGGTTTGTGGCAGCCTGTACCATGGATGATTTTCCGGCCTATGTATGGTTTGTCCTCTGTATTCTGGGGTTTGCCGCAGTGGTCATCCGAAACGCTTTTCAGGATGACGAAAGGGCGGGAATGCAGGCGGTGCTTATCGGGACCGCGGCGCTGGGGGTGGTCATGGCGCTTGTGTACCGTTTCGCAGTTCCGTTTATGGACAGCAGATATGATGCTGTTCAGGAAGCAAGAATTGAACTGAACAGGAAGATTAACGAGGAGTGGATACCCGGGATAAAAAGCAGGCTGGCAAGAATCGGATCCGGCCCCGGAACGGATGTGACGGGAGAACTGACAAGGAAGGCAGGAACAGTCTACACCTCGGAGGAGGTCTACCGGGTAACCTTTTCCTATGCTCCGAAATCTACGGTTTACCTGCGGGGCTTTGTGGGCAAGGACTATGCAGGGGACCAGTGGAAGGCGGCCGGGGATTCCGATTTGAAGAACTATTACCGCAGGAAAAGCTGGGAACTGCCGGAAAGCGCCGGTGACCTGGTAAATCTGACATATGACGTCTTCCGTTACAGGGCTTCGGAGAAAGTATGGGTGGAGGAGCTTGCCGCTCCGGGAAGCTACACTGTTTATCCCTACGGCGCACAGCTGACGGAGGACTATAAGGTTCACTGGGATGGATCGGCGGAATGGAAGAGGGTCAGCTGGGAATTTCAGTACAGTGCGCCGGAGAATTATAGTTCGGAGAAGATGCTTGCAGGTACGGCGGCAGAAAATGAAGCCAGATACCGCGATTATGTATATGACACCTTCTGTGAGTATCCGGCAGAAAGTTTTCCTGAATTGACGGATTTTCTGGAGAATGCCGGATTTCGGACAGACAGTGTCTACAACAGTCTGGAGGATGTGCTGACATATCTTACAGGGAATGCGGTATATAATCTGGATGTGCCGAATACCCCGCGCGGGCAGGATTTTGTGGAGTATTTTCTGTTCGAGAGCAGGGAGGGTTACTGCGCTCATTTTGCCTCCTCGGCGGTGCTGATACTGCGATATCTGGGCATACCGGCCAGATATGCCACGGGCTATGCCGCTGCACCCGGAGACTTCAGCCGCAATTCTGACGGCACCTATTCGGCGGTGATCCTTGATAAACAGGCTCATGCCTGGGCAGAGGTCTATCTGGACGGAATCGGGTGGATTCCGGTGGAAATGACGCCGGGAGCGGCGCCGTTTCCCGGAGATAATACTGCGGAGCAGCTGGTGCTGGCCGGGCAGCTGGCAGGAGAGAGCGGCAGCGAAGGAGCCATTCCGGCCTGGCAGGGCTCTCCCGTCGGAAGTAATAGTCACGCCGGACAGGAGCCTGTGGGGGATGACGATTCCGAGCAGGAAAATTCTGAGAAGGACAATTCTGATGAGGTTGATGATCCTAATGAAGATGAACTGAATCAGGAGGGATCTGCCGGGCCGGACGAATCCGGTGAAGAAAAGTCGAATCAGGAGGGCTCGGATGAGGCAGCCGGTTCCGATCAGGGCGAATCGAATCAGGAAGGCTTCAGCGGTTTTGGAATCTTTGGGCAGATAGCTCCAGGTCAGGGAGCAGACTCGCAGAACCCTGGTTCCGGAGTTACACAGCAAGGAAATCAGGGGGACAGCGGAGCTGCAGTCGGACAGCCGGGAAATCAGGGAAACAGCGGGGCAGCAGTCGGACAACCGGATGATGGCAGGGCATCGGGCGATGACTCCGGAACGGATGACTATTATGAAAGCATAAGCGGCCGGGATATTTTGGCCGTGGCCATGGCGGTGTTGGAGTATATTATGCGGGCTATGTGTCTGCTGCTTCTTTGTGTTATCATTGTTGTCATATGGAAGCTGACATGGATACTGATCCGGAGGAGAAGCTGTGGAAGGCTGCAGCGGGCGGAAAGTCGGGAAAAGGTTTTTTTGCTGTATCGGAACATAAGGCGGCTGCTGGCGGCAGTCGGCTGTACCCAAAGGCTGAACCGCTCTGACGAAAATACGGCGGAATTTAATGTACTTCTGGAAAAGTGCGGCTTCGGCGAAAAGGAACCTGCGCCGGAGGAAGTACAGACAGCGCGGGAGTTTTGTGAGAGGCTGGCGAAAGAAGTTTATTCCGGCCTGCCTTCATACAGAAAACCGCTGTTTTGGGGGCTGGATGTCTACGGTTTTGTCAGGTGAGAATGACGGAACCGCGCAGGTGGAAGGTTTTGCGTCTGCGAGAAGAGGCAGGGCAGTGATCAGGATAGGCAGAGAAGGGGAAAGGGAAGAAACCGGAATGTTAGTCATAGAACTGGATAAAGAAAATTTTGAGTATGATGTTCAAGCTCTGGTAAAGGCATTTTTTTCGGAGGAGCAGGTGGAGGTGCTGCTTCCGGAGAGCCGGGCGGACAAGCGTGAGAAGCTGTCAGGAGAAGTGAAAATCCGGGTGGTTACCGGAGAAAAACAGGCGGAGGTATTCATAAGCCCTGAACTGTGCAGCGGAGAAGTTTCGGCGGATTCCGGAGACGAAGGCTGTTTTCGCTGGGAGCCGTCAGAAGGACAGAACTATAAAGAAGGTTTCAAGGAATTCTTCTATTGCACGCTGTCCCGGATAACCGGCAGACAGCTTCCGTGGGGAATGCTCACCGGCATCCGCCCCACCAAGATTGCTTACGGTATGCTGGAGGAGGGCAGGAGCAGGCAGGAGATTGCGGAGCATTACTGCCGTAAGTATTTCGTCAGTGAGGAGAAGGCGGAGCTTGCCACCGACATAGCGGAGCGTGAGCGCCGGCTTCTGGAGGGTGTGCATTATGAGGAAGGCTACAGCCTTTACATCGGCATTCCCTTTTGTCCCACAACCTGTCTTTACTGTTCTTTTACGTCCTATCCTATAGCCGGGTATCGGAAGAAGGTGGATGCGTATCTGGACTGCCTGCTGCAGGAGGCAAAGTATGTGGCGGAGCGGCTTCAGGGGAAAATACTGGACAGCGTATATATCGGCGGAGGAACGCCCACCACTCTGGAGCCGGAGCAGCTGGACAGGCTGCTTTCCGGGCTGCGGGAGCTGTTTGATTTCGGCAGGGTGCGGGAATTCACGGTGGAGGCCGGGCGGGCTGACAGCATCACGGAGGAAAAGCTGAAGGCTCTGTATCGACACGGTGTGACGAGAATTTCCGTGAACCCCCAGACTATGAAGCAGGAGACGCTGGAGCTTATCGGCAGAAAGGCTTCCGTGGAGCAGGTGGAGGAGGCATATGCGCTGGCTCGCAAGGTGGGCTTTGACAATATCAATATGGACATTATCCTGGGACTTCCGGGGGAGAGTCCGGAGGATGTTCAGCACACCATAGACCGGCTGGTGGAGCTTTCACCCGACAGCCTGACTGTGCATTCTCTTGCGGTGAAGCGGGCTTCGGGCTTAAGTCAGTGGATACAGGAGAATGGGACATCCATGCTGCGCAATACGGATGAGACCATGGCCATTGCGGCGGAAGGAGCAGAAAGGCTGAGTATGGCGCCTTATTATTTATATCGCCAGAAAAATATGTCCGGCAATTTCGAGAATGTTGGCTATGCCAGGGAAGGGAAGCTGGGGCTGTACAACATATTGATCATGGAGGAAGTGCAGACCATAGTGGCGCTGGGCGCTGGGAGCATCTCAAAAAGGGTTTATCCGGATGGGCGGATTGAGAGATGCGAAAATGTAAAGGACGTGGCTCTTTATATAGAAAAAATCGACGAAATGATTGAACGAAAGAAACGCCTTTTAAGCGATTGATTACCGGATTTCCGAAAGGAATAACCCTGTCATAATTGGTAGACTGCCGTAAGCTGCTCTCGAATCGAATCTCTCAGATTATGAGTAATGATAATTACACCCAACTGAGGTGTATTCAGCAAGTTGGTTTCGATGTCTA
>CAMWJV010000083.1 GCA_947174665.1 uncultured Lachnospiraceae bacterium
TCTTTTTGATTCCGGCATTGTAAACCAGAATAGCGATCACGCCCACTTCCTTCTCGATCTGTGCAACCATTGCGTTGACAGCTTCCTCGTTGGTAACATCGCAGACATAACCGTGAGCCTTGATGCCTTTCTCAGCGTATGCCGCCAGACCCTTGTCCACCAGCTCCTGCTTGATGTCGTTGAAAACAACGGTTGCGCCCGCCTCAGCGTACGCGGAAGCAATGGCGAACCCGATACCGTAGGATGCGCCTGTCACAAGAGCTACTTTGCCCTCCAGTGAAAAGTTTAAAAAGTTTTCCATTTGATTGTCTCCTTTTTGGTTGAATTGTGATTATATAAAGTTACATTAAATCCTTCATCGCTACGCCGTCCATGTCATCAAAATCCTGATTCTCACCTACCATGCCCCAGATAAACGTATATGCTCTGGAACCGCAGCCGGAATGAATGGACCAGCTGGGAGAAATCACAGCCTCCTCATTTCTCATGACAATGTGGCGGGTCTCATTGGGCTCACCCATGTAGTGCATCACAAAGGCATCCTCCGGCATCTCAAAGTAGAGATAAACCTCCATACGTCTGTCATGGGTGTGACAGGGCATGGTATTCCACACGCTGCCGGGCTCCAGCTTTGTCATCCCCATCTCCAGCTGGCAGCTCTCCACCTGACCGGGCAGGATATACTTGCAGATAACCCTGTGGTTTGCATCCTCAAGAGTTCCAAGCTCCACCTTGTTCTCCTGCTTCACGATAACAACACCCTCCTCCGGCTCTCCCTCCGGCTTGATCAGCACGGTAGGGCACGTCCTGTGGGCCGGTGCAGAATTCAGGTAATATTTTGCAGGGCTGGCCGGATCATCGCTGGCAAAAACAATTTCCTTCGACCCCATTCCGATGTACATTGCTTCCTTGAAGCCCACCTTGTAGACCTTGCCGTCCACGGTGATGGTCCCCGCTCCGCCGATGTTGATGACTCCCAATTCTCTCCTCTGGCAGAAATACTCCGCCCGAAGCTCGTCCCCCGCCGTAAGGGTAAGGGGCTTTACAGGCACCGCCGCTCCTGTAATGATTCTGTCAATGTGGCTGTATACCAGCTTGATCTCGCCGGGCACGAAAAGATTCTGGATCAAGAATTCCTCGCGCAGGCGCTCTGTGGTATAATGCTTCACATCTCTGGGTGATACTGCCGTTCTCAGTTCCACTGTAACACACCTCTCCTTTCTTACACTAAACTTCCTGACGCTGCTCCTCGTATCTCAAATCAAGGAAAAGCGCCTCTCTTCACATTAATACCTTCTTATGTAAGCGCTTACATTATAACATACATCCTGAATTAAGTATAGCACAATCAAAAAATTTCTCCAAGTTTTTCCTAAAAACTTTTCCGCTCCTTCTCCATCCGCTTGACCTCTTTCCAGAGCGCCAGCGCCTCCTCCGGATTCTCCGGCCGCTTCACTTCGCCGAACACATGGGGATGTCTGCGGATCAGCTTGTCCGACAGCCCCTGAATCACATCGTCAAAGCCAAAAGCTCCTCTCTCCCTTGCAATCTCACAGTGCAGGAGCACCTGCAGCAACAGGTCTCCAAGCTCCTCGCACAGATTTTCGTCATCCTTCCGCTCAACCGCCTGAATCACCTCGCCGGTCTCCTCCTCCAGGCATTCCCGCAGGGATTCATGAGTCTGCGCCCTGTCCCAGGAGCAGCCCTGCGGACTGCGCAGGATTGAGACGATTTCCAGCAATTCTTCCATAGTGTGTGTCTGATTTTCAATATATGTCTTTCCGTTGTATTCCCGCATTTATTTTCTCCTCTACCTCTTCAGATTCATGCAGTCATGCAGATTGCATGTAGCAAACCTCCCGGAAGCATCACACTCCCGGGAGGCTGTTCAGGCATATCCGGTTACTTTTCCAGCGGCTTTCCCGTCAGAAGCTCGTAGCCCTGCAAGTATTTCTCAATGGTCTTATCCACAATATCCTGAGGCAGAGTCCAGTTGTTGTCCGGATTGGCTTTCAGCCAGTCCCTGGCAAACTGCTTGTCAAAGGAAGGCTGTGAATGTCCCGGCTCATAGCCCTCTGCGGGCCAGAAGCGGGAACTGTCGGGAGTCAGCATCTCGTCACCGATGACAATATTACCGTTCTCATCCAGGCCGAACTCAAACTTGGTGTCCGCGATAATAATTCCCTTTGTCAGCGCATAGTCCGCACACTTTTTGTAGAGAGCAATGGTGTAATCCCGAAGTTTCTCAGCATACTCTCTGCCCTTTCCCGGGAAACGCTTCTCCAGGTAATCCACGCTCTGTTCAAAGGAGATATTCTCATCATGATCTCCAATCTCAGCCTTTGTGGACGGGGTATAGATAGGCTCCGGCAGCTTGTCCGACTCCTTAAGCCCCTCGGGAAGCCTGATGCCGCAGACGGTTCCGTCCTTCTGGTAGCTTGCCCAGCCGCTTCCCGTAATGTATCCGCGCACAATGCACTCCACGGGAATCATGGTCAGCTTTTTGCACATCATGCTGTTGCCGTCAAACCTCTCCTGTCTGAAAAATTCCGGCATATCGTTGACATCCACGGAAATCATATGATTCGGAAGAATATCCTCCGTCATGTCAAACCAGAACTTTGACATCTGGGTAAGAACTGCTCCCTTTTTATTCACCTTATTATTAAGGATGACATCAAAACAGCTGATCCTGTCCGTGGCAACCATGATCATGCTGTCGCCGTTGTCATATATCTCACGTACCTTGCCCTCTTTTACGGGCTTAAACTCCTGAACACTCATTACTCTGCTCCTCCGCGCTGATTTTATGAAACTACTCTTAAAGTGTATTGTATTCCGCGGAAAAAATCAAGCTGTTTTATCTCGCCTGTGAAATCATTCTTTCCGGCGCTTCCTGACAAAGAAGAACCACAGCAGCACTAAGGTAACTGCAACCACCGACAGGACGGCGGCGATGGCCAGGCCTGTGACACCGCTTTTTGCATCCGGCAGATCTTCAGCGGCAGGGTAGACAACCGCATCCCGTGGTATAACGCTTTCGTCTGCCTCCAGTTCCGGGTTGGCCGGATCATCCAGACAGATCCAGGTATTCCTGACACCATAGCAGTAACCCACAAAGGCCCACATCCGGCCCTTAGAATCCTTCCAGCAGATATCAAAAACCCTCCTGTCCCGAAGTCCCTCAGCATCCATCCGATCCGTCTTCACTTTTCCGGAACAAGGATACGTCCAGAGCACCACTGTCTCCAGCCCCGCCAGCGCATTATCGTAGGCCGGGTCATACTCCACAAACTCCTCCTCATGGGCCTCCCTGAAGCTGATGTAATCCGGGTTCACCAGGCAGTCCGAGGTCTTGATCCAGCCACTGATTTTCTCATATCCCTGACTGTATTCGCCGGTGCTCACGGCACACCAGGTTTCTCCCTTGCCGTCAGTGTAGTGCCAATTGGTGGAAATTGACGTGCCATTGACTAAGACCTCCTCCTGGCGTGAAGAGACAGGGCTCTCCCACAGAATGGCATACCCCTGGTCGCCGTTCACCGTATAGCTTCGGTAAAGATAATCGCAATCCTTTTGATGGGCCCTCCAAAAACTGTCATCAATTTCAATCAGCACATCGGCATGGACTTTTGCCGGTATAAGCCCCATTGACAGCAAAAACACGGACAGCAAGCAGATAAAAACATTTTTCACCTTTTTCATCCTTTCATTCATCCTCCTCTTCCGCCGCACAGGCGACATTTTATTTCATTAAAAATGTTTTACGTTAAATCAGAATATCCACCACAAATCCCAGACAAAAAGAAACAGCATTGGCGCATAGCGAAAACAGCCAGGGGCGGCGGACGGCATATCCAAGCCTGTCATAACACAATCCCTCCACTGCTACCACTCCCAGCTCCAGCGCCGCCGTGAATGCCCATCCGGGAAACAGGGCATGAAGCAGCACAGCTGCCGGGTTTGTCAGTACATTCACCAATACAAAAAGCAGCAAATCCCACCGCCGAAGTCCCCATACCAACACAACGGCTCCCTCAAAGGCAATGGTCAATGCCAGAGGAAGGAGGAAATCAATCAGTGTCATTCTTCCTCCTTTCCGCCTGCCTTAAGCCAAAGATAAGTAGCGGCAGGGACAGGATCGTTCCCGCTGCCAGCGCCGCCGGGCCAAGGCTGCCCCAATCAAAATAAACCGGCAGGAACCCCAGAAACAGTCCGAAAGTCAGCAGTCCGAAAGAAAAGCCCTTCATGCCCGGAAACATCCTCGCCATTGCCCAGAGTGTCAGCGGCATAGTCATGTTGAACAGAAACAGTGCCCCCAGGCCGGCCGCCGGGTGATTTCCGCCCCAAAAGCAGATTGCCGACAGGCCCAGGCTTGCCATCGCTGTGGGAAACATGCCAAACCTGTCCGCCACATAGCCTCCCGCCGCTTTGCCGCTGGCCACGGCACAGACCGCCAGCCAGCCGAAATCCGTCTTCCAGGGTAAATCCGCCGCCAGCCCCAGCAGAGAACGGAAAATTACCACCACCAGCAGACACGCCGCCGCGCTCCACAGCCTGAAGTCTCCCCGGGGCAAAACCAAGGGCGCGTTGTCTGCTCCCCTGCCAAACCGCCAAATTACAACCGCCGCAACGGCCAAAGACATACAAATGACCAGCGATAAAAAAGCCTCTGTAGACAGCAAAGCCTCCCCTGAAGTCAAGGCCTCCTCTGCAGGCTTGTATAACGCCAGGACGCCCCCAAGGTAAATGCCGAATGCCCCCGGCGAGACAAACAATCCCAGCGGACCTGCCCGTCTCCCGCCTTCGTTCAGGGCGTTCAGTCCGCCTCCCACATGAAATACCGCATTGCCCAGCCCTGCCGCTGCGACCGCCGCCGGCCCCGGCGGCAGCATCCATCCCAGCAGCACCAGCAGACATCCTGCGGATGCGAACAGATGACACCGCCCCAGCCTGTCCGCCAGCAGTCCTACAGGCATCTGTACCGCAAAGGCAAACAGATTATACAGCAAAATCGCCGCCCCGGGGTCCCAGTCAGGACAGATTCGCCCCAAAAGCAGCAGTGCGCAGCCCAGATCCACCAGAAAATGAACCGCAGCATAAATTCCCAGCCGAAGCTTTGCCATTGCCCTCACCTCCATCTGCTTTATAAGACGATGTTACCTGTCAAAAGTTCCCTCTTGTCAATGCTTAGCCATGAAAATATGACTATCTCTTTAATCTGTATTGTTACAAAATAATTCAAAAATCCCGTTTTTATCAAAATCATCAATGATTGCTTTAGGCAACATCACTTTGCACGCTTCTTTATCTGCCCACATGAACGCTCCATGCTCATTGCTTAACGTCACCGTTTCAGTTTGTGATTCACAGATATATGCAATGATCAGATGTGGTTTATCGCCAATCTTTACAAGGGACACATACGCAATTTTTTTTACTGTGATATCCGTAATACCTGCTTCTTCTCTTATCTCTCTTTTTATTGCTTCCTCAGGTGTTTCCCCACATTCAATGTTTCCGCCGGAACCCTCCCATGTATTCGCCCCGGTAGGGTCATTACTGCTTCGCTGCAGCAGGAGAATTCTGTTGCAATTCTTATTGAATATTATACTTTTAACAACTATCTGTGCATTCATAATGAGTACCTCTTCTAAATTTGTATGTAACTAAAAATGTTTTTCCATTAAAAGGAATTTCCCTTTTCGCCAATTAGCGCGGCCCGCCTCCGAATAGCCCAAAGAAATATACAGCCTTATTGCAAATGGATTATTGTGAAATACATCTAATCTGATAACATGAATACCAATTGCCCTTAATTGCATCTCAATATGCAATAATGTAGATTTAGCAATTCCCCTATTTTGAAAAGTTGGATTCACACAAAGCCTATGTACGATATAAAATGGCTCCTCTCTATATTTCCACATACCGTTTTCATATTCTTGATCACATTCTTGATTTAAGGTATATAAAACCGCTATTTGACCGTTCACCAAACCAACATAGAGTTGGCCCTTGTCAATATCTTCCTTGAAATCTTCTTTAGTGGGATACAAATCATCCCACTGAAAAATATTGTGGTGTTCCATAACTATTACGGCATTATGAACTATATTGCATATTTCTTCAATATCATTTGGGGTCGATTTTCTGTATTCAAGTATCATTGTCTTCTTCGCCTCATGAAAAAACAAGGTAACAAAATATATGAAACATTATAACACAAAATATACGGGAATAGGTAAACGGATTGAAATGCTTTCAAAATCAATATAAACCTTAATTGACAAAAGAAATTGTAAACGGTAAATTAATTATAGTTGTACTTACCACAAGTTTACCTTGTGTTTATATAGATATTTTCATTATAAATGAGAGATATTGATGGATATTTTAAATTTTGAAAAACAATATGTTAATGAAGCAACTGCACTTGCCCTTGCAAACTACTATGATGAGCGGCAATTTGTAAAAGAGCTGCCACAAGTATGCGATATCCCTGATTTAAACGGTTTTGCTGAGAATGGATTGGGGGTTGCTGCATTTGAAGATGAAAAGATGATAGGTTTTTTATGCTGCTGCGAACCCTTTGACAATGTGTTCCGCGCAACGGATGTGAGAGGAGTTTTCTCCCCGATGGGTGCAAACGCAGCCGTTTCCGAAAACCGTTCAAAAATTTACGCCGCCATGTATCAGGCAGCGGGAGAAAAATGGGTAAAATCCGGAGCAGTTTCCCATGCAATCTGTCTATACGCCCATGATGAAGAGCTTCAGCGGCAATTCTATCGTTATGGTTTCGGTCTGCGCTGTTTAGATGCTATTCGTCCGATGGAATTGATTGACTGTGAACCTCGTTCCGATTATGAGTTTACCGAATTGCCAAAAGCTGAATGTCATTTAGTATATCCGCTCTATTTGGGGCTATACCGCCATTACCGAGAGAGCCCTTTCTTTATGAATCGTGAGCCCGAAACACAGGAGGCTTTTATGATATCCTCCATGCAGGAAGAGATACGATACTTTGTGGCAAAGCAGAACGGCAAAATATGTGCATTTTTAAAAATCTCAGCTTCCGGTGAAACCTTTGTCGCAACAGGAAACTCTTATCGGCATATTACCGGTGCATACTGCCTGCCGGAGCACAGGGGGTAAGGAAGTGTATCAAAATCTATTGAACTTTACCATATCCACGCTGAAGGGAGAGGGCTATATCAGGCTTGGCGTGAACTTTGAAAGCTTCAACCCAACCGGTCGCGGATTTTGGCTGAAATATTTCGCTGCTTATACTAATAGCGTAGTACGAAGGATAGACAAACGAATTACGCAGCAAAGATTATAAATATACTCTTTATGGACTCAGACCAGACAACGGAGAGATCAAATATGTACGGTACAATTGCAGGCAATCTGGCAGGAATCGCTTATTTTCTATATTTTCAGTTCATCGGACTTTTGTCCGTTTTTTTGATATACCGCAGGGAAAGGACGCTCCCCAAATTAATCATAGGCAGCACCGCAGGCTCTCTTCTTGCGACCTGGCTGCCAGTTCTTTTTTCCTTTTTCTTTGATTTCACCCTGCTGTCCCATATGCTGGCGCTGCTTGCTGTGCTGCCCGTGCCTGTTATTGCATTTCTTAGATTCCGAAGGCGGCACCGTAACTTCACACAAAACAACGGCTCCGATCGAGGCCCTGATGCCGGACACCATTTGCCTTCCATACCTGACGACTTAAGACAGCATCTGCCGTTTTTTGTGATTCTGTTGCTTTTTCTGATTTTTTGGATGGCACTGCTCCACTCCCATACCATCCTGCCCGGAAAAGACGGCGCAATTTATACCGGACAGTGCACCTACGGGGATATGAATATGCATCTGGGCTTTATTACCAGCGTCGCCGTACAGAAGACATTCCCTCCCGATTATTCCATTATGCCGGGGGTAAGACTGTCCTATCCCTTTTTATCGGACAGCATCTCCTCCGGCCTTTATGTGATGGGTGCATCCCTCAGGCTTTCCTACATGCTCCCCATGATATTTGCCATGGCACAGATCTTCAGCACGGTATACTTGTTTGCTCACACTTTTTTTCATGATGTGAAAAAAAATCAGACTGTTAGGGGAGCCATGCTGACCTGCTTTCTGTTTTTCTGCAACGGAGGCTTTGGTTTTGTGTATTTCCTGGACTGGGCAAGGGAGCGGAATTATGTTTTTTCGGATATCTTTACAGGCTACTACACCACGCCCACCAATCTGGTAAATCAAAATATCCGCTGGGTAAATGTAATCGCGGATATGTTTCTTCCCCAGCGCGCCACTCTGTTTGGCTATGCCTGTCTCTTTCCCGCGTTGTGGCTGCTCTACCGCGCCGCCTTTCAAAAGCGCAGAGATTATTTCCCATTGGCAGGGCTGTTTGCGGCAGCGCTGCCAATGATCCATACTCATTCCTTTCTGAGCGCAGGCGTTGTCAGCGCAGTCTGGCTGCTTTTGTGGCTGTATAGTAAAGTAAAGCGCAATTCCGCCCCCACAGAGGAAAAAATTTCCATTTTACAACATCCCGGAGCATACATCCTTGCTGTTTTTGTCATCATTATGTGCCTGCTGCAATGGAAAAACAATAAAGCTCCTCTGACTTCCCAAAGCCTTATGTTGATTGGCATCAGCCTCTTTGCCGGGGCAGTGGCAGCAGGAATCTGCCTGCTGGCCGCCTATATCAGAAAGAATGGTTTAAAGCCTCTTCTGCGCGGCTGGGGCATCTACCTGCTTATTGTGTTGGTATTCGCCCTGCCGCAGCTCTTATTCTGGACCTTTGGGCAGGTGGCTGAGGGCGGCTTTGTCAGAGGTCATTTTAACTGGGGTAATCTGGGCGATTTTTACCCCTGGTTCTACCTGAAAAACCTCGGCATCCCCCTGCTGCTTATTATAGGTGGCATCTGCGCCTGCGGCCGAAGGAAGGCTCCTATTTTCCTGCCTGTACTGTTTTTATGGTGGCTTGGCGAGCTGATTGTATTTACCCCCAACACCTATGACAATAACAAGCTTTTATATGTGGCATATTTTTTCCTGTGCATAGGTGCAGCGGATTATGGCCTGGAACTTTATAAAAAACTGAAGGACCTTCCGGGACGTCGCCTTTTTGCCGCCGCTTTCCTTCTTTTTGCCTCACTCTCAGGTATACTCACATTAGGCCGTGAAGCAATATCACGCTATCGGCTCTATGGCACCGCCCAAACGGCGCTGGCGGAATATGTGGAGGAAAACACCCCCATAGACGCCGTCTTCCTGACGGATACCAGGCACAACAATGAAATTGCGTCTCTGACAGGGCGGAATATTGTCTGCGGTGCGGACACCTTCCTTTATTATCATGGTTTGGATACTACGGAGAGAAAGAGGGACCTGCAGATGATGTATGAAGCCCCCCTCGCACATATGGATTTATTTGAGAAATATCATGTGGACTATGTAGTAATTTCCGCCTTCGAGCGCAGCAGCTACAATGTGGACGAGACGGTATTTTCCGAAAACTTTGCAGAAATATTTTCTTATGGGAACGTGCGCCTGTTCCGAATACGGTAGTCGATGTCCTAAATTATATGACGTATACCCTCACATATCCTCCGGGCAATGATTGGATTGTTCATGGTATACAGATGGACGCCATCCATATCACTTGCAAACAGATCGATCATCTGGCTCAAAGCATATGACATACCGGCATCCAAAAGCGCTTCCTCATTGTTTTCATACCGATCGACTATTTTCTGAAACCGCACCGGAAAAGCAGCTCCGCACTTTGCTATCATTCTTTTTATCTTTGAAGCATCGATCACCGGCATAATAGCCGGAATGATCGGAACATTGATTCCTGCGATCCGGCAGTCCTCCACAAAACGGAAAAACTGTTCATTGTCATAAAATAACTGTGACAACAATACCTCCGCACCTGCTGTTACTTTTTCCTTCAGATGCCTGATCTCGCTGACCCTGTTCTCAGATTCGGGATGACATTCAGGATAACAGGCTCCTAAAAGACAAAACACGCTTTTAGGTTTTAAATAAGAAATCAAATCAGAGGCATGCCTGAAATCCCCTTTTTCTGCAATATCAGAATTTCTGTCACCCCGAAGGGCAAGTATATTCTGAATTCCTTCATCCGCCAGAAGCTTTGCAAACTCGTCTATTTCCGCCTTATCGTAATGAAGACATGTCAGGTGCACCACCGGTTCCACATGATATTCCTGCTTAATTTTCTTCGCAAGTTCTATGGTACGGTTGCAGTTTGAACTGCCACCCGCACCAAAAGTCACACTGATAAAATCCGGATTCAATTCACACAAAACCGCCAGCGTTTTATTAATATTCTCAAATCCACGGTCTGTTTTGGGCGGATACACCTCAAAAGACAGGCTCTTTTTATTTTTCCTGTATATCTCTGAAATTTTCATTTCCTTATACTTCGCCCCTTATCTGCAGTGATGCAGCCACAAGATTTTTCAGGCTTGCTTCTGTTTCTGACACGCCTCTTGTTTTTAAGCCGCAGTCAGGATTTATCCACAATTTCTCTCTGTCTATTTTAGTAAGCATGATATGGAGTGCATCTGCAATTTCCTCCACAGACGGCACTCTTGGGGAATGAATATCATAGACACCCGGTCCGACTTCTGTTTCAAAGTTGTGTTCCTTTAAAGAATCCAATATCTGTAAATCCGATCGGGATGCCTCAAAGGTAATGACATCTGCATCCATATCATCAATTGCCGGAATAATATCTGTAAACTCACTGTAACACATGTGCGTATGAATCTGGGTTTCCGGCTTTACACCACTATGCGTCAGCCGAAAAGCGGGAATTGCAAAATCAAGATACTCTTCATACCAATCTGATTTCCGAAGCGGCAGTTTTTCCCGGAGTGCCGCCTCATCAATCTGTATGATGCGGATTCCGTTTCTCTCCAAATCCAACACTTCATCCCTGATGGCCAATGCAATTTGAGAAATTGATTCCTTTATAGAGATATCCTCTCTTGGGAATGACCAGTTTAAGATGGTAACAGGGCCTGTCAGCATTCCTTTCATAATTTTCTTCGTCAGAGACTGTGCATAGACTGACCATTCCACCGTTATCGGTTTTTCGCGATACACATCGCCCCAAATAATCGGCGGCTTCACACATCTTGTCCCGTAGGACTGCACCCATGCCTTTTCCGTAAACAGGAAGCCGCCTAAAGCCTCGCCGAAGTATTCCACCATGTCATTTCTTTCATATTCCCCATGAACCAATACATCCAGTCCGATCTCTTCCTGCCATGTTACACACTCCGCAATTTTTTTCCGGCTAAATTCCACATACTCTTTTTCGGATATTTCCCCCCTGCGATAAGCAGATCGATTTGCCTTTACGTCCTTTGTCTGTGGAAAAGAACCTATTGTTGTTGTCGGAAGCTCCGGAAGTGCGAAAGCCTTTTTCTGTAACTTTTGACGGTCGCTTCGTTTTGGCAGTCGTATGTAATCCTCGTCTGTTACAAGGGAAAGCCGCTTTTCTACATCCTTATTTTTGCAATCCCTGTCTCCCGCAAAAAGTCTTTCATTGTTCTGATAGGCTGTCTCCGAATGATAGTCCTTACACTCGATAAGGTTTTTAAGTTCCTCCAACTCTGCCAGTTTTTCTTCCGCAAAAGCAAAATGGCATAGATATTCCGCCGACAATGCGCTCTCCTGTTTTAAGGTATACGGAACATGCAGCAGCGAACAGGATGTTGACAGTACGGTACGGATCCCCTTTTTCTTCAATGCCTCCAAAGTAAGCAAAGTTTTCTTATAGTTGTTCTTCCAGATATTTTTTCCGTTGATCAGCCCTGCAAATAGCAGTTTGTCCTGGGGAAAACCGTATTTTTCTATCAGATCGAATGTTTCTTTTCCTTCTACAAAGTCAAGACCGATTCCCGCAAACGGCATTTTTATCAATTCAGGGTAAATATCCCTGACATCCCCAAAATAAGTCTGCAGCAGAACGCAGCTTTTGTTTCCGGCAGGAAGAACAGTGTCATATATTTTACGAAATAATGCCATATCTTCCTCTTCCATATCCCGCACAAGAGCCGGTTCATCAAACTGAATCCATGCAACCTTATATTCCTGGCATTTTTTAAGCAGGTCCTGATATGCTCTGATCACTGCGTCTATATAAGCTTCAAGAGGTCTCCTTTGGTAACGGCATAATTTTAATAATGTATATGCTCCGATCACAACAGGTTTTGTTTCAATTCCAAGTGCTTTTGCCTCTGCGTATTCTTCCCACAGCTTATTTCCCGAAAGCCTTATATCTGCATCGTCTTCTACTTCGGGAACAATATAGTGGTAATTGGTATTGAACCATTTTTTCATAGCAAGTGCTCTTACATCTCCCGAATTGCCCTGATAGCCACGAGCCATCGCAAAATATGTGTCCAGTTCAGAAAGGTTTAGTTCTTTATAGCGTTTGGGAATGATGCCGAACAGTACAGCTGTATCCAGCATCATATCATAATAAGAAAAATCATTGCAGGAAATATAATCCGTTCCTGCGTTTTTCTGTGTGTTCCAATGTATTTTGCGTAAAGCTTTTCCCGTCCGTAAAAGTTCCTCAGCAGTGATTTCTTTTTTGAAATATTTCTCAGAGGCAAACTTTAATTCCCTTAAAGTTCCGATTCTCGGATATCCGATTACTGATGTCTGCATAATGTCCTCCAAACCATAAAAAATAACTGTTCGAAGCCATACATCAAGGAAACGCCCAGTGTTTTGAGGTTGGCTCTGAACAGTTACAAATTATAATCAGTTTGGAATGATTTGTATAATATATATTAATAAGGGTTGTCCATAGTTTTAAACTATGGAGTGTATTTTTTCAAGGCCGCTAAATATGTATTTCCCAATCTGCTGACCATACCTTTACGGTGGTTAATATAACCGATACGCATATTGCTTTCTTCCGCAAGAGGAACAGCAATAATATCCTTGCCGTTCAGATTTCTGTCGATCACGCCGCTGCATACCGTATATCCGTTTAATCCGATCAAGAGGTTAAATAGAGTCGCCCTGTCCCGTACCCGTATATTTTTCTTCCGTTCCGAAACTGAGAAAATTTCCTCCGAAAAATAAAACGAATTATGCTCTCCCTGCTCAAATGACAGGTAGGGGTAGGGTATGAGCTGTTCATTGGTAATAATATTATTTCCTGCGAGCGGATGCCTTCTGCTGATAAATACATGGGGCTTTGCAACAAACAGCTGATGAAACTCCAAATCGTGAGATTTCAGGATCTTATTGATGACAGCTTCATTGAAATCATTCAGAAATAATATTCCGATTTCACTTCTCATTCTTGCCACATCATCGATGATCTCATAGGTCTGTGTTTCCCGAAGTGAAAAGTCATATTCGTCCTGTCCGTACTCTTTGACTAAATCCACAAAAGCATTGACCGCAAAAGAATAATGCTGGGTTGAAACACAAAACTGCTTTTTCCCGCCGTCACTTCCTTTATACTTATCTTCAAGAATTGCCGCCTGCTCCAATACCTGTCTGGCATATCCCAGAAAATCCTCTCCCTCTTTGGATAGACTGATCCCTTTATTTGTTCTGTTGAATATTTGGATATTCATTTCTTTTTCTAACTCATGGATAGCATTAGTAAGGCTCGGCTGTGATATGTATAGTTTATCCGCCGCCTCTGTTATTGTTCCTGTTTCCGCTACTGTCGTAACATACCTTAACTGTTGTAATGTCATTTTGCCACCTGCCTTGATTAAATGCTATCAAAATAAAAAAATTGTGTCAATGTAAATTCTCCCCAATGCCTGCACGCATAACAAAAAACGGAAAACAGCCGCATAAGATCACTGCGGCTGTCTCGTCCCCATCATTTTCCCCAATTGCTCCATGATTCCCATATTTCCATTAACAGATATTTCACCTACCTTTTCACAAATCTTCTCCAGATACTCAAGCTCCTTCAGCTTGTATAGTGTCTGGTTCTCGTCCATGAGCTTCGCCGTGTTGAGCAGGGATCTGGTCGAGGCCACCTCCTCCCTTCTGGCGATCACGTTTGCCTGCGCCGCCTTTTCCGCCACAAGAACAGAATTCATGATCTCCCTGATCTCGCCGGGCAGTATGATATCCTTGATTCCTGCGGTGAGAAAGCTCACGCAAAACATCTCTTCCCTTCCCTTAAGTGCCTCGTAGATTTCTCTGGAAATCTGCTCTTTTGCCTCCAGTATCTCGTCCAATTTGTAATTGCCCACAATCTCTCTGATCGCAAGCTGTACCGCAGGGTAAAGCTGTCCCTTGAGATCCGAGATCGTCTCGACGAATTCTACTGCATCCCGTATTTTATACATGCATGCCACGTTCATTCTGATACCGATCTTGTCTTTGGTCAGAATTTCCTGACCCACGATATCCAGCTCCTTCTGCTTCATATCAAGCACGCAGCAGGAAACGGCATGATGGTAATTCCAGAAACGGTATACCCCTTTGGAAAGCTGGTTCTGCATGACATTGTCATAGTATACCAGGCCGACTTCTCCCTCTCCCACCGACACTTCCGTATAGAGATGCCTCGGCACCAGCGAAAGCATCTGCTTTGTCACTTCCGCTCCGATGAACGTTTCAGCCATGGACACGATTTTGACCTCATACTTATCAAACACATTCCAGAATACATAGTCCTTCCTGCTCGCAAAGGATGTCAGCTTTCCATTCATATAGATGAAGCCCACAGAGCCATCCGGTATTTCTGTATGTACAGTGGCGTTACGGAATGTGGCATCCTTGGAAAGCACCTGATAGGGAACCTCCAGATATTCCAGTTCATCCGACATCTCCTCAATCACAACCGTGTAACCTGCTATTTTGGGAAAATGCCAGGTTCCTGCGGTAATCATCTTCTGAAACACGCCGTTTCTTAATACAAATCCTGCCTGATTGTCCTTGATAATATACTTCATGACTTACTCCTCCTATTCTGGTTCAGCCTCCGCTCTGCCATATTTGGCACTGCTCGGGCGAACACTGTTAAATTTGTTTTGGTAATGCTTTTATCCCTCATTCATCAGTCTGGTGCGGAAGCTTTGTTAAGCAGACTGTAGGGAGGAAGGGCACTCTGCAGACGGATATTATCGTCGTTTTCAAATATCTTTTACAGAGTGTTGTTCCTCCTTCCAATCTGCGGTATCCCCAACCTTCAGGCCGCAGACTGATCCGGCGTTCTCACGTTTTCACTGCTTCGGCTGCCATCTCCCCGCTGGTTCGCCTTATGGCAAAACAGCTTCGGAAGTCCTTGCGCCTTCGCAGGAACGCGGAATGCGCCCGAAATCGGGATAAAAGCATTGCTTAGGGCGGATTCGAACCGCAGACTTTACAAGTCTTTTGCCATTAAACTGTTTGGAATATTCGTGGAATACCGTACAGTACGCTGTCGGCACCGCCGGGCAGGAAGTGACTTCCAATACCCGTGCCCTGTCAAATATCCCGCAGTATACTGACACCATATCAGCCTTTCTGTTCAGTAGACTGCGGGGTACTTGCCCCGTTTATCTTAGCCTTTCACTACGCCCACTGTCTTCAGCTTTCTTACCGGTGTGACCATATCCAGCTGCTGTGCCATGACCTGGTCGATATCCTTATAGGCAAACCGACACTCCTCTGCAACATCATTTTTCTTGCGCTTTCCCAGCACAACATCCTGTTCCT
>CAMWJV010000084.1 GCA_947174665.1 uncultured Lachnospiraceae bacterium
GGCGCGGCAATTCAATGTATGAATATTATTCTGGGCTGTGACGAGGCAAAAGGACTGGATTTATCATAACCGCTACAACCCCGACCGGTCGAATAGAGCGTCAAATGATTGATATGGAGGAACGAAAATGTCAATGCAAAAATTGATCATTATAACAGGTTCACCTTGTGTGGGAAAAACGACTGTGACAGACAAACTTTTTTCTTCCTATGAAAACAGTGCCTTTTTTGATGGAGATTGGGCCTGGTGTGTGAATCCTTTTTCGCTTGATGATTCGAGATTGAGAAACGGTGACAAAACTATGTCATTTGCATTATCTAACTATTTGAATTCAAACTTTGATTATGTCTTTTTTTCGTCGGTGGTTGTTGTGGATAAAGCCATTCGTGAGGCGATATTGAAGGATATAACTGCAGAAGATTATTCTGTTTTAGGCTTCACACTGACATGTTCAGAGGAAACTTTGCGTGAGCGTCATAAAAAACGTGGAGATGCAAATGAATGTTCTTTTTTCTGGCTCCATTTAAAACCGTATGAAAGTGATCATGTTATTAATACAGATAACAAGAGTGTTCAGCAAATAGTGGATGAAATGAAAAGAATTATAGATAATGAAGGAGGCTGTTCATAGTATAAGCAGACAGAAAGCAATTTGACATTTATGCTTGGGCGTTTTTCGAAAGGAAGAACCGATGCTGTTGAATTAATAAATTATGCATTTAAAGATATGGAGTATGACATAATTTATGGCGGATGCGCAAGAGATAATACGGAATCATATAGGGTAATGCAAAAGGCAGGAATGGTTCAGGATTTATTTTTCGATACGTAGAGATGCATTCTTTAGTGCGAAGAGATAAGAGAAAAGCGCTTGAAAGCAAAGAGAATGACAAAGAGGAGTGATACCTTGGGAGATACAAAAATCAGCTATGATGAGAAGTTCGGAATTAACAACTTTAGAAGCGAAATCTGTGCGGCATTGGGAGAAGAATTCTGGGAAACGCTGACAGAAGGATTGACTTTGCCGGATATAGAAACAGAAGGGAAGTGTCAATGCCGCAACATGTGCGCTTTTATGTGCCGTTTTGAGGAAATGGCCGATAAGGAAACCGTAAGATCCATTCTCTGCAAAGTAAGGCATGGTCTGCGTCCATCTCAATCGTCTTGGGCCC
This sequence comes from uncultured Lachnospiraceae bacterium, assembly GCA_947174665.1. GTDB lineage: Bacteria > Bacillota > Clostridia > Lachnospirales > Lachnospiraceae > Acetatifactor. Next base: position 1,173 of record CAMWJV010000084.1, read on the forward strand.
GTGAAGAGTTTTTGCAGATCGGAGATTTGGATGCGTTTCTAAAAATGCACCAAGATGCTGAATTGAAGAATTTTATCAAGCTGAATAAAGAGAATAAGGATTTCTACGGACAGGAAATCACTGATGAAGTTTTGACGTTTATCAGGAAAAATCCGGCGATGCTGGCACCTGTGCGAAAGGGCAACAAGCTGATCTGTACTGCGTTCCCATGCGATATGAAAGAGTATCTGAAAGCAAAAGACAGCACGATGAAACGTTATCATGCGTGTCATTGTCCCTTTGCTAAAGAGTCCATTCTTTCGGGAGAAACGGTATCGGCAGCCTTGTGCTATTGCAGCTTGGGGCATGTGATGAATTTTTCAGAAGCTTTCTTAGATCGGGAGCTTGAAGGAAAAGTTGTGCATTCTGTTCTGAATGGAGATATGGCTTGCGAGTATGAGATCACAATTCCGGATGACATAATGGCGCAGTATGTAACGCCTCGGGAATCGAAAACAGTTATAGCGAATTATTACCGATATTATAAGGCGTTTGGCTTGTCAGGAATCATCGAACTGCATGAAGGGACGATAGACTGGATGATGCCGAAAGAAGGAAAAGTCGGTCCGTCCCTGGCATTCAATGTGCAGTTTAGTAAAGACCGCTGCCGGGAAGAATTGCAGGAATTGATTGCGGGAATTAAGGCGAAGACCGTTCCGAATCGGTGGTTCATCACTCCGGATGCCGAGCCGGAAAACATTATTGAACTATTGGAAGCAAACGGATTTAAGAATCTCTCCGAGAATGCGGAGCAGCCGGAACCGGGAATGCTCTTGTGGGCATCTGATTTTACTCCCTGTTTGCAGGAAGAAAATCCTGCTATTGTGTGCAGAGAGGTACGGACATTGGAGGACTTTTCCGCCTGGGTGGATGTAGTAAATACTGCCCTGCATGGGTGGGAAATGATTGACGCAGAGAACTATTATACTTGGATCAAGCAGGAAAACATGCGGTTTTATCTTGCTGAGCTTGATGGTAAGGCAATTTCCACTGTGGCCACGATCAGGACCGGTAACACAGCTTCCTTAGAATTTGTGTCTACATTGCAAGAATACAGGCGGAGGAAAGCAGCTATCATCCTTTCTTCCAGGGCTCTGGAGAATCTGTTTGCAGCCGGAGTAGAAAGCGTGACGCTCAGCGGCTCCGGTGAAGCGGTGCCTTTGTATGAAAAGCTGGGATTCCATCAATGTTTCCATAATATCATAATGCTTTATGAATGATAACAGATTAAGGTATGCTATATTATAATAGGATTCAAAGCATATTGATCAGTTACGGACATTCGGGAAAATGCCGATTGACAAAATGTCCGGAGATTGATATATTGTACTTGATATTAGACAAAAGGTCTGATCCACGCTTGTTAGGGAAAATAGTTTCCTTAACAGGCGTTTTTTTATGCACAGGGCCGCATGTGGAATTTATACTGCTTAACGATTTCACTTGCCGGATAACCCGACTACAGAATGCTGACCAATGACCTTGGCAGATTTATAATAGGCAAAATTCAGCGTTCTGTAGTATAGCTGCTTTGCAGCATGCGGCCGGTGCAGCGAGCAGGGAGAAAAGGAGGATTTACACATGATCGTAAAAGATGCAAGAGGAAATGAATTGTTGGAAGTAATCGATGTTCCAGAGGACCAGGCGGAGGATTTATATAATCCGGTAAATCATTGTCTGGCAGTTGTAAGAGTCGGAAATGAGTACCTTATGGGGTGGAACCATTGGAGAGAAAACTGGGAAATCTTTGGGGGATGTAAAGAAGCCGGGGAGAATATGCGACAGTGTATTATTCGTGAATGCAGGGAAGAACTTGGGATAGAGAATGGCAAATTTATATATATAGGTTTAATGCACGACAAAATGGCTCCGGGTTATTTTAATCCGGAGTGGCATCATGAGTATGGAGGTCTTTATGGGATAACATTGCCGCAAGGTGCATTGGCTGATATAGAAAAGAACAGGACAGATAAAGAAGAAGTTGAAAAATTAGCATTCTATAGTGAAATAAAAGGAAAAGAACCGATAGCCGCTATTGACGAAAAGCTGCTGGAATACTATACTGACTTGGGGTGTAAAGAGGAAACTTGCGAAGGAGGCCGGTATGGGACTGTTTAAGAAAAAATCAGTTGTACAGAGTTACGACAGGGAAAATAAAAGGCCTGTGATAAAGGCAAGTATCTGCAATGGAGAGCAGGTTGCCGGATTTAAAGATATACATACAGATAAATTTGAGGAGATCATGCTGATAAAGGGAGCGGCCGACCTTGAGAAATTCAAGTCAATGTATGGCATTGAGGAAGAGATCAGGAAAGAGTATTAGTTCGGCAAAGCTGACAAGAAAACAACCGCACAGGTGGAAACATTTGGGAGGGAACAATGAAAGTGATGATTAAGAAAGCAGCTGCTGAAGATGCGAAAACAGCTGCAGGTTTGGCGATACAGATGTGGGAGTCAAATACCCTTGAAGGATTGACAGAGGAATTTTATGACAGCATAAATGAGGAAAGCTGTGTAGTGTTTCTTGCTCTCCTGGATGATCTTGCCATAGGTTTTGCACAATGCGGGTTACGGCACGATTATGTGGAAGGTACGGATTCAAGTCCGGTGGGATATCTGGAAGGTATTTTTGTGGCAGAAGAGTACAGAAACAGAGGGGTGGCAAAAGACATGCTGGAGGCCTGCCAGAAATGGGCAAAGGAACAGGGGTGTACGGAATTTGCCAGTGATTGTGAGCTGGTTAATGAAGGTAGTTTGAAATTTCATTTAAAGATGGGGTTTGAAGAAGCAAACAGGATCATTTGTTTTACAAAGAAGTTATAGGGGATGAACATGAAAAAGTAGTTGCTTTTTTATGTTTTCAGGTGTATAGTACTGATAATTAAATATGGAAATGCATTGAGAAGAAGTAGTACATCAGTTTTGAACTTTCAGAGAGAGGATGGCAGGTGAGAATCCTCAGGGAGAACTTTTGGAAGGCGTCTTTTAGCAGCGGAGCGAATAAAGTAGTATCCGACGGAGGTCCACCGTTACAGGGAATATGATATAAGGTATTTTATTACCCGTATCAGAAAAGTGCAGATTTACAATCTGAAATTAGGTGGAACCGCGGTAGGATCATCGCCCTAAGCATAGGTACAGGACTTATGCTTAGGGCTTTTTTAGTGCCGGGATTTCCCTGGTGATCTAAAAGGATGCATAAAAAAGATGCATAAAAAAGAAAGGAATGGGATGAAGATGGAGAAAAGAAGTTTTTCAATGGAAGAGGTAGTAGCGTATTGTAATCAATATGGATTTATTTTTCAGGGAAGTGAGATATATGGAGGGCTGGCTAATACATGGGATTATGGACCCCTTGGAACAAGACTTAAAAATCAGTTAAAAGATGAATGGCGAAAGTTCTTTATACAGCAAAGAGAAAACAGCTATGAAGTAGATGCAGATATTCTGATGAATCCGAGAGTCTGGGAAGCAAGCGGTCATTTGGCCGGATTTTCAGATCCACTGTTAGACTGCAGGGAGTGCAAGACGAGACATCGCGCAGATAATCTGATACAGGATTATGACACGTCTGTCAATGCCGATGCCATGTCGGAAGAGGAGATGATGAAATTTATCCGAGAGAGACAGATTCCGTGTCCGGTATGCGGAAAGTCAAACTATACAGATATAAGGCAGTTTAATCTGATGTTTGAAACAAAAAGAGGGGTAACGGATGATAGAGCAAACACAATTTATCTTCGGCCGGAGAATGCACAGGGAGAATATGTAAACTACTTAAATGTAATGCGTTCTATGCGTGCGAAGCTCCCGTTTAGTATCGGACAGATCGGAAAAGCTTTCAGAAATGAAATTACACCCAAAAACTTTACCTTCCGCACCATAGAATTTGAACAAATGGAATTTCAGACCTTCTGCCGGGAAGGGGAGGATATAGAATTATATGAGTATTTTAAGGAATATGGGAAGTCTTTTTTTGAGTCGCTGGGACTCCCGGCAGACAAATTAAGATTTCACGATCATGATAAGCTTGCGCATTATGCGAAGGCTGCATGTGATATTGAATACCTGTTTCCGTTTGGGTGGGGGGAAATAAACGGAACACATAACAGAACGAATTTTGATCTGACGCGCCATCAGGAGTATTCGGGGAAATCCATGGAATATTATGATGACACTGCAAAAGAAAAATTTATTCCATTTATTATTGAATCTACCTATGGATTGGATCGTCTTGTGCTGGCCTTGTTGTTTGAGGGACTTCATGAGGAACAGATCAGTGAAACTGACACACGCGTCGTATTTAATATTAAGCCTGCATTAGCGCCTGTAAAAGTTAATATTTTGCCTCTGATCAAGAAAAGACACTCGGTTAAAGCAAAAGAGATACAGAAGATGCTATCCCGATATTTTATGGTGCAGTATGATGAAGCCGGAAGTATCGGAAAACGATACAGACGCGGAGATGCAATTGGGATTCCGTTTGCTGTCACCGTTGATGATGATACCCTGGAAAATAATACTGTAACCGTTCGAGACAGGGATACGATGGAGCAGCAAAGAATTTCAACAGATGATTTATCAGGGACAATAGCCGATATGTTGGGAATGTAAGACATCAAGAGTCCGAGAATACCGGATCCGTGAGTACCAGGGGGCGCAGGGATGTTCCGCTCAAAAACGTGGGTGCACCTTCATGAAGTGCACCCACATTCCCTTATTCTCAAAATCGCCCAAAGAGATTATCCCAGAACGAAGATTTCAGCTCAATGGGAATTTCATAGAGCACTTCGTAACTGTCATTGATGGTTACGCCATGGGGGTCTGTTTCCCTGTAACTGCGGATTACCTTCAGGGTCAGCTGTGTGCCCATAGTCTCCGGTTTGATAAACCAGTAGCCCTCCACATTACTGTCTCGATTGGAATAGGCAGTATAATCATTGCCCAGTTCATCGGACAGGATAAATGCATAATCATCCCCGTTATGCCCGATGGTGGCACAGTCGATGAATAACGTCACATACAGAGCGGACTCCTGAAGTCTTTCCAGAATGATCTTGTGATCACCGAATTGGTAAGTTCTGCCAATATCCCAGCTCCGGTCTGTAAAGCAGGTGGTGGGCGTAAAGGTGCTGACGAACCCTTCCCCACCTTGCGCATAGAGCAGCCGGACAGTCAGTTCCTTTCCCACAAGATCATTACCATCTATATCTTTCAGATCAATGCAATAGATCAGAGTCATCTCCGCAGCATCCTCATTTTCCGCATTACCCCAGTAAATCTGTGTATGCAGACCCATTGTATATTCAGACCGGCAGATTACGTTATCACCCTCTGTAATATAGAAAAACCAGGGCAGAAAATATGTGTGGAAAGAGCCGTCCGCTGCATCCTCGAGGCCGCTCCAGTCAAAGGTATAGCTCAACAGCAGATGTTTATTCTCCAAGATGGCGCTGTTCAGCGTACCGACAACCCCGTCGCATTCCTGGGTGTCATCTATGCGGACGGCATACTCCGCTTCAACTTTGTCAAAATTCAGTGTGCCGACTCGATTCTCATTTTCGAAATTTGCTAAAAAATGGCCGATAGCAGGGATGGCGGCTGCGAGGCTGACTGTGCCCAAAAGCATAATTATGGCAGCAGCCAGTGCGACGGTAAACCTTTTTTTCACGTGCTTAGTGCTGCGCGATCTTGCCTGTGTATTCATGGCGTCTATATATTCGTGGATGTAGCGCTCATCCACATCCCCTATCATATCCAGCAGTTGTTCGTTTGCTTTTTTGCTCATATAAAAATGCCCCCTTCCTCCAGTTGGTCTTTCAGTTTCTTCCGCATTCTGGAAAGACGGATGTTTATGGTGTTCTTTGTCACCCCGCTGTTTTCAGCCAGGTCTTCAATGGACTTAAGGGCAAAATAGCGGCCCATGAAGAGCAGCCTGTCCTCGGCGGACAGTTCGGCGAGGAAATTGTTTATTGCTTTCCGCAGGGCATCAGCATCCTCGTCAAATGCAGCGCCTCCCGGGATACAGTCCTCCAGTTCGTCCAGCGCCACCAGGTAAATACCGCCCCCGCGTTTTTTTGCTGTCAGACGGCGTATACGGTCTATAGCCCGCCGTCTGGTCAGCATGGCGGAATAGGATGCAATCGATGCCGGGCGCTTTGGGGGAATGGTGTTCCAGACATCCAGCAGAGCATCGTTTACGCATTCCTCGGCATCCTGCGCCGTAGGAAGGATACGCCCTGCAAAATTCTTCAGCATCCTGCCATACCGGCTTATGATTTCATCCAGGGCGGATTCCCTGCGTGCAAAAAGCATTGAGATGATTTCAGTATCTTCCATAAGGTTCTCCTTTTTCATGTTCCATCCAAAGTATACCACATCTACTTCATGTTTGTGTCCACATAGATTTGTGCTCTGCGCTGGATGATTTCTGCTGTTTCCTGTGCCGTCTTATCCCCGGAAAAGAAGCCGCCCATCTCCTCATCCACGATATTGGAGATTTCGTCGTTATCATAATAGCGTCGGTCTACCGAAAGGATGAAATCAACCAGTTTTGCCAATTGTTCTTCGGTCATGGGTTCCGGCGTGACGAGTTCGCCGCCTATGTGGTAAGTGCGGGATGCCCCGAGTGCTGATCCGGAGTTTTCCAGAAAATACTTTCGTTGCACCGGCAGATATATTTCAATGCCGGTCTGATATTCATCCGTCAGGTAATATCGGAGAAATTCCCACGCCCCCTCGGGATAGGCGGAATGTGCGGAGATTGCATAACTTTCACCTGCCCTGATATAGGAGCCCCTGCCGTTCTCCATGGGAAAGCCGACATAGGATGCTTCCTCCCCGAATAGCCCGTTTACATAGTAGTTGACATCGCTGAAGCTGCTGATGGATATGGGCGCAAGGATGGTGCTGCCTTCCCGGTATTGGATTTCGTAATTTCTCCGGTAATCTTCCCCATAAGAATCCGCATCCAATTCTTCGGGCAGGGATTTTGCGTATTCGATCATATCAAGGAAATTCCGGGATTGAAAGTTACACTTTGCCGTTTCGGTGTCGATGAAGCCGCTGCCGCAGTATGTCATCATGGCCCGGAGAAAGGAGCTGCGGCATGCCTCCGGGATCAGGTTTGTTCCCTCAGGGAGAGTTTTCAAAAGCTGCATTGCGTCGGCAAAGGTCCAGGAGGTCCTTTCCCCCAGGGTGGAGGATGCGCCGATCATGGTGCCCACGCTGAAACAGGGGATCACATAATACAGCTCTCCGTCCATGGAATAAGCATCAAATACATTCTGCAGAAAATTCGTCCGGGACAGTTCTTCGTCCCCTTTAATAAATTCCCCGATGTCCGCCAGAAGCCCTCTGGCGGCATAGTTTTCCATGGGAAGACCGTCTGTGACCAGTATGTCAGGCATATCCCCTGAAAAGAAGCCGTTTGTTATTTCCTCAATGCCTGCCGCAAGCGTCTCATCGGAATCGTATTCCTCCACGTTCCGTACCACAATGCGGTATTGCTCGTTACTGCGGTTAAACTCCACCACTCGCTGCATCACCTTATCGCTTATGTAAGTGCCTGCCAGCACAAGCACAGACCTGTCCGGCACATCTACCGGGTCCACATAGGTGAAGATGCCCATGCTTGCCCCGCTGCCGTAACCCTCATAGAACACGCCGGCAAAGGAAGTGTCATCCAGGCTTATCAGGGCATTAAAGCTGCTGATATTTAAATCGGAATTTATGAAATTCATCATTTCTGTGCTCTCTGCATTTTCCGGTGTGCAGGAGAAGATGCCTGTCCGGTTGCTGTACAGTATGCCGGAACCGGGAGCGGCGGCTATCGCACCATATCCGTCCCAGCCGCAGGAGGACATTTCGCAGATTTCCCCCGGTTTATCCGTAGCGGGATCGTAGGGGACAAGGTATTGTTCCTCCCAGTTGTCCTCACCATAGCAGACAAGCAGGAGACTCCCGTCCGCCTGGTGTACGGTGGCCGCGCTGTTTCGGAATGTCCGGAAGGTCTCATCTGACAGCAGCCTGCAGTCCGATGTATTTCCCTGGGCATCCACTGATATCTGCCAGGCATGATCGCCCATCAGGATCAGGTTTGCCCTGCCGTCTGTGGTGACAGATATGTCATTTATCCATACATACTCGTCATCGGAAGGGAAATTTTCCAGCTGGGACTCCCGTATTAGTGTTCCGTCTATTGCCCAGCAGCACAGATAGTGCAGGGTGGTGCCGGAATCTTCCTCCGAGCTTTGGGAATCCTCACAATAGTAATTACGAATCCCATAGATGCGGCTGTCTGCTCCGAAGGTATAGTTTTCATAATAAGAAAATTCTGAGGAGTCATTTTCGTCTTCGGAGGGATTCCAGGGAATCGTTTCCAGAGGAACGGCATCTGCATCGGTGTCATCATCCTTAAAAGTAAGTACCCGGATATCATTGTCGTTGTAGTTTTCCCAGTCCGTTACCTTTATAAGCAGGGAAACTGTCCGATCTATGCAGGCGGAAGCAATAATGTCTGTCTCGTTCCCGCCGAAATCCGGCATTGTGACTTCCCGGAAACTATAGACGTGCTCCTTTGCAAGGCTTTCGTTTTCGTTCATGCTTTCCCCGACGCCTTTGCCGCAGGCGCATAAACTGAGCGTCATGAGGATGATCAGGCAAAAGCCAGTCATCCTTCTGTAGATTTTTCTTTTCATGTTGTCCTCCTTTTTACTGTCCTATATCCGTTAAATCGCAAAAGGAGGAAAATACTTTCAAGAAAAGAGAAAAGTGTATATATTTCAAGTAAAAACATAAAATAACGTAAAGACAATGTATTGAATTTGTCTTTATTGCGTGATAGTATATAATTAGGATTAAGAAAGGAGTATTTTTATGGCACAGACGTTGGTAAATATTCGTATGGATGAAGAACTGAAGAAAAATATGGAACAGACCTGTCAGGAACTTGGAATGAATATGACTACTGCAATTACTATATTTGCGAAGAAGATGACAAGAGAAAAAAGAATTCCCTTTGAAGTGTCTGTTGATCCGTTTTACTCTGAAAGTAACATGGCACATTTGCGCAGAGGTGTGGAAGCGATCAATGCCGGAAAAGGTGTAGAACATGACATTATTGAGGTAGATGAATGAAGAAAATTTGGTTTGATGAGGCATGGGAGGACTACATTTACTGGCAGACGCAGGATAAAAAGACTTTAAGGCGTATCAATATGTTGCTAAAAGACATTGAAAGAGGATATTTTGATGGTGTTGGAATGCCGGAACCATTAAAGGGAGATATGAGTGGGTTTTGGAGCCGGAGAATTGATGATGTGAACAGGCTGGTGTACAGGATTAATGGTGATGTGTTGGAGATTGTTTCTTGTAAGGGACATTATGAGGATTAACATAACAGTCCAGACAGCCTTTTCCACGAAGCCAAAATTGTACCTCAGGGCGACTAAAGTCGCCCTGCAATTATTGCGAGACTTACGTATTAACCAATAAGCAGATGCAATTATATATAAAAGCGACAGGAGGAGCGAACCATGAGCAATATGAGAACAATCCGTATAACAGGTAAGGGGAAGATAAAGGTAAAGCCGGATATGACAAGAATCACAATGACACTGGAGGGAATATATTCTGAGTACAGCGAAGCACTCAGGCATTCCTCTCAGGATACAGACTGCATAAAGGAGGTTTTGGCGGTCTTTGGATTTGAGAGATCGGACCTTAAGACTCTGAGCTTTAATGTAGACACGGAATATGAGTCATACAAGGAAATGAATGCTTTTAAACAGAGACTGGTGGGATATAAATTCAGACACCAGATGAAAGTGGAGTTTGAATCGGATAATGATCGGCTCGGACGGGTTCTCTATGCGCTCGCGCACTGCCAGGTTAATCCGGAATTCAGAATCAGCTATACCGTAAAAGATCAGGAGGCTGCCAAGAACGAGCTTTTGGGAAAGGCGGTTGCGGACGCAAAGGAAAAGGCGCTTGTCCTGACCCAGGCTGCCGGTGTGGGACTGAAGGAAATTCAGAGCATTGACTATTCCTGGGGAGAGATTAATTTTGAGGTTCATCCCATGGGCCGCGCCATGCTGGCAGAGGAAGCGGACAGTCTGATGGCACCGTTGAGCGCAAGCTATGACCTGGACATCGAGCCGGATGATATTGAGGTCTCAGATACCGTCACGGTGGTATGGGAAATTCAGTAGGACCGGCGGAGGCTTAGCGGGCACCGGCGTAAGCGCAGCAGACACCGGCAGATGAAGCGGAAAGGGAGAGGAACAGGACATGTCTGTACAGGGTGAGGTAAAGGAAAGAACAGGAATCAATATAAGAGAGCCGCGGCATTACCGGGTTATAATGCATAATGATGATTTTACACCCATGGATTTTGTGGTGGAACTTTTGCGGAGTTTTTTTAATAAGGATGAGATCGAGGCAGTTCATCTGATGATGAAGGTACACGAAACCGGCAGGGCTTCGGTGGGGACTTATCCCAGGGATATTGCGGCCAGCAAGGTTGAAAATGCCACGGCAAGAGCAAGGGAAGAAGGCTATCCCTTTCGGATGACCATCGAAGAAGTGTAAGAGAGGATAAATGATATGCTTATATCGAAAGAGGTAGAGGAGATTATCAGTACAACAGTGGTTTTTGCACAAAATGCACATTTTGAATTTGTGGTGCCGGAACTGATGCTGTATGTGATCTGTAAAAATGAAGTGTTTGCCCGTGCATTTGAAAACTGCGGCGGCAGCATCAGGGAATTGGACTACCATTTGAGATCATACCTTGAAAATTATGTGGAAAGCAGAGACGAAACCGATGAGAGTGATTCCGAGCTTTCTCAGGATATGCAGAATGTGCTGGAGCGGGCTATGGAATCGGCGCAGAACAGCGGCAGGGACAGAGTGGAACTTTCCCATATCCTGTTTGCGATATATGGGCTGGAGGACAGCTACGCTGCCTATTATATGCTGACTTTAGGTGTGGAACGGGCCGAGCTTCTCCGGGAGATGGGCATCCTTTATGAGGAGATTACTGACGGTGGTGACACAAGGGGACGTGTCCGCACAGCAGGCAACGGTTCCCGCAGCGGCAGCAGAAGTTATGGAAATGACGATACTGCCGGAAGAGACGGACAGGATGGAGACGGACAGCGGGTCGATTGGCCGGAGAACGGCAAGGATCCGGGGCAGGAAAAGGAGCGACACAGCGGCAAAAGGCAGAACGCGGACTGGCAGCAGTATGCCGTCTGTCTGAATGATATGATAGATCAGTTTAATCCCCTGATCGGCAGAGAGGAGGAACTGGAGCGGACCATGCAGATCCTCTGCCGTAAGGAGAAGAACAATCCTCTCCACATAGGGGAGCCGGGGGTGGGCAAAACAGCCATCACCTACGGCCTTGCAAGGCGGCTGGAGGAGGCAAAGGTTCCGGAGCCTCTGCAGGGTGCGAAAATATTTTCACTGGATTTGGGAGGCCTTCTGGCAGGCACACAGTACAGGGGAGATTTTGAACAGCGGTTTAAAAAGGTCATGGACGGCATCTGCAGCCAGGAAAGGCCCATTGTCTACATTGATGAAATCCATAATATCGTGGGGGCGGGCGCAGTGGGCGGCGGAGCCTTTGATATTTCCAATATGCTGAAGCCATATCTGGAGAGGGGACAGGTTCGTTTTATCGGCGCCACCACCTATGAGGAATACAAAAAGCATTTCGAGAAAAGCAAAAGCCTGGTGCGAAGGTTTCAGAATATTGATATCAAGGAACCGGACATTCAGGACTGCGTTCATATTCTTGAGGGGTTGAAAGCAGGCTACGAACAGTTTCACGGTGTTACTTACGAAGAGGGAACGCTGGAATATGCGGTGGAGATGAGTGCAAAGTATATAAATGAGCGCTTCCTGCCGGATAAAGCGGTGGATATGATTGACGAGGCGGGAGCCTACCGCCGTATGCATCCTCTTGAAGGAGAACGGCAGTCCGTGGACAAGGAGCTGCTTGACGAGCTGCTCTCCGGGATCTGCCATATTCCCAGACAGGTGGTGGAAAGTGATGAGACTGCTGCTCTGGCGACTCTTGAAGAGCGCCTGCAAAGGCTTATATTCGGCCAAAACGAGGCTATATCCCAGGTGGTAAATGCAGTAAAATTTTCAAAGGCCGGACTCTTGGAAGAGGGAAAACCTTTGGCAAGTCTGCTCTTTGTGGGGCCTACCGGCGTGGGAAAGACAGAAATTGCCAAAAGTCTTGCTAAGGAACTGGGCATTGAACTTGTCCGCTTTGATATGAGTGAATATGAAGAAAAACATGCGGTGGCAAAGCTGATCGGAGCCCCTGCAGGCTATGTGGGGTATGAGGAGGGCGGACTTCTCACGGAGGAAATCCGAAAGCATCCTCATGCAGTTCTTCTGCTGGATGAAATTGAAAAAGCACACTCGGATATCTACAACATTCTCCTGCAGGTGATGGATTATGCCACCCTGACGGACAACCAGGGCAGGAAGGCGGATTTTCGCAATATCATTCTGATCATGACGTCCAACGCAGGTGCCAGCCGGATCGGAAAGCCGGGGATTGGCTTTTTGGGGGAGAGTGTGAATACAGATGCCGTTTTGGAGGAGGTAAAGCGCATCTTCCAGCCGGAATTCCGCAATCGTCTGACGAAAACGGTGGTGTTTAACAGTATGGATGAACGGATGGCCGAACAGATTGTGGACAAGAAGCTGGGCGAACTTGGGCAGATGCTTCAGCGAAAAAATATAGAGCTTTCCGCTGATGAAAAGTCCAGAAAACTGATCAAAAAGAAGGGCATCAGCGCAGAATTCGGTGCAAGGGAGATTGAGCGAGTGATACAGGGAGAGATCAAGCCTCTTCTGGTGGACGAAATACTGTTCGGAGCGTTGAAGGAGGGCGGGAGATGCCGCCTCACCTGTGTGGATGAAGTCTTCGCAGTCAGCAAGGAGGAGCCCTGATGCCTGTTTATCGATTAAATCCCGGGGAAATATCCTTTCCCAATCCCACACTTGCCAGAGAGGACGGGCTGCTGGCCGTAGGGGGCGACTTATGTGTGGAGCGGCTTCTGCTGGCATATACACACGGGATTTTTCCCTGGTATGAACCGGGAGAAGAGATATTGTGGTGGTGCCCTAAAGAGCGGTTTGTTATTTTCCCGGAAGAAATCCATATTTCCCGATCCATGAAAAAGTATATTCAGAAGCATGAGTTTTCCTTCATGATCAATCGGGATTTTGCAGATACCATGCATCGGTGCCGGATCAAGAGAGAATTCCGGGAAGGCACCTGGATTTCTGACGAGATGGAGGAAGCATACGGACGGCTTAACAGGGAGGGTTATGCCATGAGCCTGGAGGTGTGGGAGGATGGCTGCCTTGCGGGAGGGCTTTACGGGGTATCTATAGGACGGTGCTTTTTCGGGGAGAGCATGTTCTCGGAGAAAGAGAACGGTTCCAAAATGGCACTGATCTTTCTGGCCGGGCTGATGAGGGAGAAGGGGGGGCTGATGATCGACTGTCAGTTCCATACACCTCATCTGGAGAGCATGGGAGGGAGATACATTTCCTGGGAGGAGTATGACAGGCTGATTCAGGAGGGTTTGGCATAGGAGCAGATGACATCTAAAGGCCTATGTGATAATATCGAAGAGAAATATGATTTATATTGTAGACAACATTTCAAATTATTTAATATATCTGTTTATCATTCATTTTGGATTCAGGAGAAGTCCAAGAAAAAACAGGCTTTATATTGGTGGGTCTGTTCTGATTATGCTCTTTGCAGGTGCGTTTAATGCATATTTTGATGTAAACTCTCCGATAGTCTATATGCTTTGGAGTGTGCTTGCCATATGTTTATTTTTCGAAGATCGTTTTTGGCATCTGCTCGTATTAAGCGCCATCCTAATGTATTTTACCGGAATTGTTGATACATTTAGCGTCATGCTGATACAGGTTGTATTAATAGGCGGAGGAATTTCCGACACAGATATAACATGGTGGATGGAGCCTGCATATCTGCTCTCATTTCTGGTATATCTTCTGGTATACCTACGGCTTCTTAAAAAAAATGAAGTATACTTAAGTGATATAGAATTTAAGTACAAATTTGCGATTTTATTACAGGGCAGCATATTCCAGATGTTCTATAATTTTGTATTTGTCTTCTTTGAGGAAAATCATGCCATGTACGGTTGGGATGCATATGCAGTATTTTTAATCAGTATAGCAGGTGCGGTTTATTCCATCTTTCTTACGCTCAGCCTTGCTATAAAAAATATACTGTCAAACAGGCAGAACAGGGAACTTCAATCTTTTATGCATATGCAAAAGCAGCAATACGATTACCAGTTACAGCA
>CAMWJV010000085.1 GCA_947174665.1 uncultured Lachnospiraceae bacterium
CCCGCGCCCCGCGGGCTCGGAGCTGTGTATAAGATACAGGAAACACAGAGGAATAACGCAGAAAACCTGAATAACAGCCCAGTATCACAGAGGAAGAACGCAAAAAGACAGAGGAAGAACGCAGAAAAACGGAAGAGCAGCGCAAAAAGACAGAGGAGCAGCGCAAGAGAGCCGAAGAGGCGGAAGAAAAACTTCGACTTGCCGAGGAAATGATAAGGCAGTTACAAAAGAGTAAGACTTAATGCTGTATCAATTCATATACTTTTTCCAATGCTTTCTCCGAGGCGGTTTGTACGTCCGGCATGAGTGGCTCGCCAGCCCTTGTCTGATCAACGCGATACCATTTCTTGTATGAGATTCCCATGGCAAGCCCTGAATGCGGCATTTGGAAAGAAAGACAATCTCCGTAGCCGTCCGGCAGATTCCCGGAAGGCTGCCCGATGATGATGCCCAAATCGTTGTCTGCGATAAGCATGGCGAAGTCCATTGCCGAACTGTATGTCCATGTGTCTGTCAGCACATACAGGTTTCCGTTAAATACCTGCTTTTTCTTTTGGTTTTTGTATGTTACATTCTCATTTTTGACCAGATAGCAGCCATAGCGGACGGCACTGTCGAACCCCCGGAATTCTGCCACATCTAAATATTTGATAAACTCATTTGCCACCCAGGAATTTCCGCCGCCGTTTCCGCGCAGATCGACTGCGATATTTTTGATGCCCTCTGTGAAAACTTTCCCGAAAAAGTCATCCAGAACACTGTAGTATTCATCATTGCATGTACAGGAAGTCAGGGTAAAAATCCCCAGGCTGTTTTCCCTGTCAATCTGATAAGTCACCCATTTGCCGGTCATATCACTTGGCTGCCAGCCCTTTACTTTATCAAGAGTGACGAAGTCAAAATGAAGCTCTGAATCGGTTCCGTCCACATTGAAACTCATCACCACGCCGTCAGAGGTGTCTATACCGCATAACTGCAGGGTTTCTTCACCGATAATCACATTTTGCCAAAACGAGGCTTCGGCATAATAATCTGTCTCATAAGAGAATACTTCCCTGTACGCAGCGAGCACATCTTCGGAGGGAATTCCATTAATGGTCAAAGGTCTTCCATATGTCCGGATTGCCGTAAAGTCGTCAATGTATCGGTATTCGTTGCCGTACCAGTTTATAAAGGTATGTCCGTCATGAAGCGCGGCGGCAATTCTGGAAGCTGACTGCCAGAGCTCAAGCACGGAAATCTGATCATTTATTGACGCCAGTTCTTTTTCGTATTGCTTTTCTGCCAATACATCCTTGCCGGAACCATCCAGCCAGGCCGGATGCCGTTCCCTGAGACACTCCATGAGATATGCCAGGTCCTCCAAAGCGTCCTCTTTGCTCAATGTCTCATTCAGATTCAGAGAGGGTGTCATTTTTCTGACTGTTCCCCGATAAGGGTCCATACATAATTTAAAGTAGCCATATAGCGCAGCTGCCGAAAACAGCAATACCACGATAATGATCAAACCTGCTTTCAGTAGTTTTCTTCGCATATCGGTTTCTCCATAATTTCCGGCTATTTCGGTGAAGGGTAATATAAGTATCATCATACCATGGACATAAGAATACTTCAATTGCTTTTTGGGTTGTCATCTCGGGGGCTTTTGAGTAAAATGGAAAAGAGAGATTACGGTACAAGAGGAGCGATATTTCGGTATGGAGAGAAGCGATGGTGAGGAAGCGTTTTAGATTTACGGGCAGAGTGCAGGGGGTGGGATTTAGAACCCGTGCCAAATATGCTGCCCGCGGCATGTGTATTACGGGCTGGGTGAAAAATGAATGGGACGGTTCTGTGGTGATGGAGGCTCAGGGAGCTGAGAAGGCTATTGACCAGATGCTTATCATGATCAACAGGAGCGACTATATCTGCATTGATTCCATCGAATCGGAAAAAATTCCCCTTGTGGAGAGCGAGACGTCCTTCACGGCTGTATATTAGTATACTGACTATGGCAGAGGAGGGCGGCATAGGTGAGCGGAGCGAGAGATAACAGAATGAAACGGGATTTTTTTGCCAGGGATGGCATTACCGTGGCAAAAGAGCTTCTGGGCAAGATACTGGTACATGAGACGAAAGTCGGTACGGTGAGGGGGATCATCACCGAAGTGGAAAGTTACATGGGGGAGAATGACAAAGGGTCCCATACCTACGGCGGCAAGCGGACAGAACGCACAGAACCCATGTATCATGCAGGAGGGACATCCTATGTCTATCTGATTTACGGTATGTACAGTTGCATGAATATTGCGGCTATGACTGAGGGGATTCCCCAGGCTGTTCTGCTGCGGAGTGTGATCCCGGCGGATGAGGAATCCGGAGAGAGGATGATACAGCTGCGCAGAGAAGCTGCGGAGCGCCGGAAGAGGAAGCGGGCGGGAGCGGAAGCCGGAAAGGCCATAGAAACCGGGGAGACTGCGGAAGCGGTGGAAACCGTGCCATTGTCCCTGAGAAAGCATCTTGCGGACGGACCGGGCAAACTCTGTATCGCCATGGGCATCACGAAGGCGGACAATGACGTGGACATGACGGAGAGCAGTTTGTTTTATGTGACGGAAGGAATCGAGGTAATACCCTCCGAAATTCACGCCGCCAAACGTATCGGTATCGACTATGCGGAGGAGGCTGCGGATTATCTGTGGCGATTTTACATAGAGAGAGGATAATCTTACATGAGCCTGAAATTTGTATTTGGCCCTTCGGGAGCGGGAAAAAGCCGACAGCTCTACGAAGAAATCATTTGCAGGGCAGGGGAAAACCCCAAAAAGAATTTTCTTATTATTGTGCCTGACCAGTTTACCATGCAGACCCAGAAGGATCTGGTGCTGCTGAGTGACAGGGGCGGTATTATGAATATTGATGTGCTGAGCTTCGGGCGGCTTAACCACCGAATTATGGAGGAAGTAGGGGGTCAGGACACTCCGGTGCTGGATGACACGGGGAAGAGCCTGGTCCTGCAGAAAATCGCGGCGGGCTTAAGGGAAGAATTGCCGGTGCTCGGCAGTTTCCTGTGCAGGCAGGGTTATATTCATGAGGTAAAGAGCGCCATATCGGAATTTATGCAGTACGGAATCAGTGTGGAGGATGTGAACGGACTCATTGAATTTGCCGAAAAGAGGGGGGCGCTGGTACAGAAGCTGAAGGATCTGCAGACCCTTTACAGGGGATTTCAGGAGTATATACAGGGAAATTTTATCACCACCGAAGAAACCCTGGATGTGCTTTGCCGCTCCCTTTCAAAATCCCGGCTGCTTCCCGGCAGTGTGGTGGTGTTTGATGGGTTTACCGGATTCACCCCCATTCAGAACAGAGTGATTCAGGAGCTGATGCGGCTCTGCGGGGAGGTCATTGTTACGGTGACTATGGGTGAGGAGGAGAATCCCTATGAGCCTGATGGGGAGCAGAAGCTCTTTCACCTGAGTAAAAAGACTGTGGCAGATTTGAGCAGGATGGCGGAGGCGGCAGGCGTGCAGCGGGGACAGGATACCTATGTGCTGCCCGGTGATGCCCGGGCGGAAAAGCATTGGGAGGACAACCTTAAGGGCAGGTGCGTCATTGTTTTCAGGGACAGGCATCGCTATAAGGATGCCCCTGCTCTGCGGCACCTGGAGCGGAACCTGTTTCGGTACAGTGTTCAGCCGTATCTGCAGGAACAGCAGGAAATCCGCATTTTTGAGACTACCACGCCCCGGGACGAGGTACACCAGACAGGATTGATGATTCGGAATCTGGTTCGGGAGAGTGGACTGGCTTACCGGGACATTGCTGTAATTACGGGGGATTTGGAGGGTTATGCGCCTTATGTGGAGACAGAATTTGCGCAGATGGAAATTCCCTGCTTTCTGGACAGAACCAGGGGGATTGTACTGAATCCCATGGTGGAGTATATAAAGAGTGCCCTTGAACTCTGGTTAAAAGATTTTTCTTATGAGGCTGTGTTCCACTATCTTCGCAGCGGGTTGGCGGATATGGAGCAGTCTGAGGTTGACATGCTGGAAAATTATGTAATTCAGACCGGCATTCGGGGCTTCCGCAGTTACAGCCGCCTGTTTACCCATAAGGCAGTCGGAATGAAGGAGGAAGAGGAGCTGGCAGAACTCAACAATCTGCGGGAACGTTTTCTGGAGCAGATAGAGATGCTGCACATGGAGCCCCAGGAGCCGGTGCGGCATTATGTGGACAAGCTTTATGATTTTCTGACACATGCAGAGGTGCAGAGGAAGCTGGCTGCATATGAAACGGAGTTCGAAAGTCAGGGACAGCTTTCCAGGGCCAGGGAGTATGCTCAGATTTACCGCCTGATCATGGAGCTTCTTGAGCAGATTTATGAACTTCTCGGGGACGAAGAAATTTCCCTGCAGGAATTTGCAGATATTCTGGAGGCCGGTTTTGGGGAAATCCAGGTGGGTACCATTCCCCAGAACGTGGACCGGGTGGTGGTGGGAGATATGGAGCGCACCCGCATAAAGCAGGTGAAAGCATTGTTCTTTTTGGGCGTCAATGACGGAAACATACCTAAGAATGCTTCAAAGGGCGGTATCATTTCAGACATGGACAGGGAGTTTCTGCGGGAGTCCCGGCTGGAACTTGCACCCAGCCCAAGACAGCAGATGTTCATCCAGAGACTGTATCTGTATCTGAATATGACAAAGCCTTCCGGGAGGCTGTATCTGGCTTATTCCAAGGTCAACAGTGCAGGAAGATCCATGCGTCCGGCATATCTGATAGATACGGTGAAAAAGCTGTTCCCGGACATACGGACGGAGTATCCGGAACTGCGCAGTCCGCTTGATCAGATTGTCACAGGGAGGGAAGGCGCAGGTTACCTGGCGGCGGGGCTGAGGGAGTATGCGGCGGGAGTTCTCTCTCAGGAAAAGGAGCGGGAGATTTTCACCATATACCGAGCCTTCGATAATGAAAAACTGTCAGGGGAACGGGACTTTCTGCGGGCGGCAGCCTTTCGGCGCTATCGTGACAGCGGGCTCTCAGCGGTGGTGGCGCAAGCCCTTTACGGGAAGTATCTGGAGAACAGTGTTTCCCGCCTGGAGACCTATGCCGCCTGTGCCTACAGGCATTTTCTGCAGTACGGCCTGAGCCTGCAGGAGAGACAGGAATTTTCCTTTGAAAATGTGGATATGGGAAATGTATATCATGGGGTACTGGAGCTGTTTGCCGGAAAGCTGAAGGAGCAGCATTATACATGGTTTGATTT
This sequence comes from uncultured Lachnospiraceae bacterium, assembly GCA_947174665.1. Taxonomy (GTDB): domain Bacteria; phylum Bacillota; class Clostridia; order Lachnospirales; family Lachnospiraceae; genus Acetatifactor. The sequence goes on from CAMWJV010000085.1 coordinate 5,252, forward strand.
TCCGGAGGAGTTTGCGGCAGCAACAGTCCGGGAGGCTCTGGAGTTTTATGCTGCTTCCTATGGGGATACCGTGCTTTACAGCAGCGCCAGAAATGAATATGCCATCACAAGAATGGGGAGAATTTTGACCCGGACAGTGCTGACATTGCAGCGGCAGTTGAAAAAGGGCAGCTTTCAGCCGGATGCCTACGAGCTTTCTTTCCGGTTTACTGATGATCTGAAGAGCGTCAATGTGAGTCTGTCGGAGAAAGAGAAGATGCGGCTGCAGGGGCGGATTGACCGTATTGACGTAGCGGAGGATGATGAAAAGGTTTATGTGAAAGTGGTGGACTACAAATCGGGAGACAGGCACTTTGACCTTGCAGCCCTGTATTACGGGCTGCAGCTGCAGTTGGTGGTGTATATGAATGCGGCACTGGAGGTAGAGGCAAAGAAGCATCCGGATAAGGAAATTGTTCCCGCGGCGCTTCTGTATTATCACATCGACGACCCTACAGTGGAGTCTCCGGTGGAACTGACGGAGGAGGAAATTGAAGAGCAGATAGCAGGTCAGCTGCGGATGAGGGGCGTAGTCAGCAGCGAACCGGGGATTGTGGAGCGTCTGGACGAAGGGACGTGGAGCAAATCAGATGTGATTCCCGTGGAGCGGAAAAAGGACGGTACATACGGTGCACGCTCCTCATTGTTAAGCGGTGAAGAGCTGAAGACGGTGTCTGATTATGTTTCCGAAAAAGTGGCGGGGATTGGCAGGGAGATACTGGACGGAAAAATTTCCCTGAATCCCTATGAGATGGGAAGTGAGGAGGCGTGTACCTGGTGCACATATAAGCGGGTGTGCGGTTTTGAGACTTCCCTGCCGGGCTGTGAGAAGCGGAAGCTGGCCGGCATGGGGAACGAGGAGGCGCTGGAGCGGATGCGGGAGGAGAAGATATGTCAGTAACATTTACCCCGGAGCAGCAAAATGTTATAGATTTAAGAGACCGTAGTATTTTGGTGTCCGCGGCAGCGGGCAGCGGAAAGACGGCAGTGCTGGTGGAGAGAATTGTGAAGATGGTTTGTGACGGGGAGCGGCCGGTGGATATTGACAGATTGCTGGTGGTTACTTTCACCAACGCGGCGGCTTCGGAGATGCGGGAACGCATTGCGGCGGGGATTGCCGCTATGCTGGTTCAGTGCCCTGACTCCGAGCATATTCAGAGGCAGGCGGCGCTGCTGCACAACGCGCAGATCACAACCATTGACAGCTTTTGCCTGTTCCTGCTCAGGAACCATTTCAATGAGATTGGACTGGACCCCGCTTTCCGCATCGCGGATGAGGGAGAGATCAAACTGATGCAGCAGGATGTGCTGAAGGAGCTGCTGGAGGAGTCTTACGCTTCGGGAAGCGAGGCATTTCGGTACTGTGTGGAGTATTTTTGTCCGGGAGGAAGAGAGAGCGTTCTGGAACAGCACATACTGAACATTTCCCGTTATGCTGCCGGTTTTCCCTGGCCGGAGGAATGGCTGGAGGAGAGACGGGAGGATTATGAAGATGCGGATGTCGCAGCTTTGTGCGAGAGCAGCTGCGGCAGGTATCTGACAGGACATCTTGCCGCCATGGTGCAGGGCTGGATACATAAGATGGAGTGTGTGCAGGCGCTCTGCCTTGAGCCGGACGGTCCCTATATGTACGGAGAACTGGTGGAGAGGGAGCTGGAGCAGCTGGAAAGACTGGGAGAGTGTACGAATCTGGCGGAATATGCAGAGAAGCTTCCGGCAGTGCAGTTCGGGCGGCTTTCCTCCAAAAAGGATGACAGCGTAAGCGGGGGAAAGCGGGAACTGGCAGCGAACCTCAGGGCTGAAGTGAAAAAGAGTATGCAGGGGATGTCGGAGAAGTTTTTTTCCACACCCCTGGAACTGGCCGCTGCTCAGGCCGCAAGCTGTCGGGAACCGGTCTGCACATTGATCGACCTGGTGCTGGACTTCAGGAAAAGGATGGCGGAGAAAAAGCAGGAGAAGAAGGTTGTTGATTTTACGGATATGGAGCATTTTGCCCTGGATATTCTCATGGAGAGGGAGAATGGTATGGCAAGGCCCAGCCGGGTGGCGCTGGAGTACCGCCAGCATTTTGCGGAAATTCTCATAGACGAATATCAGGACAGCAATCTGGTACAGGAAATTCTGCTGGGAGCAATCTCGGGTGAAGAGGACGGTCATTTCAACCGGTTTATGGTGGGGGACGTAAAACAAAGTATTTACAAATTTCGTCTGGCAAGACCGGAGCTCTTCCTGGAGAAATACCATACTTATACCACAGAAGCCGGGAATCGGCAGAGAATTGATCTGACGAGAAATTTCCGCAGCCGCGTTCAGGTGGTGGAGGCGGTGAATGATGTGTTCTCGCGGCTCATGAATGAGCAGACAGGAGGACTTGCCTATGATGACAGGGCGGCGCTGTATCCGGGAGCGATATATCCGGAGAATACGGGAAACGAGAGCGAACTTCTTTTAGTGGAGAAGCCGTCTGAGGATGCGGAGCTGAACGCCAGGCAGGCAGAGGCCAGAGCGATAGCGGCAAAGATTAAGGAGCTGCGCGCCGGTTTCAAGGTGACTGACAGGGCATCCGGCGATCTGCGTCCCGCGGAATACTCAGACATGGTTATACTGCTTCGGGCCACCAGCGGCTGGGATGAGGAATTTAAGGCAGTGCTGGAGGAAGAAGGCATACCGGTTTATATTACATCCAAGACCGGCTACTTCGGGGCAACAGAGGTGCAGGAGCTTCTGCAGCTTTTGCGGGTGTTGGACAACCCCCGTCAGGATATTCCGTTCTTTGGGGTGATGAAGTCCGTTTTCGGCGGGTTTACCGAGGAAGAGATTGCGCTGATTCGAAGCGGGAGCAGAACGGGCACTCTATATGAGGCGGCGGAGAGGTTTGCGGCCGGGGAACCGGAGGAGACCGGGATTGAGGAAGAAGTTGGGTCAGAGGATGCGCAGTCACGGGAGCCCGGAGAATTGCGGAATAAGACGGCGGAGTTCCTCCTTAAAATAAGTGAGTATCGGCGTTGCACCGTATATATGCCGGTACGGGAACTTCTGACTGAACTGATAACGGACTATGACTATCTGAATTATGTGACGGCGCTGCCTGCGGGCGGAAAGCGGCGGGCAAATGTGGAGATGCTGCTGACCAGGGCATCGGATTTTGAAAAGACCAGCTACTTTGGGCTTTTCCACTTTATCCGCTACATGGAGCAGCTGGAAAAATATGATGTGGACTACGGTGAAGCGGAGCTATTGGATGAGAATGCCAATGTGGTGCGGATCATGAGTATCCATAAGAGCAAAGGTCTGGAGTTTCCGATTACCTTTGTGGCGGGACTGGGCAAGCGCTTTAACATGCAGGACGTGAACCGCTCCCTGATTCTGGATATGGATTTGGGACTTGCCACGGATTATGTGAATCCCGGAAAGCGCATTAAAAACAAGACACTGCGCAGGAATGTACTGGCACGGAAGTCCAGGGAGGAAGGTCTGGCAGAGGAACTGCGTGTTTTTTACGTTGCCATGACCCGTGCCAGAGAGAAGTTGATCCTGACAGCTTCCATGGAGAACGCGGCAGAAAAATGGGAGATGTTAAAGGAAAGCGGAAGCGAAAGCCTGCTGTATCCGGACTTTATAGAGAGCGGAAGCTATCTGGATTTTCTGATGCCCATCGTCGGTAACACCTGCATCAGGGTTACTGTTTTTGGAGGAGAGGAGTTTGCCGCAGGAGACCTGAAGGAACAACTGGAGCTGGGAGACAGGGCAAGACGGCTGGAACGGGCCGGAGATTATGCGGACGCGGAAGCGCTGGAGAACCTTCGGAAGCGTCTGGATGACAGGTATCCCTTTGAAAATCTTGCAGGGCTATATACCAAGACTACGGTATCCGAACTGAAAATTGCCGCCATGGCGGACAAGGATGAAGAGGCATACCATACCTTTGAGGAGAAAGAAATACAGCCCTACATTCCGGCCTTCCGCAGGCAGGAGGAGAAGGTCAGCGGCACGGTCAGAGGTAACGCATACCACAGGGTTATGGAACTGCTGGATTTCGGACGCATTCTGCGTTCGGAGGACAACAGGAGTATAGACGATTTTGAAAACTATCAGGATTACAAAGCCAGACAAAAGTCGGCTTATTCGGCGGAGAATCTGAGAAAGTTTTTAAAAGAGGAAGTGGAGAGCGGGCGGCTTAAGGCAGAGTATTCCGAGGCGGTGAACGAGAAAAAAATACTCCGTTTTCTGCAGTCGGAGCTGGCATACCGAATGTGGAGAGCGGAGAGAGACGGCAGACTCTGCCGGGAACAGCCTTTTGTCATGAGTGTCAGCGCGTCTAAGCTGGGACAGGAGTTTCCGGATTCTGAGAGTGTGCTGATCCAGGGAATCATAGACGTATTTTTTGAGGAGGAGGACGGAATTGTCCTTCTGGATTATAAGACGGACGCTGTTTCTTCCCTGAAAGAACTATGGAACCGTTATGAGACCCAGCTGGATTACTACAGTCAGGCTCTTTCGAAACTCACGGAGAAGCCGGTGAAGGAGAGGATACTGTACTCCTTTCACCTGGAGCAGTATGGATGATACTTTTTTACAGGTGGTAAGAATTCAATTTTATGATATAATGAAATAGATGCAGAATATTTCCAAACCATATATAAGAGGAATGGGTCTATGAGAGTATTTGGCTACAAGTATAAACAACTTCGCACTCCGTATCCCGACAGCAATTGGTACATGATCGGCAGGCAGAAGCGGGGATATGACTTTGAAGAGTGGCGCGATATGTATGTGAAGGATTTTAAGATTAATACAGCAGAGACCGTATTTAACGGGATATTGGATTCCCGGCCGGTAAAGATAACGTTAAATCAACTTTTCGACATAGGCGCGAAGTACCCGCGTTTCGGAGATTCTATCCGTGCGATTGCAATGAAATGCGCGTATACGGGCGAGGATCCGAGGGATGAATATATAAAGCTGATCGAAGTGAACGCTTTGACAGGCACAAAGTGGCTGATGAACTGTATTTAGAGCATGCAAATCAGAAGATTGACGAGGAGGCGGTTATATGGATTTGACATTAAAATTGAATGCACGATTTCAGCCGAAACACAGACATGAGTTGGAAGATGTTTTACAGGAGATACTGGAGAAAGAGCAGCTGGGAGAGGTAACCGGGGGCGGAACGGCTCAAAACTCAGATGGAGAAATCATGTACTGTGATATAGAAATTCATCTGGCAAATGATAATCCTGACAGCGTAAAATGGCTATCAGGTCTGCTTAACAGTATGGGTATTCCGAAAGGATCGGTTCTGCAGGGTATTCAGCCGGAGATTGAAGTGGGAACATTAGAAGGATTGGCATATTATTCTAACGGATCTGATTTGCCGGAGGATGTCTATAAAACTTGTGACATAAATTATGTGATAGAGCAAATGGAACTGGCCATGGAAGAAATAGGACGAATGTATAGTTATTGGGAAGGACCTACGCACACTGCTCTGTATTTTTATGGCAGCTCTTTTGTCGAGATGAAAAAAAGAATCGAACCTTTTATTGCAGCATATCCTTTATGTAAGAAAAGCCGCATAGAACAAATTGCTTAGTTTTTAGAACTTTTATGAATCTGTAACGGAAACAAAAAAGACGTGTGTGATCATGCGTCTTTTTTGTTTCCAGTCAGGGCTATTTCATGTTATACTGGTACATAGTAATTTGTACATCATTCATTCCGGTAAGATGATCAGCCTTTTTGTCTGGGGAACCTTCAGCAGGGCAGCCGCTCCTGCCAGAGTCAGGATAAGCTCCGGGAGCATATAGCAGCCATTATAGAGGAAGCTGTAAAGGCAGGTGTTATCCGTGGAAAAACCGTTCCACAATTCACCGGCGCTGTGCCAGATGACCACACCGCTCAAAAAGTGGAAGAGGAAGCGCAGGCTTACGGCCAGAGTAATGCCGCCCACCCAGCCGGAGAAATTCTTTTTCCGGAAGAGGCCGGCAATTCCCAGCACGAAAAAGGCCCCGATATAATCCAGGAAAATACAGGCTGTGAGCATGACGGGAGTCAGCCCCCAGCCGAAAAGTCCTTTCATGGCTCCCTGAGCAAACTGAATCAGGGCATACAGAAAGGATGCCGCAAATCCGGCTTTTACGCCTCTGCGGATGGAGAAGATGGCGCAGGGGAGCATAGACAGCAGGGTTACGGTGCCGCCCCAGGGCAGCTGGATGATTGAAATGAAGCTGAGTGCGGTGGCGAGGGCAACCATAACGGCACCTTCCACCATGATCTGAGTTTTAGAGTTACGCATAAAAAATCCTCCTTATGTTGGCTAAGGAGGGGACATCGGCCCCGCAGATCTGCGGGTACAGCAAGGCTGCATGGCCTTACTGCTTTGCTTCCATACGCCGGTATTAACCGGATCATGTAGTGAGGGTTAGAAACGGACAATACCGTCTCAATCTCAGCGATGTGCTCCCCTAGCGTTTATGTATTTTTTATTACTATACGGGGATTTCACATTGTTGTCAAGGAGTAATTGTCTGCCGGGGCCGTTCCGTATTTAAACTGAACTCCATTACACATGGAAGTCGATTGCTTCGCGTTGACACACTCTTGCAATCACCGCCGCTATTTGCAATCCGAGCCGGCGCTCTTCTTGCTCATACCGGCTTGCCCGTCCAATGTCTGAACATCTGTGCAAACAAGCTTGTCCATCCGTTCAGCCGCTGTCCGGGACTTTCATAGTAAATGCTTTAACATTGACAATAGAGGAAAGGAATGTAAGGAATATGCAGGGATCGAGGACGGTCATCGGTATTCTTGCTCATGTGGATGCGGGAAAGACCACTCTTTCAGAGGGACTGCTTTATACCGCGGGAGTACTGCGAAAACTGGGCAGAGTGGACCACGGAGACGCTTTCCTGGACAATTTTGCCCTGGAGAGAGAAAGGGGAATTACCATTTTTTCCAAACAGGCGAACCTGTCATGGAAAGGATTGGATATTGTGCTGCTGGATACCCCTGGGCATGTGGATTTTTCGGCGGAGACAGAGAGAACCCTGCAGGTTTTGGATTACTGCCTGCTGGTGGTCAGTGGTTCTGACGGCATACAGGGTCATACGGAAACGCTGTGGAGACTGTTGAAGCGGTATGAGATTCCCGTCTTCCTGTTTATCAACAAAATGGACCAGCCGGGAACGGACAGGCAGGCACTGATGAGGGAGCTTCAGAACCGGCTGGGCAGCGAGTGTGTGGAGTTTAGCAGCGTGATGGAACAGCCGGATGGAAGGAATGTTCGGCTGTCGAGCGGGACGGTCTCATGGGGAGAAGGGATTCCCCAGGGAGAAGGGATTCCTCAGGGAGAAGGGACTCCCCAGGGAGAAGTTGCCCCTCGGGGAGAGGCTTTTGCGCAGGAGGAAGACGTAGCAGGGCGGGAAGAACTCGCCCGGCGGGAAGAACTCGCCCGGCGAGAAGAACTCGCCGTGTGTAGCGAGGAACTGATGGAGGAGTACCTGGAGACGGGGATGATGAGCGACGAATCCATTGCCCGGGCGGTGGCAGGGCGGCAGGTGTTCCCCTGTTATTTCGGGTCGGCCCTGCATCTTGAGGGGGTGGAGGAACTTCTGGATGGGCTGCGTCGTTTTATGTCGGTAAAGGAATACCCGGAGGAGTTCGGGGCAAGAGTTTATAAAATATCCAGGGATGCCGCAGGAAACCGGCTGACTCATCTGAAGGTGACCGGCGGAGAACTTCGGGTCAAGATGCCGGTGAGTAACGGTGCCAGTGCGGTGAAGCAGAATGACATCTGGGAGGAAAAAGCGGATGCCCTGAGGATATACGGCGGCGGAGGATTCCAGGCAGTGGACCGGGTGGAAGCAGGAGGTATCTGTGCGGTGGCAGGATTAAGCCGAACTTTTGCGGGGCAGGGGCTTGGCTGTGAGGGCATAAGCGGGCAGCCGGTTCTGGAGCCGGTTCTGACTTATCGGCTGGTGCTGCCGGAGGGGACGGATGTGGTGAGGGCGCTTGGACAGATGCGGAGTCTGGAGGAGGAGACGCCGGAGCTTCATGTGGCCTGGCGGGAAAGCATACGCGAGATTCATCTTCAGGTCATGGGCGAGGTGCAGACAGAAATATTGAAGAGTCTGATAAAGGAGCGTTTCGGCATGGAGGTGGAATTTGACAGCGGGCGGCTGCTGTACAAGGAGACCATCGCTTCACCGGCGGAGGGAATCGGGCATTTTGAACCTCTGCGTCACTATGCGGAAGTTCATCTCCTGCTGGAACCGGGGGAGCCGGGCGGCGGGCTGGAGTTTGCCGCCAGCTGCAGTGAGGATGAGCTGGACAGGAACTGGCAGCGGCTGGTGCTCACCCATCTTGAGGAAAAGACTCATCTTGGGGTGTTGACCGGCTCACCCATAACGGATATGAAAATTACCCTGCTGGCAGGAAGAGCGCATTTAAAGCACACGGAGGGCGGAGATTTCAGACAGGCTACATACAGGGCCCTGCGGCAGGGACTGATGCAGTGTGAGAGCGTCCTGCTGGAGCCGGTATTTTCCTTTACCCTGGAGGTGCCGCTGGAACAACTGGGGCGCGCCATGTCCGACATTCAGCGGATGTGCGGCAGCTTTGAGCCTCCTGTGACGGAAGGGGAGACTGCTGTCCTCACCGGAAGTGCTCCGGTATCTGCTATGCGGGACTATCAGAGGGAGGTCAACGCCTACACAAAGGGGAGAGGCAGGCTGGCCTGTGTGCTGAAAGGATACGAGCCGTGTCACAATGCGGAGGAGGTAATCGAAGAGATCGGTTACGATCCGGAGGCTGACACGGAGAATCCGTCTGCTTCCGTATTCTGTGCCCATGGAGCAGGCTTTCTGGTGGGCTGGGAGGAGGTGCCGGCCTACGCGCATGTGGAGAGCGGGTGGAGCCCCGAGCAGGCGGGAAACGGAGATTTGGGGGGAGAGCGGGATTTGAGCGATACCGGCCGGGCGCGGGGCGTCGGACCGGGGTATCCCGGGCAGAGCCGTCCCGGGTACAGAAGTCCGGAGCGCTCCGACTATATCACCCAGGAGGAGATTGAGGAGATTTTTCAGCGCACCTATGGGAAGAGCGTGCAGTCCTATGCGCCTTACCGGTATCATCAGAGGAATACCGGCGGCATGGTAAAAGAGCAATCAGACGGAGAATCTTCGGACAGGGACGGAAGCGTGCAGGGTAACAGAGAAGCGGGGGATTCCTCCGGGGAAGGGGCCTGTGGAGACAGAGAAAAATATGGATCAGGGAAGCGCTCAGCGGAGAAGCAAGATGAATATTTTCTTGTGGATGGGTACAATATTATTTTTGCGTGGGAAGACCTGCGGAGTCTGGCGGAAGTGAATATCGACAGCGCCAGGGACAGGCTGATGGACATATGCTGCAATTTTCAAGGTTATAACGGAGCAACGCTGATTCTGGTCTACGATGCCTACAAGGTCAAAGGGAATCCGGGCTCTGTGCAGAAGTACCATAATATCTATGTGGTGTACACAAAAGAGGCAGAGACAGCGGACCAGTATATTGAGAAAACAGTTCATAAGATCGGGAAAAAGCATCATGTGACAGTGGCTACCTCAGATGCTCTGGAACAGATGATCATCTGGGGGGAAGGAGCTGTCAGGCTGTCGGCGCGGGGATTTTATGAGGCAGTGCAGGAGACGGGCCGGCGCATGCGTGAGGAACACCCGGGCGGCGGAAGACTTTCCCAGAGAATCAGCATCCCTGAACAGGATAATAAATGAATACGGGACTTGAAAAGAAATGCGGGAAATCCGTATCAGCAGAAATAAATTATACGAAAAGAATAAATCCTGACAGGGGGTGTCAGGATTTATTTGATATAATATCCGTAAGAAATTACATACTACCCGCCGGAGGCGGGCATGAGGGTGCAGACATCATGTTAGAGTTACCGGAAAGCTATACAATATCCAGCCAGATAGAGAAGAACCTGACAGGAAAAATAATAAGTTATATTGAAGTATTACATACACCTCACAGTTTTGCGTTTTTTCATGGTGATATTAAGAGCTATGGAGACTTATTGGAAGGACAGACTGTTATGAATGCCACCTATCATGGCGGCATGATTGAAATGGATACCGAGAATTGTATGGTAGTGTTTGCGGATGGTGCGTATCCTAAATATTTTGAAGATAAAACGAAATTTCCGAAAAAGCATCAATTGGCCATTTACTTTGATGATGAGACGGCTGTT
>CAMWJV010000086.1 GCA_947174665.1 uncultured Lachnospiraceae bacterium
GTGGTGTCTATGACCACAATTCTCTTTAAAATCCCCACCTGCGGCGCCGCCAGGCCCACGCCGTTTGCCTCATACATGGTCTCCAGCATGTCCTCGATCAATTCCCTGATCCGGGGCGTCATTTCCGTCACTTCCTTACACTTTTTGGTAAGTACCTCGTCTCCGATTTCACGTATGTTTCTGATTGCCACTTGAATACCCACACCTTTCCTGATTGTTATACTGCAAAATCAAACTGCACCGCCTCTGTCCGAAGCTGTCGCTTTTCAATGTTTTCCTCCAGCAAATCCTTTATCTCTACCAGTTTACCATATTTTGATGATTTCACATAGAACACAAATCTAAAAATATCATTAATTCTTCCGATTGCCGCAGGCGCAGGCCCGATGACCCGGACGGATTCTCCCGAATCTTCTGTTCCATTTCGAGTAATACCGTATTTTGTCCTGACCAGCTCCGCCAGGGATTCCGCCAGTTCCACGGCACGCCCCTCCTCCCTGGCAAAAATCTGTACCGCCAGCATATGCGCAGCGGGCGGATAATCTCCCAGCTCCCTGTACAGGATCTCCTCCCGATAAAAATTCTCATAATCCTGATCTGCCGCACAGACTATGGCATAATGTTCCGGCTGGTAGGTCTGAATGACCGCCTCCCCGGGAAGCCTGCCCCGTCCTGCTCTGCCCACCGCCTGGGTCAGCAGCTGAAAGGTTCGCTCCCCTGCCCGGTAGTCGCCTGCGCTTAAAGAAAGATCCGCCGCCAGCACTCCCACCAGGGTTACTCCCGGAAAATCGTGTCCCTTCACTATCATCTGCGTGCCGATGAGCACATCTGCCTCCCGGTTGGCAAAGGCTGAAAGAATTTCTTCATAGCTGCCCTTTGTCTTCGTGGTGTCCCCATCCATTCGCAGGGTTCGCACTCCGGGAAACATGGCCTGCAGCTTCTCTTCTATCTGCTGCGTTCCCGCCTTAAAGCCGCTGATATATCTGGAGCCGCATTTGGGACACAGACTGACCTTAGGCTCACTGTAACCGCAGTAATGGCATATGAGCCTGCCGTTTTTATGCTCCGAGAGAGACACGTCACAGTGAGGACACTTCATCACATGGCCGCATGACCTGCAGGAAATAAATCCCGCATAGCCTCTCCTGTTTAAAAACAGAATACTCTGCTCTTTTTTCTGCAGTCTGTCGGCCAGAAGCTCCTGCAGCTTTACGCTGAAAATAGAACGGTTTCCCTCCCTCAGCTCCTGACGCAGATCCACAGTATATACAGTTGGCAGATGCCCCCCTGTCAGTCTCTCCTTCAGCTGAAACAGTTTATACTCCCCCGTCTGCGTCCGAAAATACGCTTCCAGAGAAGGCGTGGCAGAGCCCAGCACCAGCCCGGCTCCATGCAGCCTGGCCACCTCCTCCGCCGTCTCCCTGGCGTGATACTTGGGTGCCGATTCACTCTTATAGCTGCCCTCGTGCTCCTCGTCCATAACGATGACCCCCAGATTGGGAAAAGGGGTGAACAACGCGGATCTGGGGCCGATGATCACATCTATTTCGCCGTTTTTCGCCCTCTGGCACTGATCATATTTCTCTCCGGGCGACAGGGTTGAATTCATAACACTGACCCTGTCGCCAAACCGTCTGTAAAAACGCAGCAGCGTCTGATAGGTCAATGCAATCTCCGGGATCAGCATGATGGCCTGTCTTCCCCGTTTTATCGTCTCCGCTATAATCTGCAGATAGACTTCTGTCTTGCCGCTCCCCGTAATGCCGTGAATCAGATAGGTTCCCGGCTTTCCGGCGTCAAAATCCGCCATGACATCCCGGATGATACGCTGCTGAGCCGGACTCAGCATCATCCTGCCATCGTCCCTTTGTCTCTCTGACTCCTCCGGCTTCAAGCCGGAAGAGGCGCCGCCAAGGTTTACCGGATTCCGCAGACTCATCCTGCTTACCACCCGCACTGCCCCCGACTTTTCCAGGCTTCTCACCGTCTGGGCGGATACGCCCAGCTTCCCTGTTACCCACTCGTAGGGAATGGTCTCCTGCTCCACCAGCTCCTGCAGCAGCCTTTCCCTGGCAACCTGCTTTTTTCGCCGGCTCTCCCCCAGCAGGGATATGATCTCCTCTTTTCCCATAATGCGCTGCACCGTGCGATGCTCCAGCTTCTTTACGGACTGCTTTGCGGGCAGTACCGTCTTCAGCGCCTGTATCATGGTGGATCCGTAATTCTTGCGTATCCAACCGGCGAGGGCGATCATCCTGTCCTCCACCCCCACGCCATTCTGCACAATGCCCAGAATGTCTTTCGTTCGACCGGGGTCAAACTTACACTCCTCCCCCATGCCGATGACGTATCCCTTCATCCGTCTGTTGCCGTTTCCGAAGGGAACCTCAACACACATTCCGGCCTCCAGGGTACCGCGCAGCCGCTCCGGCACCCGGTACTGGAAAGGTCTATCCAGTTTTTCATGTGATACATCCACAATGATGTCCGCATACAGCTCCGTCACTTTTGTCTCCTCAAATGTGCTGCAGGCCGCCCTCCAGCAATTCCCTGATAATGACTCTTTCGTCCATGGGGTATTTCTCCCCCTTTATTTCCTGATAGTCCTCATGGCCCTTGCCTGCCAGAACAATAATGTCTCCCTCCTCAGCATGAGAAAGACAAAATGCAATGGCCTCCCGCCTGTCGCATATCTCCACAAAAGCTCCGTCTGTCCTGCCGATTCCTGTTTTGATGTCCTCAATAATGCTCTGGGGTTCCTCAAACCTGGGATTGTCTGAGGTAATGATCGAGAGATCGGCCAGCCTTCCGCTGACCTCACCCATTTCAAATCTGCGCATTTTCGCCCGATTGCCCCCGCAGCCAAACAGACAGACAAGGCGGTGGGGATGATACTCCTGCAGCGTAGTCAGAAGGCTCTCAAGTGCCATAGCGTTATGTGCATAGTCTATGAGAACAATAAATTTGTCTGAAACCTCCACCTTCTCAATGCGTCCCTTCACTCTGGCCCCCAGCAGCGCTCTGCAGATTACCGCCTCATTGACCTGAAAATGGCGGCAGATGGAAATTGCACACAGTGCGTTATAGACGCTGAATTTTCCCGGCATGGGAACCTTTACGTCCAGTTCTATAAGCCCTTTTGTACTGAAGTCCACACCCAGGGCACCGGGCATGTAGACCCGCCTGATGCCTGTGGCCTGCAGCATATTGCCCTCTCCCAGTCCATAGGTTTCCAGTTCGCAGGTATGCCCCTTCACAATGCTTTCAACATGAACGTCATCCCCGTTGACAATCCCCACTCTGCACTGCCTGAACAACATGCTCTTACATGCCATGTACTCTTCAAAACTGGCATGCTCAGTGGGTCCGATATGATCTGCCTCCAGATTGGTAAAGATACCGTAGTCAAAAATAAATCCCTGGGTTCTGTGCAGCATCAGCGCCTGGGATGACACCTCCATCACCACAGCCTCCATACCCGCATCCACCATCTTTGCAAAGGTCTCCTGCAGAATGTAGGACTCAGGCGTTGTGTTATCCGCATGTTTCGCCTCGTCGCCGATGATAGTCTCAATGGTGCCGATCAGTCCGCATTTGATTCCGGCATTCTGAAGAATGGAGCGCACCAGATATGTGGTGGTGGTCTTGCCCTTGGTGCCGGTGATTCCAATGGTCTTCAGCTTCTCTGCAGGATGCCCGAACCACGCCGCAGAGACAAATGCCATGGCATATCTGGTATTCTCTACCTTGATGACGGTGACATCCTTCTCAGCAGCACTTACATCAATTTCTTTGGAAATCAGAAGCGCACCGGCTCCCTTCTCCACCACCTCGGCTGCAAATCTGTGCCCATCAAAATTTGCTCCCTCTATGCAAATAAAAAGGCTGCCCGGAACTACCCTGCGGGAGTCATTCACTACCGCACTGATCTCTCTGTCCATGCTGCCCTGTACACATTCATATTCCAGTTTCTCAAACAATTCCGCCAATTTCATATCAATAACCATACCTTTCCCGTAAATATTTTATTCCTGTCTTAAATGTTCCGCAATCCTCCGGGCAATCTTTTCTCTTCCGGCTTCATTGGGGTGCATTCCATCTCTGCTGTACAGTTCCCAGTCCTCCCACTCATCATGAGGAAAAAAATCATGGTACATATCTATAACTTCAATCCCCATATCTTCAGCGAAAGCAATCTCCGCATTCACATAATCCTCCAGAACTCCTCCTCCGTAGTCCGCTGTCTCACAGGTCATCTGTCTCTCATCAGTATACCAGGTAAAGAGAGGCGTCACGATCACAACCCGCGCCTCCGGATTTCTGCTTTTCAAAGAGTTTACAGCCACCCGCAGCGCCCCGAGAAATGTATGCTCATCAAAAGGATTCCCGGGATTTTCGATGGGCACTCCCAGATGATAATCATTTAATCCCTGCTGTATCAGAAAAATATCCACTTTGGAAAAATCAATCTTTTCCAGTTCGTCTATCACCTCCGCAAAATACTCTGTGTTACTCTCCCTCATGACGACAGACTGCTGCACACCGAAATCATCCGCCTCCACCGCCTTTGCCAGCGCCACCAGTGAAAATGTACCCCAAATATAATCCAACGTTGTATTCTGCTCCGTCCTGGCCGCGCATGTACCGCCAAGCCCGGAGTTATAAACGCGCCGCCCCATCATTGTCTCAAGCTGCGCCGGCACTGCCGTCCTGTCCCTGACTTCTCCCATAATACTGTCTCCGAAAACAACTATTTCTGCCTCCTGCTCCTTCGGCTTTCCCTGCGCCGCATGAAATAAAGACAAAAACAGTGCCAAAGACAACAGCGCCGCTGCTGCGCCGCAAATATGCCTGTACAGGCTGCCCTCCGGCTTCTGCTTTCGGCCACTCAAATTCATATGAACTCCTCCAGACTTTTATTAACACAGTGTAACACAAAGACTGCTTTTTCACAAGAAAAACCGTGGCGGCATGATCCTGCTGTGCCACAGTTCAGCGAAAGAGCCCCGGCTTTCGCCGAGGCTCTTTCACTTTTCTTATGAGGGGGAGATAGTGAGTTCATCAACTATCTGAAATACATATTACCCGGGAAATGTGTCCAAAGTGTGTCTATTTTCTAATCTAAATCTTAAAAAAGAATATATTTTTACTATTGTTTCTTAGGCTGTATCTTCGTCCGGAACAGATACCACATGCCGCCTGCCAGGCAGATAGAGGAATACGTGCCGCAGACAATACCCACCATCAGCGGCAATGCAAAGTCACGGATACTTGTTACACCCAGAACATACAGCACCGCTACCATGATGAAGGTGGTCAATGAGGTAAAAATACTTCTGGACATGGTCTGGGTGATACTCCTGTTCACAATGTCCTTCAGATCATCCTTAGCAGACATCACCGCCATATTCTCACGGATACGGTCAAAAATGACAATGGTTGCATTGATGGAATAACCCACGATGGTAAGCATGCACGCCACAAAGGTATTGCTGACGGACACCTTTGCCACCGCATAGAAAGCCAGCACCACCAGCACATCGTGAAGCAGGGCTATGATGCTGCTGAGACCAAAACGGAGGTCCTTGAACCTGATCCTGATATAAATCAGCATGCAGACGATTGCCACCACCACCGCGATAACGGTGTCAGATTTCATCTCATTGCTTATGGTGGAACTGATGGTCTCAGAGGTGATCTGCTTTTCCTCAATGCCCCAGTCACTTATAAGCATCTGGTTGACAGCCTCTCTCTGCTCCACAGTCAAATTGTTGGTCTTGAAGATGACCTCGTTGGAATCCTGCACAGTCTGAATCTGTACAGAGCTTCCTGTAATGCTCTCAATGCGGGGTACGATCTTTTCATTGGCCGTTTCCAGATCTATTTTCTCGTTAAACATTACCGTAGTCTGAGTTCCGCCTTTGAACTCAAGGCTGTAATTCAGAGCGTCTCCCGTCTTTACCTTGCTCACGCCCATAACCACAAAGCCCGCTACGATCAATGCCAGGGAGATGACAAAAAAGATACCCTTTTTGGAGAGGACATCCAGCGTCTTATGCTCCTTACCGACACCGTAGAGCTTTTCACTCTTCAGGCCGATAGCGTAAAATGCATACAAAATATATCTTGTCACCACCAGGGCCGTAAACATGGAAACCACAATACCAAGTGCAAGGGTCTGAGCAAACCCCTTCACGGAACCGGGCCCTAAGAGCAGCAGTACCCCTGCTGCCAGCAGCGTGGTGATATTGCCGTCCACAATAGCGGACAGAGCCTTGTCAAAACCAATCTTGACAGCATTGTGTACTGTCTTGCCGGTGGCAAGCTCCTCCCGGATACGTGCAAAGATGATAACGTTGGCGTCCACCGCCATACCGATGGACAGTATAATGCCCGCAATACCGGACAGGGTCAGGGTCATGTCAAAGCCCTTCAGCAGCAGTACTACCAGCGCTGTATAGGCCAGCAGCGCGATGGCAGACCCAAGACCGGGAATCCTGTACATAACGATCATAAACAGAGCCACAAGGCACAAGCCGATGAATCCGGCCGTCAGGCTTGTGGAAATGGCATCCATGCCCAGCTGGGCACCCACCACCTTGGAATGCAGCTCCTCCAGTTCCAGCTTCAGACCGCCGATGCGAATGGTAGAAGCCAGGTTTTCAGCTTTCTCATAGGACTCCATAGGGGAAATCCTGGCACTGCCGTCCGTAATGACCACAGAGACGCCGGGGGCGCTGATAATGCTGCCGTCATAATAAATACCAAGAGATTCACCCCTGCTTAGTGCATTCCGGGTGGCCTCTGCAAATTTCTCTCTGCCCTCGTCGGTCATGGTCAGAAGCACTGCATATTCCACGTTACCCAGCTGCTGGTCGCGCGTGCTGCCTGCCTGGGCATCCTTTACATCGGTGCCTGTCACAAGGATAGAACCATCCGCCAGCAGCTCGTCAATGGTCTTGTACATCACATAAGTGCCGTCTGCCTGTCTTGCATAATTGGTGTTTCCCTGAGGATCTCTCTGTGCAATAAAATACAACGCTCCGGGCCTTCCCAGCTCCTGCAGGATGGCATTAGCATCTCTGACACCGGGTATCTCAATGTTAATTCTGTCAGACCCCTCCTGATACACAATGGCCTCCGTGCTGTATTGCTCCACACGCTTCTGAAGCTTCGCGATGGTGTCCGCCATATCGGTGGAGCTGGGAGATTCATCCCCCACTACCTGATAGGTGATGCTGACACCGCCCGCAAGGTCAAGGCCCAGCTTGATCGTGGATGCACTGCCGTCCCCGGCCGCATTGACGCCGAACACGTCGACATAGGTCACTCCCGCCAGAAGCAGCACAATACAAAGCAGTATCACAATGGCTTTGTTCTTTTTCATAATTCTTTCGTCCTTTCTGTCTTTCACTTTATATCTATCATTTTATATCATTCACTTTCCGGGAATAAGCCTTCTTCCTGCTCGTCCATCTCGGAAACCTTCAGCATGATCGCACATTCAATTCTCTTCCGCTGCAGTTCACAGCCTATGTCATAGGCATCGTTGATGTTCCCGTGGAAATTATAAGAGTTCGCTGCGCAGCCGCCGCTGCAGTAGAACTTTGCAAAGCACTTCCTGCACTTATCCTTTGCATAGACATTACAGCATTTGAACTCGTCCCTGATGTCCTCTCTGGTGATACCTTCATAAACGTTCCCCATGAGAAAATCCTCGTTACCCACGAACTGATGACAGGGGTAGAGGTCGCCCCAGGGGGTCACCGCAAGGTACTCTGTGCCGGAGCCGCAGCCGGACAGGCGCTTTGCCACACAGGGCCCACCCTCCAAATCTATCATAAAGTGGAAGAAATTAAACCCCCTTCCTTCTTTTTTTCTCTTTATCATCTCCGCTGCCAGCCGGTCATACTCTTTCTTCAGCCCGGACACATCCGCTTCCTGAATGGCATATGAATCCTCGGGCTTCGCCACCACCGGCTCCACGGAAATCTGCTTAAACCCCAAATCGGCCAGATGAAGGACATCTTCTGCAAAGTCCGGATTGTTGTGGGTATAAGTGCCCCGCACATAATAGGCCGTCTGTCCCCGGCTCTCCGCCACTTTTTGAAATTTAGGCACGATCAGGTCATAACTGCCCTGTCCGCCCCGAAAAGGACGCATTTGATCGTTGACTTCCTTCCGTCCGTCGATACTGAGGACAATGTTTGCCATCTCTTTGTTTGCAAACTCCATGATCTCATCGTTTAACAGTACACCGTTAGTAGTCAGGGTGAACCGGAATTTCTTGTGGAAAGGCTCCTCCAGGCTTCTGCCGTACTCCACCAGGTCCTTTACCACCTGCCAGTTCATCAGGGGCTCGCCTCCAAAGAAATCCACCTCCAGATTGACTCTGTTTCCTGAATTTGCCACCAGGAAATCCAGCGCCTTTTTTCCCACCTCAAGGCTCATCAGCGCTCTTCTTCCATGGTATTCTCCTTCCTCCGCAAAGCAGTATCTGCAGGCCAGATTACAGTCATGGGCGATATGCAGACACAACGCCTTTACCACAGTCTGCCTGTTCTTGAAATCAAACACGTAATTTTCGTAAATATCGGGAGCAAACAACTGGCCTGCTGCCTCCAGCTCCAATACCTCATCCACCGCTTCGGTGATCTCCTCCTCCGGATAAGGAATGTTTGCAAGGTTCAAAACTGCCGCCTTGATGGTGTCCGCGTTCTTGATTCCCTCGTTTACCAGAGGCTCCACCAGCGGAATCATATCATAGACAATATCGTCCACCACATGAACGGAACCGCTGTTCACGTCCATTATAATATTGTACCCGTTACTCTTATACTGATGTATCACAGATGTATTTCCTTTCCACAAAGAGCAAGCAGCGACATGAATCGCTGCTTGCCCCGGTCAATTAATCTCACTGTCAATTATTTAATCTTCTCACAGCTCTGATTTCCCACTGTACAGGATGTCTTACATGCAGACTGGCAGGAAGTCTGGCACTCGCCGCAGCCGCCTTTCTTCATGGACTCCTTCAGATTCCTTGTTGTCAAAGTCTTAATGTGCTTCATGATACTTGCCTCCTTATCCTTCATTCCTTACGAATTAACAAGCACACCTAGTATATCATAAAATTTTCTTTTGTAAAATACTTTTTTGCGAAAAGTTAAGCCATGCAGAATTGATTGTGCAATTTGTATGTGGGAGCTTGCTCACTAAGTACAAATTGTGCAATTAATTCTATAGGGCGCACGCCCGACATGAAATAAATCGCCGGCAATATTGTTACTCACCATAGAAAATGTATATTCCGGCGATTTATGAATGGCATGGCTAAACTGTCAACTGAGCATCCCTCCCAGCGTACCGCCGCCCGCGCAGAGCGCCATGGTGGTAAAAAAGGATTTCCCGAATGTGACGCTTTCCTCCCCTGCAAAAGCGGAAATCACCGCCAGAATCAGGAAATATGCGGCTCCCTCCAGAAGTCCCCACAGGAACTTCCGGCTCTGCATCTTTTTCCCTGCCATAAATCCCGCGAAAAAGGTGGCGGCCACATAAATCGCGATGATTGCAATTGCTACCACCTTTTCTCCAAATCCCAGCTTATAGAGCAAAAAGGATAAAAGCGCAAGAAAAACTCCTGTCAATATGTAAGAAAATAAAAGACTTTTCAGCAGAAAAACTACCGGTATCCCGCTGACCTTAGACGATTGTTCCATGGTTTCCTCCATGTCCGTACAGTAATTTTTATTAAAGAATATGCGGCGATTACGGCAAACTTGACAACTGCTTTTCCTATCATGTATATTATGTAATAAAATATATGTAAAAAAGGAGTGGTTTTTTTGGATACCCCAGGTGCCATACAACTTGTGATACTGTTTGTACTTGTCGTTCTGTCAGGCTTTTTCTCCTCTGCGGAGACCGCCCTGACCACAGTGAACCGTGTGCGTATACGCAGCCTCGAGGATGAGGGCAACAAGCGCGCGGCGAGAGTCAACAAGATCCTGGATAATTACAGCAAAATGCTCAGTGCCATCCTGATCGGCAACAACATCGTGAACCTGTCAGCTTCTGCGCTGGCAACTACTCTGGCCGCCCGCGTCAGCCTGGCTGTTGGCATTGCCACCGGTATTTTGACCCTTGTGATTCTGGTTTTCGGCGAAATTGTCCCGAAAACCTGGGCAATGTTTTCCTCAGAAAAACTCTCCCTGACATACAGCGGAATCATATACGGGCTCATGCAGCTTATGACCCCGATAATCTTCGTGTTAGACAAGCTTTCAGGCGTTATCCTGCGGCTGCTGGGAATTGACCCGAACAAGAAAACCACTACCATGACCGAGGCGGAACTGCGCACCTACGTGGAGGTCAGTCACGAGGACGGTATCATCGAGTCCGAGGAGCGGGAAATGATCTACAATGTGTTTGACTTTTCCGACGCTCTTGCCAAGGACATCATGGTTCCCAGAATCAATATGGTGTCCGTCAGCGTAACCGATTCATACGAGCAGGTTCTTCAGGTGTTCCGCGAATCCATGTACACACGTCTTCCCGTATATCAGGATGACCAGGACAATATCATCGGCCTTATCAATATTAAGGACTTTATTCTCACCGAGGATCAGGAACATTTCCGGGTTGCTGATATTCTGCGGGACGCCCACTATACATATGAATTTAAAAAGGTGGCTGACCTGCTCATCGAAGTTCGGGAAAAAACCACAAGCGTGACCTTTGTGCTGAATGAATACGGTGCCACTGTGGGAATGATAACTCTGGAGGATCTTCTGGAGGAAATCGTAGGAGAGATCCGTGATGAGTACGATGCAGATGAGGAAGAGCTGATCCAGGAAAAAGGCGAGCGTACCTGGCTGGTAGAAGGCAGCATGAAGCTGGATGACATCAATGACCAGCTTGGCACCGATCTGGACAGCGAAGACTACGATTCTATCAGCGGTATCATTATCGAGAGCCTGAACCGGCTGCCTGAGGATGAGGAGGAAGTTATTCTGGAGAACGGCATTCACCTGAAGGTACAGGGTATCGACCAGAACCGCATCAAAAAGGTACTGATGACGCTGCCTGAGACGCCTGCGGAACAGGCTGAATCCGACAGTGAAGACACCGGCGAAGACGATGCCAGATAGGCAATGAAAAGGAGAATATGCTATGAATGATTATCTGATCTATACAGACGCTTCCGCGGACATTGACCCTGCCGTCATCGATAAATATGACATCCGCTTTGTTGCCATGAACTATACTGTGGGCGAGGAAGAGCGCCTGTGTGTCAACCTGGAGACCCCTGACTTTTTAAAAAAGTTCTATGATGCCCAGAGGGCCGGAAAGGAAACCCACACCAGCCAGATAACTCCCCACTCCTATATGGAGACCTTCGCCCCCCTGCTGGCCGAAGGGAAATCCGTCCTCTACCTGTCCCTGTCCAGCGGTCTGACCAAAACCTTCGACTCCGTCAACCTGGCGGCGGCAGAGCTTGCCGAGGAGTATTCCGAGGCGAAAGTGGTGGCTGTTGACACCCTCTGCGCCACCGGAGGTATGGGCCTTATAGTAGAAGCCGCTGCCGAAAACCGTGCAGCGGGACTTTCCATCGACGAAAATGCTGCCTGGCTGAACGAGCACAGACAGGAAGTGGTACACTGGTTTATGGTGGATGATCTGATGTACCTGAAGCGCGGCGGCAGAATTCCCGCAACCACCGCCGTTCTGGGCACTGCACTGAACATCAAGCCCCTCCTGAAGATTGACGGTGAGGGACATCTGATCACCCTTGAGAAAAAGCGGGGATACAAGCTGGCCCTAAAAGAGCTGGCAGGCAAATATGCCGCCGCCCGGGACGAGAGCAGAAACCGGGTCTATATCGTCCACGGAGACTGCCCCGAGCATGCTGACGAGCTGGAGCAGCTTGTAAAGGCTGCCAATCCCCTGGCTGATATCACGAAAATGCTGCTCTGCCCCATCATCGGAGCCCACACCGGCCCCGGCATGGTGGCTGTCATCTTTTTCGGCAACCGTTCTCTGTGACACTTTTATCCGAAACGTCCCGTCACATACATTTCCGTCCGCTTATCCCCGGGTCTGGAGAACAAAGCTGCCGTAGAGGAGTATTCCACCAGCTCTCCCAGCAGGAAAAAGGCCGTTTCATCCGAAACCCTGGCCGCCTGCTGCATATTGTGAGTCACAATGGCCAACGTATACTTTTTCTTCAGCCGCTTTATCAGTTCCTCAATCTTCAACGTGGAAACCGGATCCAGAGCGGAGGTAGGTTCATCCATCAGCAGCACCTCCGGCTCCACCGCCAGTGCCCTGGCAATGCAGAGCCGTTGCTGCTGTCCGCCGGATAATCCCAGTGCTGTTTTTTTCAGCCGGTCCTTCACCTCATCATAAATCGCAGCCTCCCGCAGAGACTCTTCCACAATCTCATCCAGACGCTCCCTGTTCCTGATGCCATGGAGTCTGGGCCCGTAGGCAACGTTGTCATAAATACTCATAGGGAAGGGATTCGGCTGCTGAAAGACCATGCCCACCTTCTTTCTGAGCAGCGTGGTATCCACTCTCCTGTCATAGATATCCTCACCGTCCAGCAGGATTCTTCCCTCAATCCGCACATTCTCCACCAGGTCATTCATGCGGTTGATACATTTTAAGAAGGTGGACTTCCCGCAGCCGCTGGGACCGATGAATGCCGTGACGGTATGGCTTCTGATTTCCATACTCACACACTTAAGCACATGGTTCGTGCCATAGTGGAGGTTCAGCCGCTCCACCGATATTTTACTTTTCTCCATACATTCCGTTCTCCTGTCCGATACGGTTTTCTCCTTCTGTATCACGTCTCATGTATGTTATGCGCTGCCAGCTTCAGCAGCATATTTGTCAGCAATGCGATGATGAGCAGGACGCAGCCGATGCCGAAGGCAGTTCCGTACTCACCGTTCTCCGTCTGCAGATAGAGCTCCAGAGTGAGAGTTCCGCCGGGCTCCAGCACCTTCTGCCCCAGCTTCTCCAAATTTCTCCCGAGAGAACCTGTAAGCTTAGGCAGGAGCCTTGCGCTTCCCGCCGTAAACAGAAGCGCTGCAGACTCTCCCACAATCCGTCCTGCCGCCAGAATGGCTCCCGTCAGGATTCCCGGCATGGCGGAAGGCAGCAGGACTGTCCGAATCATATACCACCTGGTAGCCCCCATTCCCAGCGCTGCTCTTCGGTAGCTGTCCGGCGTCGCTCTCAGCGCTTCCTGGGTATTTCTCACAATCAGCGGCAGAACCATCAATGTCAGGGTCAGCGCTCCGTTTAAAAGCGAATATCCCAGCCCCAGCACGTCTCCGAAAAACACCATTCCAAACAGCCCGAAAACCACTGACGGAATCCCCGCCAGAGTCTCCGCAGCATATTGAATCAGCCGCACCAGCCTCCCCCGCCCGGCATATTCGTTGAGATAAATGGCCCCTCCCACTCCCACGGGTATGGCAATCGACAGGGTAATCACGATCATGTACAAAGTGTTGATCAGATTTCCGGCGATTCCCACCGTTCCTCTCAGGGCACTGGTCACTGTGGTAAAAAAGCGGAAGCTTAGATGGCGGAATCCCCGAAAAAAAACATATCCGATAATACTCAGCAGGAGAAACACAGACAGACCCGCCGCCCCGTAGACAGCGGCCAGCAGAAATGCTTCCAGCGGCCGCCCGCGCTTTCCGGCCAGAATCGAATCACTCATAAACTGCAGCTCCCTTCTTCAGGCTTTGGTTCAGTGCAATATTGATGATCATGATAAAGAAAAAAAGAACAAGTCCCATGGTAAACAGCATCTGCCTGTGGGTGCCCTGCGCGTACCCCATCTCGCTGACGATTGCCGTGGTAAGAAAGCGCACGGAGTGAAACGGGAGAGGCATATTGACGCTGTTGCCGGACACTAATGAGATGGCCATGGCTTCTCCCACGGCTCTTCCCACACCCAGCACCACAGCCGTCACAATTCCCGGCTTTGCGGCAGGCAGAACAGACTTGAATATAGTCTGTACACGGGAGGCCCCCAGCGCCAGGGAGGCCGACTTTATCTCGGGCGGCACTGCCCGTATAGCGGCCTCACTGATATTGATAACAGTAGGCAGGATCATGATGGCCAGCACGAGCGCAGCAGACAGCAGATTGGCGCCGCCCGTAAATTGATGGGTCTTCGAACCCTCAAATATCTTAAGTTCCAGTCTATACATAACCGGATTCAGCAGATAGAGTCCCAATAACCCGTAGATGACCGAGGGAATACAGGCCAGCAGCTCCACTGCCGGCCTTACGATGTCCGCCACGCGCCTGTCAGCCGCCTCCGCCAGAAACACCGCTGTCAGGACTCCCACCGGAGCCCCGATCAGAACCGCCAGCGCTGTTCCCGCAAAGGATGTGAGAATCACGTACAGGATTCCGAATTTCGGCTCCGCCGCAGTGGGCTTCCAGACCGTGCTGAACAGAATTTCCTTCAGCCCCGCCTTAAATATGGCAGGCGTGCCGCTGATGATCATATACAGAGTGATGGTTATCACCGCAAGGATTGCCGTAAAGCCACAGAGCGAAAAAAACGCCTGGGCTGTTCGTTCCGCCAACGCCCGGCCCGCTGCCCGCCGATTTGTTTTGCCATGCGGAATGATTCTTAAGGACTGTTTTAAAGCGGGATTATGTATACCTGTAGGTTTCCTCTCAGTCAGCATGTTCATTTCAACCATAACCTTTCAATCTGTAGTGAACAGCCCCACCCGGGCCATCACCGCCCGGCCTTCCTCCCCCAGAACGTAATCAAACCATGCCTGAAGCAGCTCGCTCTGCTCATCAATTTCGCCCTTTGTCACCATCACAAAAGGTCTGCTCAAAAAATAGTTTCCCGCCTTGATATTTTCCGCAGTGGGTTCCACATTATCCAATGCCAGAGCAATCACACTTTCATCTGCCACACCCAGGGACACATAACCGATAGCGCCGGGTGTGGATGCAATCCTTGCCAGCACTGCTCCGCTGCTTGCCAGCTCATTTGCATAAACACAGGAATCCTCCGCTGCCAAAAGTTCTTCAAAGGCTTCTCTTGTGCCGCTGCCAGCCTGATGCCCTATGACCACGATCGGGAAATCCTCACCTCCCACCTGACTCCAGTTGGTGACTGCCCCGATGTAAATGTCGGTCAGCTGCTGTTTCGTCAATCCTCGCACTCTGTTGGCCGGATCCACACAGATTGCTATTCCGTCGACTGCCACAATATTTTCTACTGCACCTTTGTCTTTTTCCTCTTCCTTCAGACGTCTGGATGAATTACCAATATCCGCAGATTCCGAGAGCACCGCCTGAATTCCGGCTGCGGAACCTACAAATTCTACCGTCACATTCACACCCTGATGCTTCTCCATAAAACTTTCCGCCAGTGCATTTGCCAGCTTCTCCATAGAGGTACTTCCGGCCATCCTGATGCTGCCGGACAATTCCGG
>CAMWJV010000087.1 GCA_947174665.1 uncultured Lachnospiraceae bacterium
AGACTATCCTGTTAAACACAAGGCACTCCGGCTTAGAATCCTTCGCGTCCACACAGAAAAAGCCCTGTCTGACAAACTGAAACCTGTCATACGCCAAAGCCCCCTCAAACGCAGGCTCAAGGAAACAATGCTTCACTGTCAGCGAAGCAGGATTGAGATACAGTTCCCCGTCCTCATTGTAAATGGAGCCCTTCTCATCCGCAACAGCCTCATCAATCAGATTCTCATACAGACGTGCCTCTGCAGAAATGGCTGTTTTTGCTGCTACCCAGTGAATAGTTCCCTTCACTTTCCTGCCGTCCGGGCTGTTACCGCCTCTGGATGCCGGGTCATAGGTGCAGTGAACCTCTGTGACGTTGCCTGACCCATCCTTGACGCATCCCGTACAGGTGACAAAGTAGGCATTCATAAGGCGAACCTCGTTACCCGGGAACATACGGAAGTATTTTTTCGGAGGCACTTCCATAAAATCCTCCCTCTCAATATAAAGTTCTCTTCCAAACGGAATCTCTCTTGTGCCCAGCGCCTCATTTTCAGGATTGTTGACTCCCGGCAGCAGCTCCGTCTGCTCCTCGGGATAATTATCAATGATCAGTTTCACAGGATCCAGCACCGCCATATAGCGGGGCGCCTTTGCTTTCAGATCCTCGCGGATACAGTATTCCAGCGCTGCATAGTCCGCAACGGAATTTGCCTTCGCCACGCCGCACATCTCCACGAACATTTTGATGGACTCAGGTGTAAAGCCTCTCCTTCTGAGAGCTGCAATGGATACCAGCCTGGGATCGTCCCATCCATCCACTGTTCCGGTCTGCACCAGCTTCTTGATATATCTTTTTCCTGTTACCACGTTTTTCAGATACAGCTTTGCAAACTCAATCTGCCTGGGCGGCTGAGGGTACTCAAGCTCCCGCACTACCCAGTCGTAAAGGGGTCTGTGATCTTCAAACTCCATGGTACAGATAGAATGGGTAATCCCCTCTATGGCATCCTCTATAGGATGCGCAAAATCATACATCGGGTAGATGCACCAGGCATCTCCCGTATTGTGATGGTTCATGTGTGCCACTCTATATATGACCGGATCCCGCATATTGATATTGGGAGATGCCATGTCAATACGGGCCCTGAGAACCTTTTCGCCATCGGCGTACTTCCCCGCCTTCATGTCCTCAAACATCTGCAGATTTTCCTCCACAGACCGCTCTCTGGAGGGATCCTCTTTTCCGGGCTCCGTAAAAGTCCCTCTGTATTCCTTAATCTGTTCTGCGGACAGATCTGACACATATGCCTTGCCTTTCCTGATAAGCTTCACCGCCGCCTCGTACATCTGTCCGAAATAGTCGGAAGCAAAAAACAATCTGTCTTCCCAGTCGGCTCCCAGCCATTGAATATCCGCTTTAATAGACTCAACAAACTCGATATCTTCCTTGGTAGGATTGGTATCATCAAAGCGCATGTTAAATTTTCCGTTATATTTCTGCGCCAGGCCATAGTTCAAAAGAATGCTCTTGGCATGCCCGATGTGCAGGTATCCGTTTGGCTCCGGCGGAAAACGTGTATGCACGGATGTATAGACACCCTCCGCCAGATCCTTATCAATCAATGTCTCAATAAAATTTCTGGATTCCGTCTCACTCATATGGTCTTTTCCTGTCTTTCCCTGTCCGAAATTATTCAGAAATCATCTCCTCCGATTCCGAATAGTTACATGATAGCACATATCCACGGGCATTATCAAGTAGTTCTTCTACGGTATAAACGGGAATTCCATATTGGTTTCCGTTGATGTCCTTCACAATGATCCTGTTCTGTTCGCAATCCACCGTGACAAAATTCTCAATCACCGCCAAAAGCTCCAGGTCGGGGCTCAGCATATAGCCATCTATTCCCCCTCCCAAAAAACGGTTTCCTCTCTCATCCACCCCAAGTTCATACCGGATATACGCAGAATGCAGATCCAGCTCTGACTTAAGCTCAAAGGTCGCCGCATCATAGATTCTCAGCATACCATCATTATAGCAGACGCAAACCAGCGTTCCGTCTCCGCTGTAAAAAACGCTGTTTGCCCGTATCGGCACAGCCAGACCGTTTTCTTCTGCAAAATCCACCGCCTGAGTCATATCAAGGTATTCTCCGGCAGTTTCTTCTACGGTTGTTTCCAGCGCTTCATACTCCGGATTACCCGAATAAGTGTACAGGGTCACTTTGTTATCCTGATAGGGCAGCACCAGATATCCTCCGGCACAGGCCTGAAACTCCCTCACATTCTGTGAATGACTCTGAAAGCGTGCTTCCGACACATAATCTGTGAACTTCTCCGCCAGTATAGTGTGGTATTCCCCACTTCTGGTATATACAATATAGAGATCCCCTATTTCCCCGCCGGAACGGACAACACCCCCCGCCGTATTGCTTCCCAGAGAAAATCTGACATACTCCTGTCCATCCTCCATACCTACAAGCCACGCATCATAGGAAGTTATCACAAGAAACCTGTCAGCCCCCTCTCTGTCAGGCTTAAAAATCTCCTCTCCGCTGCAGTCAGTAAATGTCTTTGTCCAGAGGATTTCTCCCGTATCCGTATTGTACGCCGTAAGTTCTGTCTCCGCATAGCTAAAATCGCTTGCGTTAAAATAATTGCACAGCACATATGCCCTGTTTCCTGCATAACTGACCGCACTCAGCCTGCCGCTTCCGGCCTCAGACTTACTGATATTCCCCGACTTCGCATTCCAGAACACAATTCTTCTGGAATCGGAAGAATCGCCTTCCTCCTGAACATACTCCTGAAATGTTATGATTTCTCCGGCCTCATCAATAAATAAACTGCCATATATTCCGCCGACCTTCTCTGTGGGGTAATTTCCCAGATATTCAAGGGTATCCGCCCGATACAGCCGTACTTCCTGGCTGTATTCCACTGCGAACAGATTTCCGGATGCCGCCATACTCCAGGGAAAATCACTGTCCGGAAATTCTTCTTCCCGTTCCTCCCTCCAGTTATAGATGACCATCTCGCCTGAGTCATTCATATAGGCGAATCTGTCATTGTCCAGAAATATGTATCCACCCGAGTCCAGGCGAATATTCCTACAGTTTTCTCTCACCGTAAGCCTGCTGCCTGTGGCAATATCCCACAGAATCAGTGTATAAGTATCATCACAGGTGAGCAGCTTCTCCCTGTCAGGAGAGAGCACCATGCTCCGAATGATCCCTTCCGTCTCCATTTGATGTCTTGGCTTGATGTAACTCCCGCTGTCATATATATGCATACTCTCTGTCAGGGCATACTCCCCCAGGGCGGTATAGGGCAGTTCTAACCCATCGTATTCCGTCAAAGACTGGATTGCTGTCCGAATGGCTCCTATTCTGTCACCTTCCTCCAAAAGACGCAGGGATTCCTCCGCCAGATTCAAAGCCTGCTCCTTAAGCAGGGACTCATTCTGTTGTCGGATTTCGTCCGACTGCTCCTGCAGGAGCGCCGCCTGTTCCTCCAATTGCTCCTTCTGCTCTTCCAGCCGTTCTTTCTGTTCCTCCAGCTGCCTGTTCTGATTCCGTATCCGAAGAGCCATGGCCGTGCTGAATGTGCCAAAGCAGAGGAAAACAGCGGCGACCGCCAGAGAGGCCCTCAGAATCCTCTTCATTCTTCTCTCTCTGTGCCGCTGCTTCAGGTCATCATAATTCAGGGAAAACATGGGAGCCAGGAGCCTGAGCTTCTCTGTCCTTAAAGCTTTAAGCATCTCCCGTCTGCTCACGCCCCGGATATCAGCCGCCAGCGGCTCCACTGCCCGGCGGACCGTGGTCACGCTGCCATCCGGTTCTGTGACAGTCTCCTCCGCATACAGCAGTTCCTCCGGAAAGGATTCCTCCGGCTCCCCTTCTATCAGTACGGCCAGCACCTTTTCCCTTCCGTGCATACGGATAAATGTCTCGATCTCCTTGCGGCACCAGAGGGATTCCCGGAGTCTGGGCGAGCAGATGACGATCAGATACTCAGACTCTGCCAGCGCCTCCATGATAGGATCTTCCAGATTGTTAGTCAGCGGAAGCTCATCTTTATCGCGAAATACCCTCTCAATCCTTGTACGCTCCCCTGTCTTTCCTGAAAGCTTTCCCGGCAGGCGAAAAGCCTCCATTTGGCGATGGAGGTTTTCTGCGGCAAATCTGTCCGGTTCCGTATGTCGATAGCTGATAAAGGCATCATATCTGTACTTCATCGTAACTCCTTGCAAAAATATCCTTCTCTACCACATAAACGTCGTGTAGGTCATTACAGCGGACAGCCAGGTAATCTCCCGGCCGGCCCGACATATATTTTCCTTTATCCCACGCCGTAAATACCTTCACACCTTTTTCCAGAGGTCTGGCATGAATATGTACTTCTCCTGTGGGAATACACCCGTGGGCATAATCTGTCAGCAGCATATCCTGCCCGCTGATCCTGTTCTTGATGACAGGAACATACTCTGTGTCATGAATGTACTCGCTTCTGCCATGAGTCTCGTCCAGCACTCTGTAAGCCTTCTCAAATTTCTCCCTGCGGTTTGGATAGACCTCTCCCTTTATGCCGATCATGATATAAAGATCCTCCTCCACCGTCAGATCAATGTCTCCCTCCAGAGTGCGGATTGTGATGGGTGTTCCCACGGGAAGCACTTCAGCTGCCCTGACATACGCCACGGGAATCTTGCGCTTTACATACTTTTTCATAGTACTCAGATCCGCCTCGTAATCCTCGGCGTAAATGAGTTCAAAACTATCAAAATACTGGGTCATCCGATTGTTAAAATACCCTTCTGTGTGCAGAGTGGGATAATGCTCCTCATAGAGCTTCAGGCTTATAAACCCGCCAGCCTTCTCATAATGACCGCCGCCGGAGCCGATTCCTTCCGCCAGAAAAGCCGCAAGCTCGCTGGCATTGACCTCCCGGATGCAGCTTCTGACAGAAAACTTGTACCCGTCATTCACCTCGTTAAATACTACGCAGGACTTGATGGCGTCCACCTGCAGCAGGAAATCACTGATCAGTCCGAGAATATTGGGATCGCAGGGCTGGGATTTGATAACTGCAAATTCGTAATCGTCGTTGTAGCTGTATCGGATCATTGCAATTCCCGCAATCTCCAGTTCCCTTAAGGACAGATTGGAATTGCGGAACAATGTGATCAGGCCCTTGTCCACCTGTACCGCCTCCCGCATATCCATATCCAATGGATTATACAGCTCTGAAAACTGGTTGGTGTCCGTGTACAGTCCATAGTACAGCGCCGTTCCAAGCATCTCTTCGCCGTTCACGTCAAAGCCTTCTTCCCGCAGCAGCTTCCACACAAGGGTGGCACAGCTTCCTAGGTTCGGATTGATTATACTTTGAGGAATGGCAGTCTTTTCCAGCTGATGATGGTCAATGATCGCCACGTTTTCAGAAAAAATGCCCGTTACATTGCCGGAGCCGAACTGGCAGTCTACAGTGATCAGCAGACCGTCCACATGCAGCGTCTCGCCCCTTCCGACACTGATATACTCTACCGGCAGCTTCAGCTTCTCCACCATCAGCGCCAGGTTAGATTTCTGAATTTTGTTCCTGCCGCTGTAGACCAGGCGGACATCCTTGCCCTTGCTCCGGTAATAGCAGTATAAAC
Organism: uncultured Lachnospiraceae bacterium; assembly: GCA_947174665.1. Lineage (GTDB taxonomy): Bacteria > Bacillota > Clostridia > Lachnospirales > Lachnospiraceae > Acetatifactor. The sequence continues at coordinate 5,643 of CAMWJV010000087.1, forward strand.
CGTAACCGGATGCCAGAGCATCCGCATCCGGATTGTCATGGCATTGAATTGTTATTTTATCATACACCTCAAGATCTGACAGTTTCATATTTACACCCCTACATATGCTTTAGATGGAATTTCAATGGATCAGTGGTGGAAAAGCCTGATACCGGTAAACACCATCACCATCCCATACTTGTCACAGCACTGAATCACCGCATCATCACGGACAGAGCCTCCGGGCTGGGCAATATACTTTACACCGCTCTTATGAGCTCTCTCAATATTGTCAGAGAAGGGGAAGAAGGCGTCGGAACCCAGGGTCACATCCTGCATCCTGTCAAGCCATGCCCGCTTTTCCTCCCTTGTGAACACCGGAGGTTTCACCTTAAATGTCTTCTCCCATGCGCCGTCAGCCAGCACGTCCATGTACTCATCGCCTATGTATACATCTATGGCGTTATCTCTGTCTGCCCTTCCAAGTCCGTCAACGAACTGCAGGTTCATAACCTGGGGAGACTGACGCAGGAACCAGTTGTCCGCCTTCTGTCCCGCAAGCCTGGTGCAGTGGATACGGGACTGCTGGCCCGCGCCAATGCCGATTGCCTGACCGCCCCTGACATAGCACACAGAGTTGGACTGGGTATACTTTAAGGTGATCAGCGCGATCTTCATGTCAATCAGCGCTTCCGCCGGAATCTCCCTGCTCTCTGTGACGATATTGGAGAGCAGATCCCCGTTGATGTCCAGCTCATTTCTGCCCTGCTCAAAGGTAATGCCGTAAACCTGCTTCTTCTCCACAGGTGCCGGTACATAGGAAGGGTCAATCTGAATCACATTATAATTTCCGTTTTTCTTTGATTTCAATAATTGTAAAGCTTCGTCCGTGTAACCGGGAGCAATGACTCCGTCGGATACCTCTCTCTTGATTAGCTTTGCCGTATCCGCGTCACAGACATCGGACAACGCGATAAAGTCGCCGAAGGAGGACATTCTGTCCGCGCCTCTGGCCCTGGCGTAAGCGCAGGCAAGAGGAGATAATTCACCCAGATCATCCACCCAGTATATTTTTGCCAGAGTATCATCCAATGGCAGCCCTACTGCCGCACCGGCAGGTGACACATGCTTAAAAGATGTTGCCGCCGGAAGGCCTGTGGCGTCTTTCAGCTCTTTCACCAGCTGCCAGCCGTTGAAGGCATCCAGGAAGTTTATATATCCGGGCTTGCCGTTCAGGACGGTGACAGGAAGCTCACTGCCGTCCTCCATATATATTCTGGAAGGCTTCTGGTTCGGGTTGCAGCCGTATTTCAATTCAATCTCATTCATTTCTTTTCTCCTCTCCGTCTCATTATATCAACTATTCAGAGCCCATTCGCAAAATCGCCTCTGCGAGGCTTTTTCTTTTGCTCATGTATGGCTTCTCGCCATATAGATTTATAAAAACAGTCTTTATCAAGCAAGCTTGAACAGCCTGCTTTTTATAAATCTGCACGGCTCTGAATAGTTACACATTCTTGTTTACAATCCGTGTTTCGTACTTTCCCGTGGCAATCTCCATATACCTCACAAACAGGGACACCTTATTGTCCTCGTTCAGACTTTTCCAAACTGTTTCAGTAAAGCTGTCGATGTCACCGGCAATCTCCACCTGCTTCGGTTCCCCGGCAAAGCTGGGCAGGGGATTGCCATCGTGCATATAAGTGTGGATAAAACGCCCCTCACCTGCTTTTGGATTTTCATAGGTAAAAGTGTTGCGGATACAGCAGGAAGGATCCCCGTCCCGGCTCTTCAGGATGGACATTGCGAAATGAAAGCTGCCTTCTTCCACCCGCAGAATGCCGGAAATCCTGGGTGTATAATTCGGCCCGTCGGGCTCAAATTCCCGGCTTCTCAGAGATTGCTCAAAGGTAAGCCCTTCTTTCAGACCGTCATACACCGTGTCTGTCTGGTCCCCATTTGTGACAATCGTGTCATTTTTCAGCACCCGCACCGGCGCGTAAATGATCAGACTGGGGTCCTCCAGTTTGGAAGGGTCAAAGGCCTGTGTGCGAATGCCTTCCCCTTCAGTCACAAACACGCGGTTTCGGCTGTTGGAGCTCCTGCCCATAATAAAATACGCCGTGACTGCGTATTTTCCGTCTCCGGAGCGCCCGATGACGATTCCCCTTCCGGGGTATTCATTATTTTTCAGTTCCTGTTCCAGCTGCAGCATAATTATCCTCCTCATTTTTCGTCAGCTTCTCACAATATTTGGACTCAAACGCATCGCGTTTCAGAGGCCGGTCAAAATAATATCCCTGAATATATTTGACTTTCATCTTTCTCACAATGCGGTACTGGGACTCCGTCTCAATACCCTCCACACAGATATTGGCTCCCAGTGTCTCCGCCAGTTCCGCAACCATTTTCACAAAGGACTGGGAATAGGCGTTCTCCGCCACCTCTCTCACAAAGCTCTGATCCACCTTGATCATATCAAAGGGAATCTCCCTGATATGGTTCAGGGACGAATATCCTGTGCCGAAATCGTCCAGGGCAATCTTTACTCCCAGGGCCCTGATCCGGTTTAATATCCCCTGCATACGCTCCATATCATTGATAGCAAGACTCTCCGTTACCTCCAGCGTCAGATTTCTGGGTTCAATCCCCGTCTCCTCGATGGTCCGCTCCACAATTTCCACCACATCCGCCTGCAACAGCTGTACCACGGAAAGGTTAACGTTTACTTTATAGTCATAGCCCGCTTCATTCCACTTATGACACTGAATGCAGGCCTCCCTAAGCACATAGTTGCCAATAGGGTTGATCAGGCCAAGATATTCCGCCAGAGGAATAAATTCCGCAGGCGTGATAAATCCCAGCTTTGAACTGTTCCAGCGGAGCAATGCTTCCGCTCCTGCGCACCGGCCTCCGCTCTGCACATCAACAATCGGCTGATAATAAACCTCGAACTCATTGTAACCATCCACCGCGGCATCACGCATATTCTTCTCCATGTCGAGACGCCTTCCCGATGCGGAATTGATACTGTCGCTGTATCTTGCCATCTGGTTTTTTCCGCTCTTCTTTGCCTCGTACATGGCTATGTCTGCTTTTTTCGTCAGATCAGCCACGGAATCTCCCAGGTCCGGGAACGTGACAATACCCATACTCATGGTGCAGTAGTAATCCGTATCCTTTAAAAACCAGGGCTTTGCAAAAATCTGCCCGATGTCCTCCAAAATACTGTCGATCTGCGGATGCTGTTCCGGCGGAACAATAATAATGAACTCATCTCCTCCCACACGGTAACAGGTGCGTTCAATGCCCTTTACTCTCTGTAATGAGTGGGAAATAGCCTTCAGCAGCACATCACCGTACTGGTGGCCCAGCCCGTCATTAATATGCTTGAAATCGTCCAGATCAAGATAGAGAAGATCGCCTGTAGCATTGGTCTTCTTTGCCTGGTCAATCTGTCTGGCCAGGTCGCGCTCACAGCACATTCTGTTATAAAGTCCTGTCAGGAAATCCGTGTAAGCCTGCTGTTCAATCTTCCGCTGATACTGCTTCTTGTCCGTAATATCATACAGAGAGTACAGAACAGCTTCTGTTCCGTCTACCCAGGAGATCTCCTTGAACATCAGATCGTACCAGCGTTCTTTCTCTATGTGGTAAACCTCATAATAACCATTCTCATTTCCGGCTGTAATTCCCTGCTGTAAAAGATCTGCAAGGGTATTCTCCTCCAATTCCTTCGCAAAAGTATTCTGCAGCCTCCGGTTGGCAAACAGTCTCTCCCCCGTTTTCTTCTGTGTGACATAAATAGCACAGCCAACATTATCCAGAATGGCTTCAAGCACCGCATAGGAACCCGCCAGAGAATTTTTCTGAATCCGCCTTGTCAGTATACTCTGAAGTACCTTCGCCGCATCTGCCGTGAACTTAATCTCCGGCATGTTCCAGTTGACGTTTCGCTTCCTGTGGTTCAGAGAAAGCATCATGCTGCCCACATTTTCCTGCCGTATGATAGGGAAAATGATCACCGCCCGAAGTCCAATGGCATCTGCTTTTCTGTGAAGCTCGTCATCAGTGCAGTCCGACGATATGACAAGAGGCTTGTCCGTCTTTAAGATCTCCGGCACTTCCAGCTTTCTTGTCTTATCATAGGTAGACACTATACCCTGTTCGCACCACTCACAGAGAACCTCCATCTCGGTTCCCTCGCTGTTCAGCTGATAAATCTGTGCCGTATCCACCTGAAGGTGCCGCCCCAGAATACTCAGCCACTTATTCATAACCGCTTCTATCCTGTCGTCACTGTCCAGCAGCTGCACGATTTCCGTGGTGGCCTCTATGGATTGGAGCGTCCTGCTCATCTCCTGCTCCGCATATTGGCTCCTGCGGCATTCCATCTCTGCACTGAAGCAGGATATCTTATTCATCATAAGCGTATTGCTGGCATCCCGCAGCAGGTCAAGGACGGCAAGGAATCCCTCCTCATCCATACCATCCTCCTCAAGAGCAAAAACCACCCAGCACAGGACAGTCCTGCCCTCTACCCGCACTGCCACAGCGGCCACACGGTCTTTGGACTCATGAAATTCCTCAATCGCCTGGTCTTCCAGCGAGCCCTCTTCCACCCGCTCAACCACAGCCTTCACCTGTTCTGATGCCAAATAGTCCGCTGTCTTCTCCAACTGCGTCTGATTACCCGAGCCGCCGGTAATCTGCCGTCCCTCGCCGTCCAGACAGTATATGCACACACCTGCCACCCGGCAAAAGTCCTCCTGCAGATGCTGCAATTTCTGCTGATCTATCAATTCCGTGTATCCATTGGATACGTTGGACACCTTCGTCTGCACAATTTACCTCTTTACTCATCAACACTATAGTTAGGCGCTTCTTTGGTTATATGGATGTCATGAGGATGGCTCTCCTTCAGGGACGCTGCAGAAATCTTCACAAACCTGCCGTTTTCCTTCAGCTCCTGAATATTGTGCGCTCCGCAATAACCCATGCCGGAGCGTAATCCCCCCAGCAGCTGGAACACAGTATCCTCCACATCACCCTTGTAAGCCACACGCCCCTCCACACCTTCGGGAACCAGTTTCTTTGCGTTTTCCTGGAAGTATCTGTCCTTACTGCCGTTCTCCATAGCCGCGATAGAGCCCATGCCACGGTATACCTTATACTTTCTTCCCTGGAACAGTTCATAATCCCCGGGGCTCTCCTCGCAGCCCGCAAACATACTTCCCATCATGCAGGCATTGCCGCCGGCAGCCAGCGCCTTGGTAATGTCTCCCGAATACTTGATGCCGCCGTCTGCAATAATGGGCACCCCGTATTCCTTAGCCACATTATAGCAATCCATGATTGCCGTGATCTGCGGTACGCCGATGCCTGCAACCACACGGGTAGTGCAGATAGAACCCGGTCCGATACCCACCTTGACAGCATCTGCACCGGCTTCGATCAGATCCCTTGTGCCCTCGCCGGTGGCAACATTTCCTGCAATTACCTGTAAATCAGGATATTTCTCCTTGATCATCTTCAGACAGTTCAATACGTTTTGGGAATGGCCATGGGCGCTGTCAAGAACAATGATATCCACTTTGGCATCCACCAGCGCCGCCACTCTGTCCAGCACATTTGCCGTAATGCCCACTCCGGCGCCGCAGAGCAGTCTTCCCTGTTCGTCCTTTGCAGCCAGTGGATATTTGATGGTCTTCTCAATATCTTTGATGGTGATAAGTCCTTTAAGATTAAAATCCTTGTCCACTATGGGCAGTTTTTCTTTCCTTGCATCGGCCAGAATCTTCTTTGCCTCCTCAAGGGTGATTCCTTCCTGTGCGGTGATCAGGCCCTCGCTGGTCATGGACTCTTTGATCTTCTTCTTAAAATCTGTTTCAAACTTCAGGTCACGGTTTGTGATGATCCCCACCAGCTTGCGCCCTTCCGTAACGGGAACGCCGGAAATTCTGAACTTTGCCATCAGCGCATCAGCATCAGCCAGCGTATGCTCGGGAGTCAGAGAAAAAGGATCGGTAATGACGCCGTTTTCGGAGCGCTTAACCTTGTCCACCTCTTCAGCCTGTGCCTCGATAGACATATTCTTGTGAATAATACCGATGCCGCCCTGCCTTGCCATCGCAATCGCCATGCGATGCTCTGTCACGGTATCCATCCCCGCACTCATCATAGGAATGTTCAGCTTGATTTTTTTTGTCAGCCAGGTGGAAATATCCACCTGATTGGGTACCACCTGCGAGTAAGCCGGTACCAGCAGCACGTCGTCAAAGGTAATGCCTTCACCGATAATCTGTCCCATTTTTCATCCTCCTGCGCTTTGCTTTTTTGTATGTATAACTCATAACCCCGGACACAGACAATGCCGGGGTTATTTTTTTACATTAACCATTTTGGGAAGAATCGCTTTTCTTGCGATTCTTCAGTGTGAAGCCTGAAATCACTCAGCGAGGTCTTTTCGAGCTTAGTGATTTCCTTCACACTTTAGTCGCTGAACACCTTTCTGGGGGCAGCGTTCTTCATAATCTTGACCAGCTCGGGACTTGGGCTCAAAATCAGCCGCTCGCCGCCTTCATAGTACATGACGTAGCGCAGATCCGGCTGCTCCTCATACCCGATGCTGTAATCCTTATCCTTGGTCTGACGATTCCTGAAATTATCCAGATGATAGCTTTTGATGGGCGCAAATATCTCCATTCTGTCCAACTGATAAACGGCAACCCGCTTTCTCTTTGATTTGCCCATTACCTTGTCTATCGTCAGTTCCTTGTCCAAATACAGATACTCATATTCCAGATCCGTGTACATTCCCACAAAGTACGCTCCCACACCTGCCACTATCGCGAGAATAAACAGGATCATACTCATAGTCAGAAACATCAGAACCAGCAGCATGGCTGTCAGCAGAAACAGCAGATATTTAAAAAACTTTCCCAGCATGGAAGGCTTTGCCTTTACCAGACATTCAATGTATGTTTCACTCATTTTTCTACCTTATCCTTTACAAAATAGTATTATATCTATGATAGCGCAACTTTCTCCAAGTTGCAAGCAAACTTTCTGAAACGTGAAGGTTTTTATCATTTTTTTAGATTCTGATTAGACTGACTTCATTGACAAGCTTTTACAAGACTCGTATGATGTAATATGTAAATGTCCGATGAACAGGGAAAAGCGGCGTGTCATCGCAGGTTTACGAATATACAGGAAAGGCGGAAAACATCATGCCTGTAATGGATGAATTCAGGGAGGAGCGTGCCGCCATGAAGAACGGCACACTCAAACAAAAGATTGCCTATTTCTTTGACTATTATAAATGGTATGTCATCTTCGGCATTGCAGCCGTCATCTTCGCGGCCTCCTTCATATATCAGATAGCCACCAACAAGGACACTGCATTCTATGCCATGCTGTTGAACGCCTCGGCATACGACTATTCCACTGAGACGGAAAACACAGATGCCTTTGCGGCATACGCAGGTATCGACACAGAAAAATACGGCATTGTATACGATACTCCTTCGCAGTCCGGAGCGGTTGCCGATTATTATACCGCCCAGCAGATATTGGTTCATATCACCGCCGCAGATCTGGATGTCATGATATCCGACAATGCTTCCCTCCTGCAGTATGCCTATATGGGAGACTTCTATGATCTGCGGGACCTTCTTAATGAGGAACAGCTTGAAAAGTACAGGGATTTCTTCTATTACATAGATGGGACCGTCCTGAAAGAAATCGAGGCCGCCAGAAAAGACTATGACCATGAATATGAACCCGATTACGGAGATCCCATGCACCCGGAAAATATGCAGGACCCCATTCCTGCGGGACTCTTCCTGAAGGAAGGATGTCCTCTGATGCAGGATTATCTCTTCTCAGGCGACAATCCTGCCGTCAGTGTTTTAATCAACACAGAACATCCCGAAACAGCATCCAAATTCATAGATTTTCTGATGGAGTAAAAGGCAGCCGCCCCTTGCGGCTGTTTTTTTACTGTTTTTTTACTGTCTTTTTGCTGCCGCACATTCGGCACCCCAAAACCGTTATACATGGTGAAAGGAGGATTCAGGCGTGTCCATGGACTTAGACGAACAATATGACAAAATATACCGTTACTGCTATTTCAGGCTGCGCCATCGGGAAACGGCAGAAGATGTTACTCAGGAAACTTTTCTCCGTTTTTTTGAGAGTACCACATACCAGAATACCGGGCAGGCCCTGCGGTATCTTTATACTATCGCGAGAAACCTCTGCACGGACGAATTCAGAAAACCCAGGGTTGAACAACTGACAGATTCAATATCCGATCACTTTTCCGGCGAAACAGCCGACGACGAGCCGCCGGAGGGAAAGATACTGAACCGGATTTCAATAGCCCGCTCCCTGTCCGGGCTGACAGAGACAGACCGTGAGCTGCTCCTGCTCCGCTATGTAAACGAGGTGCCGCTGTCAGTCATCAGCAGCCTGACAGGCATCTCCAGATTTGCAGTTTACCGCCGGCTGCTGCGGGCAAAAGAACATCTGAAAGAAAATCTAAGAAAGGAAAATATCATATGAATCAAAAAACGCGGGCATTGCTTCAGGAAGCTTTTCAGGCACCGGAGCCGATGCACAAAAAAGATTTTTTAAAAACATGTGCGCCACAGCCGATCTCCCTCATATCCTTTGTCTTATCACAGGCCGGTTATATTCGGAAACGAATATGGATTCTGACTTCTATGGTACTGCTTATTGTCCTGCCGGGGTCTTTATTCCTGAGACAGGAGATTCTTTATATGCTTTCTGCAGTGACCCCGATCCTGGCAATGACTCTGATAACGGAAAGCGGACGTTCAGAAAGCTGTGGAATGTCAGAACTTGAACTGTCCACCAGATTTTCATTGAAAAACGTTGTGCTGGCAAGGCTGGTTCTCCTGGGTATGTTCAACTTTCTGCTGCTTTTTATTTTAATACCTGTGACGGCATTGAGCCGGCACATTTCTCTGGTCAGAACAGGAGTCTATATATTGTGCCCTTACATGATCACCGCTTTTCTCGGTCTGTGGATAACCCGCAGGATCCGTACCAGGGAAGCAAACTATATCTGTGCGGGAATTGGAGTGCTGGCAAGCCTGGGGGTAATTCTGCTTATGAATGTCTCTTTTGATATCTACGAGGGGGAATATTTTATCTGGTGGCTGCTCCTGCTTATCCTGGCTGTCTTTGGTGCGATCAGGGAGGGAGCTCAAATGGTGAAACAAAAGGAGGAATTAGAGTGGAACTTATAATCGACAGGCTTTCAAAACAGTACAAAAACAAGATTGCCGTAGACAGGATTTCCATCAGCATGCAGAAAGGGGTATACGGCCTGCTGGGAGCAAACGGTGCCGGGAAAACCACTCTCCTGCGAATGATATGCGGCATATTAAGACCTACCAGCGGCACTATCTCCTACGACGGCATTGATGTCAGCGAGGAAAGCTACCGGGCCGTTCTTGGCTATCTGCCACAGGACTTTGGATACTATCCGGAGTTTACGGGACAG
>CAMWJV010000088.1 GCA_947174665.1 uncultured Lachnospiraceae bacterium
AGAATCATGGATCAGCTCTGCGAATATGGCGTTGTGGACAAAGGCGAGGGAACGAAGCCCAGAAAGATTTTGATGGGACCTGAGCAATTTGAGCAGCTGATAGAAGAAATCGTTTAGAAACGGAGGACAGAGAATGAAGACTGACATTGAAATTGCGCAGGAAGCTGTTATGGAGCCTATTGGGAACGTGGCGGCAAATCTGGGGATTGATTCGGAAGAACTGGAGTTTTACGGTAAATATAAGGCAAAGCTGACGGAGGAATATCTGGACAGCTTAAAGGAAAGACCATACGGAAAGCTGATCCTGGTGACGGCAATCAATCCAACGCCTGCGGGGGAGGGAAAGACTACTACCAGCGTAGGGCTGGGGCAGGCTTTCGGAAAGCTGGGCAAAAAGGCGGTGATCGCGCTCCGCGAGCCCTCGCTGGGGCCCTGCTTCGGCATTAAAGGGGGAGCCGCAGGAGGCGGGTATGCCCAGGTGGTGCCCATGGAGGACTTAAACCTGCATTTTACGGGCGATTTTCATGCCATCACTTCGGCAAACAATCTGTTGGCGGCATTGCTGGATAATCACATTCAGCAGGGAAATGAACTTCAGATTGATACCAGACAGATTGTGTGGAAACGCTGTATGGATATGAACGACAGGGCGCTGCGCAATATTGTCGTGGGATTGGGGAAAAAAGCGGATGGCGTGGTGCGTGAGGATCATTTTGTCATTACGGTGGTGAGCGAGATTATGGCAATTCTCTGTCTGGCGGAGAACATGCAGGATTTAAAGGCGAGGCTTGCCCGTATCATTGTTGCATATAATTTTGCAGGAGAACCTGTCACAGCGGGAGATCTGAACGCGGTGGGAGCCATGGCAGCTCTCTTGAAGGATGCCATGAAGCCAAACCTGATTCAGACTCTGGAGCATACTCCGGCACTGGTACACGGTGGTCCATTTGCAAATATTGCACACGGCTGCAATTCTGTGAGAGCCACAAGAGCGGCAATGCGGATGGCGGACTACTGTATCACGGAAGCCGGATTCGGTGCGGATCTTGGTGCGGAGAAATTTTTTGATATCAAGTGCCGTATTGCGGACTTAAAGCCTGATGCAGCAGTGCTGGTGGCAACGGTCAGAGCGCTGAAGTACAACGGCGGTATTTCGAAGGAAGATTTAAATGCAGAAAATCTGGAGGCCCTGGAAAAGGGAATCGTGAATCTGGAAAAGCACATAGAAAATCTGCAGAAGTATGGAATACCGGTGGTAGTGACACTGAATTCTTTTGTGTCGGATACCCTGGCGGAGACGGATTACGTCAGAAGATTCTGCGAATCAAGAGGCTGCGAATTTGCTCTGTCCCAGGTGTGGGAAAAGGGCGGAGAGGGCGGAGTCGCTCTGGCTGAGAAGCTGCTGAAAACAATGGAGACAAAAAAGAGTGATTTTCATGTGCTCTATGAAGACAGTCTGTCACTGGAGGAGAAGATCTGCAGGGTGGCTGTTGAAATTTACGGAGCGGGCAGTGTCAGCTTCTCCGCAGGTGCAAAGAAAGAACTGCAGAAAATTACGGAAATGGGATTTGGTAGTCTGCCGGTGTGCATGGCGAAAAACCAGTATTCTCTCTCTGATGATCCCAAGTTACTTGGCAGGCCGGAGGGTTTTGAACTTTATGTGAGAGAGGTATATGTAGCCGCAGGTGCAGGATTTGTGGTGGCGTTGACGGGAGATATGGTGACTATGCCGGGACTGTCAAAACAACCGGCGGCTTATGGAATCGACGTGAATGAGGACGGGGTCATCACGGGACTGTTCTGATAGAAACTTATGGGTACTTGTCAGCTGAAATCAATTTGGCTGAATCAAAATAAAAAGAGGTGGATTATGTATAAGATTGTAAAGAGGGAAGAGCTTACCACAAATATTTATCTGATGGATGTGGAGGCAAAGAGAGTGGCAAGGGCATGCCTGCCGGGACAGTTTGTGATTGTCAGAATGGATGAGGAGGGAGAACGTATTCCTTTGACAATCTGCGATTATGACAGGGAAAAAGGAACAGTCACTATTGTGTTCCAGTGCGTGGGAGCGGCCACCAAAATGATGGCTGATCTGCAGGAAGGAGATTTTTTCCATGATTTTGTAGGCCCCTTAGGTTGTGCCTCTGAGCTGGTAAATGAGACGCCTGAGGAACTGAAAAAGAAGAGGATTCTGTTTGTGGCCGGCGGCGTAGGAGCCGCACCGGTATACCCACAGGTCAAATGGCTTCATGAGAACGGTGTGGCGGCGGATGTTATCGTGGGAAGCAAGACGAAGGATCTCCTGATTCTGGAGAAGGAGATGGAGGCGGTTGCCGGAAATCTCTACGTTACCACGGATGATGGCTCCTATGGCAGGAGCGGAATGGTGACACAGACCATCAAGGATTTAGTTGCCGAAGGGAAAGAGTATGATGTCTGCATCGCCATCGGGCCTATGATCATGATGAAGTTTGTCTGCCTTCTGACAAAGGAACTGAATATCCCTACAATTGTCAGCCTGAATCCCATTATGGTGGACGGAACGGGAATGTGCGGTGCATGCCGCGTGACGGTGGATGGAAAAGTTAAGTTTGCCTGTGTGGACGGCCCTGAGTTTGACGGCCATGCAGTGAACTTTGACGAGGCTATGAGGCGTCAGCAGATGTACAAAACAGCGGAGGGAAGAGCTATGCTGAAGCTGGAAGAGGGCGACACACACCACGGGAACTGCGGAAATTGCGGGAACTAGTTTGTTGGCTTAGGGATTGAGAAAGTGAACAGGAGAATGGAGGAAGATAATTAATGGACATTTTAACAAAGGTTCCTGTGAGAGAGCAGGATGCAAAAGAGCGCGCCACAAATTTTGAAGAGGTGTGCTTAGGTTACAATAAAGAGGAGGCCATGAGCGAGGCTTCCAGATGTATCAACTGTAAAAATGCGCAGTGTATCAAGGGATGCCCTGTGGCAATTGACATTCCTGCCTTTATTGAACAGGTGAAGAATGGCAATATTGAGGAGGCTTATCAGGTTATCAGCCAGTCCAGCGCGTTACCGGCTGTCTGTGGGCGTGTATGTCCCCAGGAGAGCCAGTGTGAGGGAAAATGTATCCGCGGCATCAAAGGAGATCCTATCTCTATCGGAAAGCTGGAGCGTTTTGTGGCTGACTGGGCCAGGGAGAACGGTATCAAACCGGAGGGCGCAAAGGAGAAAAAGGGTAAAAAGGTTGCTGTCATCGGGTCCGGCCCTGCGGGATTGACCTGTGCGGGAGATCTGGCAAAGATGGGGTATGAGGTAACGATTTTTGAGGCGCTGCATGAGCCCGGCGGCGTGCTGGTCTATGGAATCCCCGAATTCCGTCTGCCGAAACAGGATGTAGTGGCGAAGGAGATTGAAAATGTAAAGTCTCTGGGTGTAAAGATTGAGACCAATGTGGTGGTAGGCAAGTCCGTCACCATTGATGAGCTGATCGGGGAGGAAGGCTTTGACGCCGTATTCATTGGTTCCGGCGCAGGTCTGCCCAAGTTTATGGGCATTCCCGGAGAGAACGCCAACGGCGTGTTTTCCGCCAACGAGTATCTTACCAGAAGTAATCTGATGAAGGCCTTTGACAAAAATTCCAACACTCCTATCATGGAGAGCAGGAAGGTTGCCGTGGTGGGCGGCGGAAACGTGGCCATGGATGCGGCCAGAACTGCGCTGCGCCTCGGGGCTGAAGTTCACATTGTATATCGCCGGAGCGAGGAGGAACTGCCTGCCAGGGTGGAGGAGATTCACCACGCAAAGGAAGAGGGAATCATTTTTGACCTTCTGACAAATCCTACAGAAATCCTGGCTGACGAGAAGGGCTGGGTTACCGGCATGAAATGTATCAGGATGGAACTGGGAGAGCCTGACGAGTCGGGACGCCGCCGTCCTGTGGAGGTGCCCGGTTCTGAATTTACCATGGAACTGGACACGGTCATCATGTCTCTCGGAACATCACCGAATCCTCTGATTTCTTCCACCACAGAGGGGCTTGAGACAAATAAGTGGAAGTGTATTGTTGCGGAGGAGGAGAACGGACAGACAAGCAAAGAAGGGGTGTACGCCGGCGGCGACGCAGTCACGGGCGCAGCTACCGTCATCCTGGCTATGGGCGCAGGAAAGGCGGCGGCAAAGGGGATAGATGAGTACCTGAGCGGCAAATAACCCGCGCCCATGGCCTGCTATGAGGCGCAGGAAAGGCGGCAGCAAAGGGGATAGATGAGTATTTAAGCGCTAAGTGATTCACAGACTTACAAAGGATAAACGGGGAAAGAAGGTAAAAACTATGCCATGGTGTCCTAAATGTAAGACAGAGTACAGAGAAGGGTTTACGGTCTGTGCAGATTGTGGCAGCGAGTTGGTTGCGGAGGAACCCGGGGATTCTTCTGATGAAAAATTGCAGAAGAAATCCCGGGAAGATACATGGGAACCGGAATGGGACGGAGAGGTTCCGTCTGACGAAGAATCTGCAAGCTCAGAAGACGAAGAATGTGCAGACATGGATAGCGAGAATTATTCGGAAGCGACAGGTGAAGACGATGTTCGGAGAAGGAGAATCGGCGGGAACAGGCTTTATCAGGACAGTTCCGAGCGGGCCAGTGATAACCGTTCGTCAGCATGGGTGCTGCTGGGACTTGGCGCTGCGGGGCTGGTTGCGGTAGTGCTTGGGGCGGCAGGAATTCTGCCGTTGAGCATGGGGAATCCATATCTGTTTTACGGTGTCATGGGGGCAATCTTTATCCTGTTTGTAGTGGCGGGCATAGTGTCCATGAAAAATGCCAAAATATTTGAAAAGAAGGCGGAGTCTGAAAACTCTCTCAGGCAGACGCTTTTGGACTGGTGCGGAGAAAACCTGAGGGCAGAGGATATTGACGCAAGGGTGTGTGCGGCCGGGGTTTCAGATGAAATAGCATATTTCAGACGCTCCTCTTATATCAAGGAGAAACTGAATCACCAATTTGTAAATCTGAATCAGGGATTTTTAGACCAATTTATTGATGATTATATTTATGACCGGATTTTTGGGGAAAGGGTGGAATGAGAATTTCCATAGTTTGTGTGGGAAAATTAAAGGAAAGTTTTTACCGGGAGGCTGTGGAAGAGTATCTGAAGCGTCTGGGAAGGTATTGCAAGCCGGAGATTATTGAGGTGCCGGATGAAAAGACGCCGGAAGGCGCAAGTCCTGTCATGGAGGAGCAGATCAAGGCCAGAGAAGGTAAGAAAATTCTGGAAAAACTGAGGGAGGATGCTTTTGTCTGTACGCTGGAAATCGGCGGGAGGAAGGTGTCTTCGGAGGGTTTTGCACAGTGGCTGGAAAAGCTGACAATCAGCGGCACCAGCCACATTGTCTTTGTCATAGGAGGTTCCCTTGGATTGCATGAGGATGTATGTAAGCGCTCGGATATGAGCCTGAGTTTTTCCGACATGACCTTTCCGCATCAGCTCATGAGAGTGATCCTGGCGGAACAGATCTATCGGGCTTTCCGCATTATCAACGGGGAGCCGTATCACAAATAAATGCGAAAGGGTAATAAGTACAGCATAGCGATTCAAAGGAATTTATGAAGTATATGATTACAAAAAAGCAATATATTGATGATCCATGCAGTGCAGCATCTATTCCCTATTGGAAAGCGGCGCACATTTCTGTGCCGGACAATATGAAAATTTTGCATGATCGGGAATTCAGCCCGGAAATTTTGAAGCAATACAGTGATGAACCATACTTTCGATTAAAACATTGTTTACAAAATGTGAAGCCCGTATCAATTCCTAATGGTTATTCTCTCTGCGAAGCTGCCATTCCTGATTTTGCGGAACATATCAACAAATGTTATGAAGGCATTTCTATTTCTGTATCCGAGTTACAGAGCTATGTAAACAGGGCGGTGTATAGTCAGGAGTTGTGGATTGCTGTCAAAAATGATGATGCAGGAGAGATCGTGGCAACCGGCATTGCTGAAATGGATCGTGAGATTGGAGAAGGTGTATTGGAATGGATCCAGGTCTCGAGAGGTAGTCGCAGATGTGGGTTGGGGAGTTATATTGTATTGGAACTGTTGTGGAGAATGAGAAACACAGCGCAATTCGTTACGGTATCCGGTCAATGCAGCAATCCTGACAAACCTGAAGAACTATACCGCAAATGTGGTTTCAGCGGTAACGATGTGTGGCATATTTTGAGAAAGAGGGAGGAGATATAAAAAATGAGGCTACTGCCAAAAAACTTATTGGCAAATGAGAGGGTCAGTCTAAAATCCATAAAATATTGTGTTAATAAAGGTATGCCCTGGACAACGGGGAACTGCCGGAGGTAAAGTGGAATGCCCATGCGCAGTATTATCAATAGACCAGAGTCTGGCTTTCGGTTAATCGGGGAGAGGAGAGATGATTTCCGTTCTCTCCGTTATCCTGTGATAGATATAATCATCGTCTCCGCAACCCTGCAGCACAATTTCATCATTGGTGTAGCGCTTCAGGCACCAGAGGAGATATCCGTCTGTAGTCCGCACGCATTTTCCAAATTCACATTGTTCTGTGGGAATTTCCACGTCGCTGTGCTCATATCCCAGATTGCAGAAAAACTGGCACCAGGGCTGGGAATTGTCCCGATAATTTCGGATGCGGAAGAACTGGTTGCCGCCCAGTATGCCCAAATCGAAAGGAATCTGATAGCTTATGCCGCAGTAAATATTGGTGTCCTGGGGCATAATACTGAAGATATAGTCCGTTTTTCCCGTACATAGCCGGAATATCATTTGATTTCCGTTTGCTTCATAGGCGTCGTACATCCGCCAAAGCTGTAGGCATTTCTTGATCCCTGCTTCATCGACGCTCGGCAGTGAGGGTTTTCTGTGCGTTACAAAGAAGGTCTCCGTTCGCTTCAGGGATTTCGTCTGGCTGTCATCATAGGTCTCTCCCAGCAGTCTCCCCGTCTCTTCGTCATTAGAATAGATATTGCCATTCTCCGCCTGATAAGCAAAGGCAATCTGTTTCCGCTTTTTATCATATTCGCAAACGGCGCACAGCTTTTTTGAGGTGCATACGCCCTGATAGAGCTTTACCCCAAAGTGTGCGTGATCTTGGGCACAGTAGTAGACCAGAGCAAATCTCTCAGTTTTCACGATTTCACGAAGCTCGGATTTATATATGCCGCAGATTGGCTGTTCCTGTGGGAAATCAAAGGTGCTGATGCCATCCACAAGCAGGGAGTCCGTGGTCACGGAGAACAGTTTACTTATTTGGACAATCCTGCTGATTTCGGGAATCGTCAAGTCAAGCTCCCATTTGGACACGGTTTGTCTGCTTGTCTTCAGTATCGAGCCAAAAGCCTCTTGGGATAGTCCTGCCAAATTACGGATTTGCTGTATCCTCTGCCCTAAAGTCATCTGTGCATGCCTCGCTTTCTTTCTGTCAATCTAATTGTTTAAACTTCAAATAGGAAGCCGTTTTGGTTATGGGAATATTATAGCGTTTGTGATCCGCTGAGTCTACCAACTTCGGCTGGAATTTTGTCAACTGCCAGGTGACACATATAAATGCATTGACTGTTGTGTAATTAGTGTGTATAATAGCACTGTGAGGAGGAACACGCAGGTTTTATTTTTGAAAGACATGGTGGAAATCATGACATATACAGAAGAGGATATATGATATAGAAAAGGTTCCAAGACACAAGGAAGTGAACGAAAGTTTAGCAAGAATGATACTTAGAAAGTGGAAATTATTATAAGGAGTGAATTGTATGAAACAGGTTTATCCGACCTTTATAGTGAATACAAATGATGGTTCTGAACATCCCTTTTTAGTATGTGTTCCTGATATGGAAATATTTACAGAAGGTGATACTTTTGCAGATGCTATAGAGATGGCAAGAGATGCTATAGGATTAGCCGGAATCTCAATGGAGGACAACAAAGAAGAACTTCCAGTACCATCAGAACAGGTAGCAGTGATTGAAAAAGTAAAGGAATATGCAGAGGATATTGATTTTTCAAAAGGTGTTTTGACTTATGTGGATGTTGATTTCTCAGAATACAGAAAAAAAGTTGATACAAAAACTGTCAGGAGAAATGTTGCGCTTCCCAGCTGGTTAAACTATGAAGCAGAACATGCTGGAATTAATGTATCAAGAGTTTTGCAGGAAGCATTGATGAATGTTTTAAATGTAAAGAGAAATATATAAATTACCAAAAAGGTAATATGTTTCCGAAAAGGAGGAGCGAAGATGGGGGTATTTGATAAATGGAAAAGAAATAAACAGGAAAGTAATGAATTATCTTTGGATCAGGCGAACCCAACTACTAAGAGTATTATTGCGCAGTTAGGGTATCCGTATCAGATATTTTCAACAAAGAGCAGCTATGAAGAAGTGATGGATGCCTATGAACAGGCTGTATTACAGGGACAGCGGGAAGGCTTTACACCGGTATTGGTTCCGACGGATGATGTATTGGATGAGTATTTGGGTATATTAAAGGATGATGGATATTCATTGAAGAATGCTTTAAGGTCGGAACTGGAGAATGGTGAGGATTTGCTGAAAAAGCGTTTTGAGGAATACACGGGCAGCGTTGCGGATGGATTCCACATGGAAGAATTTGTCGGTGAGTTTTCCGGTGAACCGACCGTGGTTGATAAATATACGGCCTTTCAGGATTATGGGTCTAAGGGAATTGCGGAGACGATACTGCTGAAGGTTCCGACAACAAAGCCTTGGGAACTTGTGGCCTATGTGCCATTTGGCGGATGGAATGACTGTCCTGAAGTGGAAAAAATGATGGCTGTCTGTAAATACTGGTTTGAAAAATATGGAGCAGTACCGGTAACAATTTCTCATGATGTAATGGAAATGCGCATATCTGCCCCGATTGCAGGGCAGGATTCCATACAGGTGGCTAAAGAACATTTTGCCTTTACACCTGACAGAGTTTTTCAATGTACAGACACAGAAACCCTAAGTGAATTGGCTGCGTGTATTGCCTCATCTGAAATATGGTATTTCTGGTGGGATTAAGAAGCCTTCTATAGAAAAAAACCGCCTGAAGCAGTTTAAACCGCTGTTTCCGGCGGTTTTTGCCTAAATTGAAAACGACGTTGGAGATTTAACAGCGGCATGGTATAATATACAAAAGTGGGCAAAGGAGAGGTGGAGAATCATGTGTTACAACATATCAAATGAGCCTGCGGACATAATTATCCATGTGCAGGGAAAAGGAATTGTATTAAAAGAAAAATCTGTCGTGGCATTTCAAAAAGATGATAACAAAATTGTGGCATTTGGAACAGATGCAGAGCGGCTGAAAGGAAAAGACACAGATAACTTAGTGGTGATGTCGCCTCTGCGTCAGGGAGTGGTTGAAGATTATGTGGTGGCAGGGAAACTGTTTTCTCTGCTGTTTAAAAAGGTACTTGGTAAAAGACCGATTCTAAAAGGACCGGCGGTGGTCATATGTGTGCCAAAGGGAATCACGCCTGTGGAGAAGATGGCGATAAAAGACATGATGATTTTTGAAATCAGAGCAAGAGAGGTTTTGATCGTGGATACTCCGGCAGAGAAGTTTATCCGGGAATTTCCCGAAAAATTTCCGGAAGAATACCGGAAGTTTAAGATAATCGTCGGCATCACAAAGGATGAGCCGGAACGTTATGTGGAAGAACAGCTGAATAATACTTTGATGTATGCCAGACGGGAACAGATTTCGCCGGAGAGGGTCTGCGAGTTGTTACAGAAGCTGAAGGAGACGAATGAATCCGATAGATTGCACTGATTGCAAAAGAGGAGGTACTTTTTTATGAAGAACAGGATCGTGATAAGTGTGTTATGTATCTGCATGCTGTTGACTGTGTCGGGATGCGGTGCCGGCGTAGAGGATGAAGTGCCCTCAGATGATAACAGTGAACCGCCTGTTATAACGGAAAGTGATCAGGAAGAGCAAACGGAATCAGATGATGATCATGAATCTATCGCAGGGAATGATGCAGAAGAATCTGAAGATTACGATTCCGGCAGTGTCATGACAACATCGGAAGGCGATACCGATGCAGAGAGCAAAAAGCCGTCAGACGATAACAGTGAACCGACGAACAGTGAACTGCCTGTTATAACTGAAAGTGAGCAGGGAGAACCAACGGAACCCCGTGATTATTATGGGGAATTGATAGCTGCTGCAACAGAATGTATCGTAGGGAAGAATGAAGGAGAAACAGAAGATGATGAAGATTACGAGTTCAGATATTCAATATATGAGAATTACGGTTTCAGCTATATGATATATTTGTCTTCTTTCTATACTTCCATGAAATTGGGATATCTGATTGAAGATATAGATGGAAATGGAACCGAGGAACTGATTTTCGGGCAAAATGATGAATCGGGTAGTTTATGGGATGGTGTTATCTATGACCTTTACACAATTTCTGATGGAGAGTTGGTTCATGTGTTTAGCGGATTGGAGAAATACAGATATTATTTCTGTGAAAACGGATTGATTGCAAATGAACGGGAGAATGGTTTCGCTGAATCCATCTACTCATATTATTCTTTTGAAGGAGCAGAACTTCATCTTGAGGAAGCGGTCATCTTTAGCGAATGGGATGATATTGAAAATCCATGGTTTTATTTGACGCAGTCAGACAGTATATATGATACAGAAAACAGGGAGTCTGTCAGTGAGGAACAGGCACGGAAAATCATTAAAAAGTATGTTTATGAGCATCCGGTTTTTACTCCGTTTGTTGAGGAATAATTTAGAAAAATGCCTGACGATATGTTGCGTATGAGTTTTGCTGATATTATAATGAAAATGATAACCTAAATTCATTACAGGAGGGCGGCTATGGGAAAAAATACGCATCTTCTCAATATATATCTTAAAATACATAATAAAAAACCATTGACTATGGATGATTTAGGCTATCTGGCAGAGTATGACCCGGAATGTTTTGCGAAAACATGTAAAAATGTTATATATAACATTCCGGAAGCAAAACCGATCATGGAACCGGCTGCTCAGGAATCTTTATGTGATAAATCAAAGCCGGAAACCCCTGACTGGCGGCAGAATATAGCGAAAGTGTTGAAAAGATTAAAACGGTTGGAGAGGAACGAGTTTCCCGGCATAA
The DNA here is from genome assembly GCA_947174665.1 of uncultured Lachnospiraceae bacterium. GTDB lineage: Bacteria > Bacillota > Clostridia > Lachnospirales > Lachnospiraceae > Acetatifactor. The sequence continues at coordinate 11,152 of CAMWJV010000088.1, forward strand.
ATATAGATAATGAAGAAGTAAAAAATCTGTTGGGAAATTTATATATGGAATTGCTGTTCCCGCACAATGATCAGTATTCTTTCATGAGCATGGCAGACGGCGAAAATAAATCTTCATTTGATAAAAAGGTTTAATACAAGGAAGTAAATTAATGGTACATAAAATTAAGTATAACAACAGAAACAGTGTTATAGACTGCTATTTGCCGAAAGATTCCGTGCCGGATAAAAATGCGGTAGCAGAACTGTATCAGATGGCAGCATTAGAAGAAACCCTTGAAAGGCTGGCGGATGTACCGGAGTTTTTCCGGGGGAATGAGCAGCGGATTGAGAAAATAATACTGACACCGGATTTTCATAAGGGTGCGGGTATTCCGATCGGAACCGTGATGATGACAAAAGGCTTTGCGGTTCCCCAGGCTATGGGAAACGATATCAACTGCGGCATGCGGTTTTATACTACCGATCTGTCGGAGGACAGGATTCAGGAAAAGCTGCCTGAACTGGCCGGGAAGATCCGCCACACTTTTTTCGAAGGCGGCAGGCAGATCCCGATGACGGGAAGACAGCGGCAGGCAATGTTCCGCTATGGTCTTGAAGGACTGCTGGAGACGAATACTGACAGTAAAAAGAGGGGCTTGTGGCGGTATTACCAGCCGGAGATTCAGGAGAGATGGTTAAGCCGAACTGTTTTTCGGGGAAGTCTGAAAGCCGATGATACGGAGGGTTTGGAGGATTTTATCGGCAGCTATGATCAATTAGCGTATGACGATCAGATCGGAACAATCGGCGGGGGCAATCATTTCCTGGAAGTGCAGCGGGTTGCCGAGATTTATGACGGACAGACTGCTAATGCCTGGAATATCAAAAAGGGAGCCGTTGCGGTGATGCTTCATGCGGGTTCCCTGACAATCGGTCATCACAGCGGTTTACTGAACCGCAGGATATGTCAGGATATTTACCCTGCAGGGCTGGCTCATCCGGAGAATAAGATTTATCCGATACCGGAGACTGATGCAGTGCCGGATGTATGGAACCGTTTCCGGTCGGCATCCGGAAATGCTGCTAATTTTGGTTTTGCCAATCGTCTGTTCCTCGGTTTTATGATTCAGGATGTTTTTACCGATGTGCTGGGTGAGTGTGAGATGAATCTGCTCTATGACGCACCCCATAATTATATCTGGAAAAGGCAGATTGGCGGTGAAGAGTATTATATTCATCGAAAAGGAGCCTGCTGTGCCGGAGGCTGTGAGGAGATGGAGGATACGGAGTTTGCCTATTATGGTGAGCCGGTGATGATACCCGGTTCCATGGGCAGTTCCAGCTATCTGCTCCGGGGGCTGGGAAATCCGGATTCGCTCTGGAGCGCCAGCCATGGCGCAGGGCGGAAAAAGTCCCGTGGGGATGCAATCAGGGGAAATGATGAAGCCTTTCGTCAGTTTATGGAAAAGTTCCATATCATTACGCCCATCGACCCGGCCCGCAGTGATTTAAAGGGCAGAACGGATATTTTAAAAAAGTGGGAGGAGTCGATCCGGGCGGAGGCGCCTTATGCCTATAAGGATATTGACGAAGTGATTGCGGTACACACGGCGCATGATATGGCGGCCCCGGTGGCCCGGCTGGAACCGATTTTTACGGTGAAGAGCTGAGGGGCGGCACAGGAGCGACAGTAGATAGGAGGAGTGTCATATGTTTGGGAAAAAGAAGAAAACCTCAGAACCGGTTGTTTTAGTGGAGAGCCGGTCACCAAGCTGCCCTATACAGGCAATTGTGGAGGAGAGTGACACCTGCTGTTATTTTTATCTGTGGTTTTATCCGGGGACGGAAAATGCCTGCATGAAAAGCTGTTGGATCTGTAATGTTGGAAAAGCGCCGGACAAAATTGAGGTAGACGCAATGAAAGGCGGTATGGCACCGGCTATGCCTGCGGAATATGTGAAGCATGATGCGGATGGTATCCGGCTGAACCGGGACAAGCTGTCCATCGTCTGGTTTGAGGAGGGGGATGCGGCGGCGCTTCTGGAGGGAGATACCCTGCTCTGTGTCATTCCCGGCTGGAGCAGTTTCTTATCGGTAAACGGTTATCCGGATTTTAACGGTTATTCACGATATGCGTTGGGGACAGGGCCCTTTGCCTGGGAACTTGCTCAGGCGGAGGAGGTACTTAGTGCCAGAGTGGCTAAAAGCCGGGAGTTTTGGAATTATTGTGAGGGAAAATATTGGGAAAATGTGCAGCAGATGCATATGAAAGTGTTGGAGGACTTTTTCGGAAAATACGAACAATATTATGCCATCGACGGTGGGGAATTTCCGACTAAAGCTCTGGTTTCCGGTATACGTGACGGCGTACATTATGGTATTACCGCAGGAGTCAGCTTGCTGCCCATGCCCCGGGTGGAACAGTATTTTCAGGAGGAAACATCGGATTTTCGGAGGATAGAGCTTGGTTTTGCGGCATCGGAAGCCCAGAGCGGTGTATGTATGAAAATTTATGCCTATATCTCATCCATATCCCGCATTCCCTGGCGGGACATGAGCTTTCTGGGACACGGACATACCATACCCTTACCCAGCGGGGGAATAGAGGGATTCAGTGCTGTGTGGCTGCTGGATTCCCGGCTTTTGCCCCAGATAGATGCCCCTGTTTATCCTGACTTTATGGGGGATAAGATTAATTTGCTCTGGCTGGTTCCGTTGAAGGAAGAGGAATTTGCGAAACTTAAGGAGATCGGAACGGAGAAGGCATTAGAGCTGTTGGAGGGACAGGAGAAAGAACTTTCTATATTTGACGGAGCCGGAAAGCTTTCACAGTTGTGGGAGAAATATAATGAAAGTGATCATAACTGATTTAGACAGAACCCTGCTTCGCACAGATAAATCCGTGTCGGAATATACATGTGCCGTATTAAAAAAGTGCCGTGACAGTGGAATACTTCTCATGGCTGCAACGGCTCGCCCGGAAAGGGCTATTTTGACCTATCAGAGGCAGATCGGCTTTGACGCAGTGACGACCTTAAACGGTGCAAGAATCATTTTTCCCGGCGGAGTGATGGAAAACGGTATTGCGCTCCGCAGCGCGGAGGACATTCTGAAAAAGGTGACCGCGATACCGAATGTGACGCTGTCAATGGAAACGGGAGATGGAATTTATGCAAATGTCTCCATTCCGGAATGGAATGCCATTGTCTTTGAGGGTTTTCCCGCATTGCCAACGGAAAGTATTATATATAAAATATTGCTGAGCAGTGCGGATAATACAATACAGCCGGAAGTTGAGAAAGCGTTGACACCGGATACTTATATGACGGTGGCAGAGGGGAAATTAATACAGATCATGAGTACTGCGTCAACAAAATGGAATGGGATCGAAGTCATGTTGAAAGCCGCAGGCATAGACAAAAGCGAGGCAGTATATTTTGGTGACGATAATGACGATATAGAACCGATAAGAAATTGCGGCGTGGGTGTCGCTGTCTCCAATGCCATTAGGGAGGTTCTTGATATAGCAGATTTTGTGACAGAGAGCAATGACATGGATGGCGTGGCACGCTACATAGAGAAGAATCTGCTGTAAGCTTTAGGGAGGTAAATATGCGAACTTTACATGAACAGGACAGGGAAGAGATCCTTTGCTATGTGGGGAAAGAGCCGGAGATGAATCTGTTTTTTATCGGGGATATAGAGAGTTTCGGAGTGGAGAACGAGACAGTCAACATTTATCTCCATGAAGAGAGGGACAGATGGGATTTCCTGATATTGAGATTTCATCAGTATTTCCTTTTGTACAGTCAGTACGAGGATTATAATGCGCAGGAGGCGATTGAGTTTTTCAGGGGACAGCGGCCGGACTGTATCAGCGGAAAGACCGTGCTGCTTGAGAAGATTGCTCCGGCATTCCCGCAGTGGACGATTGAGTCTACCTATATGAGCCGCTG
>CAMWJV010000089.1 GCA_947174665.1 uncultured Lachnospiraceae bacterium
AGTCTCTACCACCCGGGCAATCGTCGCTCTTCCCCTTACCGTTCCTGCCGCTGCCGCAAGTGCTATCCCCAGCGCCAGGAAAATCAATGCTGTAATGGCGCAGCCCTTCATAAATTTTTTCATATTTTCCTCCATTCTAATAATTTATTTTTTTGCCTTTATCAGTCTGAATTGCACCATCAGAAAGCTTATTATAATACCAATCGTAAAGCCGAATAAATGCGTCATAAAAGAACCGATATTGTCATTTGCGAACACAAAGAACAGAATCACAATAATTGTGTCGGGTCTGTACCACTTTCCCGAAAAATCATTCGGATACCTGAGAAAGCAGACCATAAGCGCTGCAATTAGAGCGAATATTCCGCCGGATGAACCCGCCCCATAATTACCCATACCGTTATTGACAATAAATGAGTACACCACTTCTGCAAGTGCTCCGCACAATACAAACAGGAGCAGGGTTTTCATCCTTCCGATAAGCGGGCTGAGCAGGGAACCTGCCGCAAGCAGCGCAAGAGAATTAAAAAAAATGTGCTGCAGATTAAAATGTAAAAAAACAGCTGTAACCCACCTGTAGTATTCATGATTCAGATATTCAATATCACAGGTGGCAAGCCCTGCAAAAACCGCAGGCCTGACTGACGTAATAAGGTACAGAACAACAAACACCATTACCAGAGAGATGCATACAACATTTGATTTCATCCATGCGGATACGCCGTTTGTAATATTATTTTTTTCCACTCCTGCTTACCTCCGCAAATTCCTGTTACCGATAAAAGGAGCTGTCTTTTTTCATGCAATGGCCCTCTTCTTTCCAAAGCGGAACAAATGACCGATACCTCTGAAAATTGCAGGTGTAGCAATTCCTGCCATAGCTACCGTCAGCATCAGGAACAAAATACCCAAACCACCGCAGACAAGACCGCCGCCTATTAACCCCAATCCCACCAGTGGGTCAACCGGAATGCACATTCCACCCACGATCAGCAGGACAAAAAGCACAATAAACATAGAAAGAACTACCACACCAAAACTCAAGATCAGTGCAAACCACATCACCAGAAGCCCAAACATTATGCTGAGCAGGCCTAATATGAACGGCGAGCCAAACACGACCAGAATGGCAATCAGCACAGTCATTCCTCCTGACATGCCCTTACTTCCTTCCGAACCCGGACTTCCTCCCCGGTCAGGACTTCCTCCGAATCCTCCGCTTCCGCCTGAACTTCCTCCGAATCCTCCGCTTCCGCCTGAACCTGAGCTTCCTTCCGGGAATCCGGGCTGCCCCGGCCCGCTGCTCCCGTAACCTGCGGTATCCCTGCTTTTCCTGATTTCGGATTCCGTCACAGATATCTCGACCACATGTCCTTCGGCAGCTTCCACCAACGGCATCTCTCCGGCCTCTTCATCAATGTCAGCCTTTCCGTATTCCACCACGGCCCTGTCCGCCGCAGTCGTGCTCTTTGGTCCCTGGTTTTCCAAAAGCTCACGCCGGATATTCTCCGCCACTCTGGCGGGATTGCCCAAAGCTTCAATGACGCTCTGCTCATTCTCGGCTCCCGCATCATCAAAGTAATCATTATAATACTGCAGAGCCTCTTCCTTTTCCGCAAAAGAGATATTCTGAAGCAGAATCTCCAGTTGATTCATGAATTCTGTTCTGTTCATAACCCGGTCCTCCCCTCAAACAGACCTGTAATCTTGTCTGAATATTGACGCCACTCGCCCTCATACAACTGCAGCTGAGCCCAGCCCCTGGCTGTAACTTTATAATACCGCCTGTTTCTGCCTCCGCACTCCATATCGTAGACCTCCAGGCAGTCATCTTTCTGCAGCCTGCGAAGAACCGGATACAGGGTTGACTCCGACAGTTCTATCACCTGGCGGACATCCTGGGTAATCTTGTACCCGTATGTTCCCTCCGGCTCCTTGGATACCACGGCGAGCACTATGGCATCCAGCAGAGCTGCTCCCGCACTAAATATCATATTATCGCCCCTTACCTTTCATATGACATTATTCCTTCTGCATAATACCGCTTGAAATATATAATATTATATGACGTATAGCATCATTTCTGTGCATACTATACACCATATAATATTATATGTCAAGCATACAGATAAAATTTTTGGGCTTAACCGCAAAACAGCCGCGGGCAGAAATTTGTTCACGCCCGCGGCTGTCAGCCATCAATCATCACTGATATATCAATATGTTATACTTCACATTTCCAAAAATATGCACTGTACCCTTTCAGTACCGAACCTCCTCCGAAATCATGATCCTCCCCGGTGATCAAATCCACCGCCCTTCCGCAGCCGGCATCAAAGTGCGCCGTAAAATCATTCTCATCCGCATTAATTGCCACCAGTATCCTCTCATGCTCCGACTTCCTCTCAAAAATGCACTGGCGATTCGTCAGAAGCACAGAGCGAAACGCACCATAATTTAACCCCTCCGAATGCTTCTTCGCCTCGCTCAGTTTACTGACCCATTCAGTCAAATTATTCCAGACCGGATTGTCAAAGACAGGACGCAGCGCCGGGTCGCCCTGAGATTTCTCGGCTTTCTCCCCCCACTCGCTTCCGTAATATATACAGGGAATCCCGGGCATTCCGAAGGAAAGGGCATAGATCAGAGGCAGATGATTTTTGTTGGTCAAAATACTTGCAACCCTGGTCACATCATGATTGTCCACAAAAGATAACAGATGCTTTCCCCTATATAACGTCCAGTTTTCCGGCCCGAACTGGCGGAGCAGGGAGTGATTGATCTCAAAGAGATTCATGCTGTTGAAGCTGCTGTAAAGCCCCTTATAGCACTCATAATTAGTAGCGGAATGCAGCATCTGTTCATTCATCAGCCTGTTGTAATCTCCATGCAGCATCTCTCCCACCAGGAAGAAGTCCTCCTTCAGTCCATCACAGTAAGAACGCAGCCTGCGTACAAAATTCTCGTCCAGGCTGTATGCCACATCCAGTCGAAGCCCATCTATTCCGAACTCCTCCACCCAGAATTTCACGCTTTCCAGCAGATAATTGACCAAATCCATGTTTTGCAGATTCAGCTTTACCAGGTCATAATTTCCCTCCCAGCCCTCATACCATAAGCCGTCATTGTAATAGGAATTACCGTCAAAAGCAATACGATAGAACCAGTTTACATAAGGTGAGCTCTCCCTGTTCCGCAGGACATCCTGAAACGGTCCAAAACCTCTTCCCACATGATTAAACACACCATCCAGCACTACCCTGATCCCTTTTTTATGCAGTGCATCGCAGACCTCCCTGAAATCCTCGTTAGTCCCCAGCCGCACATCCACCTTCCGGTAGTCCCTTGTGTTATAGCCATGGGTATCCGACTCAAACAACGGCGAAAAATAAACTGCATTCGCTCCAAGCCTGCTGATATGCGGTATCCAGTCAAGTACCTTCCTGATACGGTGTTCCTGCACTCCGTCATTCTCAAAGGGTGCTCCGCAGAACCCCAACGGATAAATCTGATAAAAAACACTTTCGTACGCCCACATAACATTCTCTCCTTTTCATTGACCAATCTGGTACTATATTTTGTATCTTGCAAAAATCCTGCAAATAGATATTGAAATTTCGCTGTCACATTTTTCGTGTTATTTTTTCAAAAAATCGCCTAAATCCACAGAGTTATCCACATATACACATGTGTCACATCGATTTTTTCCTATGTCGTTCTCCCAAAAAAAGGCGTCGTTTCTTGCAAACCTACAGCCACTCATTCCAAAAACGTTCCACCTGTTTTGCAACGGTTTCCACAGTCACCGTTGAAAAATGCTCCCATTCTCTTGGAAACATGCGCTTATAAGAAAACTGCAGAAAGCGCTCATCCAGCAGAGCCACAATCCCTACATCCTCCACTGTCCGTATCACCCTCCCTGCTGCCTGGAGAACTTTGTTCATGCCGGGATACCGATAGGAATAGTCGAACCCGTCCTCACCGTCTTCATTAAAGAAATCTTTCAGCATTTCCCGTTCAAAGCACACCTGAGGCAGACCGGTTCCCACAATGATCGCTCCGATCAAATCGTCATTCTTCAGGTCAATTCCTTCACTGAAAATCCCCCCCAGAACACAGAAGCCTATGAGGATGCTGTCTTCTTCCTCTTCCTCCTCTATCTCCATGGAAACAGATGCACGCATGACTGTTTCCGCCTTCAAATCAACTTTGCCGCTTCTTTGGAACCGGGCCAGAAAGCTCTCCCTGTCCGCTTCTCTCATGTACTCGCTCTGAATGATGCACTCCCGTCCCTCACCGCCGAAATTCTCCACATATTTCTCATAGACTGTTTGCAGGAAGGCATAGGAGGGACAGAAAACCATATAATTCCCATGCCGGTTCCTGACAATCTCCTCGATATATCTGGCAATATTAAAATATTCTTCCTCTGAGCGCCTTGTATATTTGCTGGTTACGTCACCCGCTATAAATAACGCTCGTTTCTCCGGATTAAACACTGACTGGGCATATACTTCATAATCCTCTGCATCCCCGCCAAGCAGCTTCTTATAATATTGTATGGGAAGAAACGTGGCTGAGAACAGAATGCTGCTTCTCCCCCGCTCCATACGCTGACGCAGGTTTTCAGCCGGGTTCATACAGAAAAGCTTCAGCAAAAAGCTGCCATCGTCACACAGCTGAGTGTATTTCACATAGTTTTCATCCAACAATTCATAGATCTCCAGAAAGTGGCTGATTTCAAAGTAAAAATCCAACAGCAATTCTCTCACTGCCGGCTGCTCTTCCTCCTGCTCCGCCAGATAGTCATCCATGACCGCCTGCAGCCGCATCAATGGCTGTACAAAAGAGTCAATCTCCTGCACAATGCAGCACTGTTCACACTCCCGCTTCATAGCCAGCATTTCCTGATTACATTTTTCAAGCTGGTAGATCATTTTATCCGCATATCCCTGACGAACAAGGGTGCTGCGTCCACCCTTCCTTCCACTCTTTTTCTGTATGTATGTCAAATGATTCAGTCCTACAGGAACTGTTGCCTCAGAATCTGTTGTCTCACTTTCCGACTCATCTGTCATATCTTCCGTCATTTCCAGTGTCATCTGCCCGGAAATACTATGCTTTTTGCCTCCTGTGGCAGTTTCTGACAGCACCGTCTGTTTCAATTCTCTACGCAATTCCAGAAACTGTTCTTTTATCAAAACGGCACTGTACATTTCACGTCCCCGGTCCAAAAGATTATGCGCCTCATCAATCAGAAAGATATAGTCTCCCCCTGAGCTGTCTGCGAAAAAACGTTTCAAATATACATGAGGGTCAAAGAGGTAGTTATAGTCGCAGATAACTGCATCCGCAAACAGGCTCATATCCAGACACATCTCGAAGGGACAGACCTTATGTTTCTCCGCATATTCCTCTATCCGTTCCCTGCTGAAGCTCTCCTGAGATGTCAACAGGTCATATATGGCATCATTAATCCGGTCATAATGCCCCCTGGCATAAGGGCAATAATCCGGATTGCACTCTGTCTCCTCCATAAAACAGATTTTTTCCTTAGCCGTCAGTATGACACTTTTAAAATGCAGGCCCTTCTCCCGAAGCAGCTCGAAAGTGTCATCCGCTACAGTTCTGGTAATGGTCTTTGCCGTCAGGTAAAAAATCCTGTCCCCTCTACCCTGCCCCACAGACTGCACGGCGGGATAGATTGCGGAGACTGTTTTTCCCACTCCGGTAGGTGCCTCCAAAAACAGTTTCTTCTTATGATAAATTGTTTTGTACACATTGGTTACAAGCTCTTTCTGCCCCTGACGATAAGCAAAAGGGAACTCCAATCCCCGGATGGATGCCTGCCGGGTCTTTTTCCAATTCCAGCTGTAATCCGCCCATTTTCTATAGGAATCCATCAGCTCGCCAAACCACTGCTCCAGTTCCGAAATGTTGTAGTCCAGCTGGAAATATCGCAATTCCTCTGTGGGAATATGGCAGTAAGTCATCCGCACCTGTATTTCCTGAAGTTCCTGCTGCAGTCCGTAAATGCAGGCATAGCATTTCGCCTGAGCAAGATGCAGCGTCAACGGTTCTTTCCATCTTGCCGGATCCCGGTATACTCCCTTGATCTCATCTATAATAACCCTGTCTTCATGATGGATGATCCCATCGGCGCGCCCCTCCACCGTCAGCAGATATCCCTCCTCCTCAAAGGAAATCTTCAACGGCACTTCTGCCTGATATTCCGCTCCCATCCGCCTCTGAATCATACGGTGGATCCGGCTGCCCTCCTGCATGGCATTGTCGGGAGATGCCTGGTGCCTGTTATCTATATCTCCGTATCGCAGCACAAACTCTACCAGATTCCGAACAGAAATCCGAACTTCCTCTTTCATTTTACGGCACCTCCATTCTCACACAGTAAACCCCATGCAATCTGCTGCTCCACCTTGCATGAATAAGCTTCCATATGTAAAAACTCCCCATGAAGATAGTACACTATCGTTCACAGGGAGTAAATCTGTTTTGATGTATCAGCAGGCTAGTGCATATTTCTCGAGAAGCTCTTCCAGCTGGGCATTATAGCCTTCATATGACACTTTCAGAGGCACTCTGAAATCCAGTCCGTAAACTCCTAAAAATGATTTGGCATCCACTACATATCTGTTGTAAGAAATGTCGATGTCAAAATCACATCTGGAGGTCACGTCGACAAAATGCTGAACATCGTTCTGGGTCATGCGAATTGTCTTAACCATCTCTAACCATCCTTTCTCACATAACAACAAACAACAGTTACCTCACTTTTATGATTTACCATTATATGCAAAAAAATTCAAGATGTAAAGCGTTTTCCGTGAGCAGATTTTTCTCCTCTTTTTGCTGAAATTCCACATTTTTATTACTTTTGCTCATTGTTTCTTTTATCCGACATTCGCTTTTGTCTATTTTGTCTATTCGGCACTTTGACGTGTCATAGTAAAAAAATACAGTTTTATACTTCCCGACCAAATTATGTGCTGTAACTTTGGCAGTTAAAACTCTATCATATACTCCCTGAATCTCAACGGCAGCAGATTCCTCTGCAGCTTCTTATTCTCCCGCTCCTTTATAGAGATAGTCCTGCAAAAATGACGGAACAGCTCCTGATACTGCATTTCCTCCTCCGAAAAGCGCAGCTCCGGCTCTTCCTCATCTTCTCCGAAGAACAGATACCACTGTTGCCTTGCCGGATGGATACCGAAAATATTCCTTGTGCTGTCGTATATGACAAAATTCTCAATCGGCAGTCTGTCTGCAAAGTGGGGCATCAGGAAGGTGAGGGCATTACACTTCGGACCGATCTTGGCATACAGTATACCGTTTTCCAACTCCTGAAACCGAAGAAACTCTCTCAGATATCCAATCTCCCTGCCGGCTTTCCTTGCTATGGAAAAGGTCTGCATCACATACCTGTCTGCCAGATTGTCAAACAGGTGTCCTCTGGCGCATCTCTCATCCAGCCCTTTTACTACCGTTCTGTAGACCGCCTGCGCCTTTTCACTGTCTGTAGAGGCAAGGGCTGTACAGATTTTTAAGTAGTCATCCTCCCCAAAGCGCCGTTCCAGAGTACGCATTACCTTCACTGCCCTGGCCGGGTCCGGCTGTATCCGCACATCCTCCGCAAAAAGCATGGGATTGTCATCCAGCGCCAGATAAGTATCCTCCGCATCCCTGTTTTCCTCGTAAGAAAGATATATGGCTGTAAAGATACTTTCCAGCGAATCGTCACATCTGTAAACCGTCATTTTTCTCCCTCATTTCCTTACATTTCTCGCCATGCCCCCCGGCGGTACAAACATTCAGTGAACCGGTACTAATCCGAAAGAACGCTGTTCTTGCGTTCTTTCCGGAATGACTTAGCTTCTCTTAGGCTGTGTCTTTTACAGCCTTAGAGAAACTTCATTCCGTTTATACCTGTCCCACCGCAGTCTGCATAATCTCCTGCACAGTCAGCGCTCCGGTAAAGCTTCCATCGTCAAACAGAGACATCTGTCTGTAGGACATGCCGTCCGCGCCGAATCGTATCCTCTCGTTCTTATCCGTGAGATTCCTGACAATATAGTCCTCGTCCAGCTTGACCGGGTACATCATTTTGCCGCTGCATGTGATAAAAAAAACAGCCCTTTTTAAGACCACACCCATCTTTTTTAAATCCCCGAAAGTCAGACCGGCACAGCGCCTCGCCGCAACTATCCTTCCGGCACTTTTGACCCCGATGCCCGGAACCCTGAGCAGCTTCTCCATGGGAGCCCTGTTGATTTCCACGGGGAACTGCTCCAGATGCCGCACCGCCCAGTCCTCCTTCGGATCGAGCATCACATTAAAAAAAGGGCGCTTCTCGTCCAGCAGTTCTTCCGCCTTAAAACCATAAAACCGAAGCAGCCAGTCCGCCTGATAAAGCCTGTGCTCCCGAAGCAGAGGCGGTCCTCCGGGCAGCGCCGGCAAAGCCTTGTCCTGTGTCACATTTACAAAGGCTGAATAAAACACCCGCTTTAAGTCAAACTTCTGATACAGGCTCTCCGCCACATTGATAATATGAAAATCATTTTCCGGAGTGGCCCCTATGATCATTTGAGTTGACTGTCCCCCTGCCACAAACTTCGGTGCATTCCGGTACAGTACCAAATCATTTTTGTTTTCCTGAATTCCGTTTTGAATCTGGCGCATGGGCGCCAATATAGTCTTTCTGCTTTTATTTGGCGCAAGGGCCTGCAGCCCCTCTGCCGTGGGCAGTTCCAGATTGACGCTCATCCTGTCCGCCAGAAAACCCGTCTGCTGAATCAGCCGGGGGTCTGCTCCAGGAATGGCCTTAACATGGATATAGCCGTTAAAGCGATATTTGTTGCGCAACAGCCATATCGTTTGAAAAATCAGTTCCATGGTGAAGGACGGATTCCGCATAATACCGGAGCTCAAGAACAATCCCTCAATATAGTTTCTGCGGTAGAACTCCATGGTCAGAGTACATATTTCCTCAGGAGTAAACACAGCCCGGGGAATATCATTTGAACAGCGGTTCTGACAGTATTTGCAGTCATAAATACAATGATTGGTAAGTAAAATCTTAAGCAGGGAAATACATCTGCCGTCGCTGCTGAAGCTGTGGCAGATACCGGCTGCCACACAGTTGCCGATACTGTCGCCGGTGCCCTTTCGATCCACACCGCTGGAGGTGCACGCCACATCATACTTGGCCGCATCCGCGAGAATGCCCAGTTTATCCATAATTGACGCTTTGCTTTCCTTTACGGAATACTCCATTTTCCAGCTCCTCCGATCAGAACATCTGTTCTATACCAGAATAGCACATATGTTCTGGTTTTGCAAGTAAAAAAAGTGTTGCAAAACAGGATGTAAAGTATGTATACTACAGTAGGAACATTACATATAGAAAGATGGTTAAACTCATGAAAAACTTTTCATTACCAAAAAATTACAAGTCTGAACTGAATCTGTATGACACGCAGATTGCCATTAAAATGGTAAAAGACTTCTTCCAGACGCTGCTGGCGGAACGGCTCCACCTGCTGCGCGTGTCCGCTCCCCTGTTTGTGGCCCCGGAGTCAGGCTTAAATGACAACTTAAACGGTGTGGAGCGCCCTGTCACCTTCGACATCAAATGTCAGGACGGCAGAGAAGGAGAAATTGTACAGTCCCTGGCAAAATGGAAGCGCTACGCCCTGAAAAAATACGGTTTTGGCCCGGGCGAAGGACTTTACACGGATATGAGCGCCATCCGCAGGGATGAGGAGACGGACAATATCCACTCCGTCTATGTGGATCAGTGGGACTGGGAGAAGATCATCTCCAAAGAGGAACGCTGCATCGAGACCCTGCAGGATACCGTGCGAACCGTTTACAAGGTACTGCGCAAGACTGAGAAATATATGTCCATACACTATGACTACATTGAGGAAATCCTCCCTCATGATATTTTCTTTATCACCACATCCGAGCTGGAGGAAATGTTCCCCGACTATACGCCGAAGGAACGGGAATATTATATTGCAAAGGCAAAAGGTGCCGTCTGTATCATGCAGATCGGAGACGTGCTTGAAAACGGTGAGCCCCATGACGGACGCGCTCCGGACTATGACGACTGGGCGCTGAATGCGGACATAATCGTCTATTACCCCGTCCTGGACATTGCCCTGGAGCTTTCCAGCATGGGCATTCGAGTAGATGAAAAGGCGCTGAAAGAACAGCTGCAGAAAGCCGGCTGCCCTGAACGCGCTGACCTGCCTTTCCACAAAGCGGTCTTAAGCGGCGAGCTGCCCTACACCATCGGCGGCGGCATCGGTCAGTCCCGCATCTGTATGTTTTTCCTTCGAAAGGCACATATCGGTGAAGTACAATGCTCTCTGTGGCCTGAGGAGGTCATGGCGGAAGCCGAAAAAAAAGGTCTGCAGCTTTTATAGGCTGCAGGCCTTTCCTTTTCCGTTCAGTTCTCATCCAAAAGATATTGCACCGACTCCCAGTCAATAACCGGCAGGCCTCCCTGCATACCTGTGGAAGTCTTATTCACTTTTGAATTAATCTTTATAATATTCCACAGAAGACAGCCCAAACCCGCAACCACGCCCGCAGCCGCAATTCCGATTATCACAGGAGTTGTAAGATAATCTACATCATCGCGGATCAGCAAAGCCGCCAGGCTGAAAAAGATACCCACGCAAACACAGACAATAGGATTTTCAAACATCTTCTTTTTCAAGCCGGCCACCGCCCAGGACTGAGGCTTATGACAATGAGGACACTCATCCGGAAAATCTGTGGGAATAATCTGCTTTTCCGTAACACTCTGATGGATTTCCTTCATCTTCTTGACCAGATTCTTATGCGCTTTCTCACGCACCTTATCCTCCTCAGCATCATTCAGCTGCTTACGGTAATTCCTTTCCTCGGCTTCCCCCGTTACGGTCACCTTTCGCGGTCCGCTCTCCTGCCCGCATTGCTCGCAACGGTAAGAATATTTCAAATCCACACTCTCTGTTCTTGTATGCACGTAATAGCTGCCCATTATGTATCACCCTCCATGTAAATTATGAATATTAATTATATTTTAGCATTTCATCCGCATCTGTCAATCCATTTCCGACGATGAAATGTATACTGCAACTTTTTCATTGCGGAATGCCTGCACATAGCCATTTTGCCGCATATAGTTTAATATCATCTGATATTTTATATCTGACTCCACCTGCTCGGCAACTCCATCGCTCACTCCGGCCTCTGACAGCGCCCCTTCGCCGCCTTCTTCATACAGCGCCGCCACATTCTCCAGTATGACCACCGGCATCTCCCCGTTCAGCTCTCTCATATCCTCCTCCATGGCCGCATAGCTGTAGGAATCCAGATTTATCCAGGGATTAAATGCCGCAGGCATCTGCAGATAAAAGGACAAAGAAGGAATTGCCAGAGTACGGGGCGTCCCATACAGTATGACTTCCTGACCCTGCAATCCGTTCTCATTGACCCAGGCGCTGAGGGAACTTATCCACTCCGCCTTTTCAGCAGACATCTTCACATTTTTCAGAACCTCGTTATTTTCCACACCGGCGCTGATGTCCCGCACTCCGGTCGCCTCTGCAAAGGCAAATTTCAGTCCGAATCCGGCAAACTGGAAGCAGCACAGGAGCAAAAAGAAGGACAAAATACACTTTATGGGAAATACAGAAATCGTAACGCACGCTATTTTTTTATCCCTGTACTCCTTCAGAAAGCTCCAGCACGCCTGCAACGTGTATGGTGCAGCGATAAACAGGTTGTTGATACTGGGAAAAACTCTGTTATTGCTGCCGATAGAAGTCAGAATAATAACCAGAATCAGCATACCTCCCACAAGTCTGTCTTCCTTCCTGCTCCGAGGATGAAATATCCGGACTGCCGCTATGAACAGCGTCAGCATCAAAAACAGGATTGCAGGCCTGCGCATAGATAAATAGTCACAAAAATCCAGTGTGCAGAAAGGAACTCTCAAGCCCTCCGCATCTCTGTAGTAGAGCCACCCTGTCATGACCGCACCCAAAGCGATACAGACCGCCTGAGCACTGCGCTGACAAACGGCAGCCGCTTTCCCCTTTACCATTCCCAGCGGCACGGACAGCACCATTCCCGCCGCCAGAAAAACACCCATGCGGATTACCCAGTACAGGTTCTCCGTGTAATCATACAGCATATAGATTATCATGGATGATGCCTTATAGTCCGTGGCGGTATCAGTCATGGCAAACAGGCTGGAAATTCCTTTAACATATTCACCGAAGCCATATCGAATGTGAATGTAGCCGAACAACACCGCCAGTGTCGCCAGATATCCCAGCAGACACCAGCCTGTATGCCGCAGGATTTTCTTCGATAATCCTTCCTGCTGTACCCCGCTGCCTTTCTTCTCCTCCCGGGCACACAGGAAGTCAAAAACCCATACTGCCAGTATCATTGCCGCTTCGGGAAGATTGGAAAACCTTACCAGAACATTAGCCCCAAGGCAGATTCCTGCTCCAATCAGATATTCCTTTCTGTCTTTTGTTAAACCGAAATATAATAAAATAAAGCATCCAAGAAACAGCACATAGGTCATATAATTGTACAGAAGCGCCGTTGGACACCAGCACAGACTGATTGCCGCCATCTCGCCGAAAAATGCAATCCATGGGCGAATCTGAAGCTTTTTGGTGCAGAACCAGTATCCCGCAAGCGCCAGAAAGCTGACAAACAATCCCGTGTAGATATTCATTCCCACAAGCGTTCCCCCGTTTGGCAGGCTGGTAAGCAGATGCCCTGCTCCATTGGATAGCCAGGTGGAAAACAACCACATGGGGTCCATATGATCCGTTCCCATATATGTAAAATTTGCGTAATTGTAGCCTGTATCCATAAGGTCAAGCCCCCAGTGCACATGCCGCAGCGGGTAAAACGCCAGAATGACGATAAACAGATTTTCTGCCATACTTTTCATCATTGCAGAGCGGCTGCCTCCGGTTTTTCTTTCAAGCTGTTTTCTCATAATATCATGATGCCTCCCTGAATAAACTGTCTGCGTTCTCTATCTTTCCCACCAGTTTCCTGTAAACTTTCAGCCTGCACAGCAGACCGTGAATTCCTTTCATCAGCCCTGCCCGAAGCATATCCACCAGAATACCGCTTACAAACACGCCAAGCACTGCCAGAAGCGTCCATAACAACAGTTCCCCCACATTAGAGACCCTGTCTGCCCCAAACCAGTTCTGCCAGGTGTACCGCAGCCCTAAATTTTCATGCAGCAGATACACTCCCAGCGTATAGGGTGCAATCGCATTAATAACACGCGCTATTTTGCCATTTATCGCAATCTGCGCAAAAGCGCCAAACAAGCCGATCGCCGCTAAGAACGGAAGGATATGATTGTACTCCATGCACATGCCCGTCATCCTGCCCAGACTGCCGGTACGGACAAATAAAAACCGCAGAGCCATAGTGCCGGTAAATGCAAGAAGGCAGCAGACCACATACAGACACACCGCCCTCCTCCGCTTTTCCAGAAATACCACTCCAAACCTTCGAATATAAGCCGCCGTCAAAAACACGCAGAGATACCACAGACAGTCATAACCCTTCGTATCCGTTTCCAGCCGCAGGGGCAGAATACTTTTCAGAACACAGAAGGTAATCAGCAGAAGTGCCAGCGCAATCTGCATCTGCCGCTTTGTCATCCGTTTTACCGCCGATCCCATAAAGGGCAGGATCAGATACAGGAAAACGTATGCTGTCAGAAACCAGTAATGCTCCATAGATACAGGGAAAATCAAGGTCAGAAAATAATGGATGTCCACAGGTGTCTCTTTGATAATTCCCGTAGCCGCCCCAAGAATCCCGAATACAACAGAATAAAGCCATACCTGCATCAGAAGCTGAAGCAGGCGGCTTAATTTAAAAGAAGAGGTACTTAAAAAATAACCGCTGATAAGCATGTATACGTTGACTGCCACAATGCAGAACGCCTCCAGGAACCAGGCCGCCGCTCCTACACTGTCAAGACTTTCCGGGCTGCTGTCAGTCAAATCCGTCAATAACCTGCCCTTTCCCAAATAGTGCAGCACAATCACCATCATCATTGCAACACAGCGCAGCAATTCCAGGTTTGCCATACGTTTTTTCTCGGACATGAAATTCCTCCTGATGAAGCTATATCTCTATATTAAGCGTATTTTCCAAAATTTCAAGTTCTTTTTCCACAGCATGAGCTTATCGTTTTCCTTAGTTTTGCCGTCAATACAGGCGTTCAGCGGGCCGGTTCCGATAAGTCAAGTCTCCGCACCTCATCCCGAATCTTCAGCACGAAGGACGGGGAAACAGACAATTCGTCAATTCCCATCCGCAGGAAAGTTTCGGTAAGCGTAGTGTCCGCCCCCAGTTCGCCGCATATTCCGATCCACGCCCCGTACCTGTGAGCGTTCTTCGCGCTCATCTCGATCAGGCGCAAAACGGCCTCATGATGAGTGTCTGTGAACTGCCCGATGTCGGGATTTTGTCTGTCGCAGGCCAGGGTGTACTGGGTTAAATCGTTGGTCCCGACGCTGAAAAAGTCAACCATGGGAGCCAGCCTGTCGCTTATTATGGCGGCGGCAGGCGTTTCAATCATTATACCGATTTCCACGTTTTCGGAAAATTCGATGCCAAGCTCCCTGAGCTCCTCCTTAACTTCAGTACAGATTTCAAGGATTTTTTCAAGCTCCGAAACACTTGTGATCATGGGAAACATAATGCCGAGATTTCCGAAGACAGAAGCCCTGTAAAGTGCCCGAAGCTGGGTTTTTAAGATCTCCGGGCGCATCAGGCAAATGCGGATTGCCCGAATTCCCAACGCAGGATTTGCCTCCTCTTTGAGGTTGAAATAATCCGCTTTTTTGTCCGCACCTATGTCCATCGTACGGATAATGACTTTCTTCCCCGCCATACTTTCCAGGACCTTCCTGTATGCAGTAAACTGCTGATCCTCAGAAGGATGTCGGTGTTTTCCAGGTATAGAAATTCGCTGCGGATAAGCCCTATGCGGTCTGCGTCGTTTGCCAGCCC
>CAMWJV010000090.1 GCA_947174665.1 uncultured Lachnospiraceae bacterium
GGGCAGGTTATGGAGGCACTGCTCTCCGGAAAGTATGATTTAAACAAAACGGCAATAATCATGTCCCAGACAGGCGGCGGATGCCGGGCAACCAACTATGTGGGATTCATCCGGCGTGCTCTGAAAAAGGCGGATATGGCACAGATACCCGTTATTTCCCTGAACCTGGCGGGCATCGAGAGCAATCCCGGTTTTCATCTGAATGCGAATATGATGCTGCGGGCGGCCATGGGTGCTCAGTTTGGCGACATTTTCATGCGCTGCGTCTATCGTATGCGCCCTTACGAGGCAGTTCCCGGCAGCGTGGATGCGATGCATCAAAAATGGCTGAAAACAACACAGGACTTTGTCTCGGGAAAGCATCTCAGCCTGTTTCGTTTTAACCGCCTATGCAGGGACATCATACGGGACTTCGACAGCATTCCCGTCCTGGATACAAAAAAGCCGAGAGTCGGCATTGTGGGAGAAATTCTGGTTAAATTCTCCCCTGCCGGAAACAACCACCTGGTGGAACTGCTGGAAAGCGAGGGCGCTGAGGCCGTAGTGCCCGACCTGATCGACTTTATGCTCTATTGCTTCTATAACCAGCTGTACAAAGCAGAGAACCTGGGCACAAGTAAAAAATCCGCCCGGAATGCCAGACTGGGAATTTGGGCGATCGAGCGTATTTTGAGAGGTGCATCCGTAAAGGAATTCAGGAAAAGCAGGCACTTTACACCGCCCACTCCCATCAGGGAGATTGCAGGCTTTGCGGAACCTATCGTCTCCATCGGTAATCAAACCGGTGAGGGCTGGTTTTTAACAGGCGAAATGGTGGAATTGATCCATGACGGCGTGCCCAACATCGTATGTACCCAGCCCTTCGGCTGCCTGCCAAACCATGTGGTTGGAAAGGGAGTCATCAAGGCCTTGCGGAAAACATACCCTGCGTCCAATATCGTAGCCATCGACTATGACCCCGGTGCCAGCGAGGTAAACCAACTGAACAGAATCAAGCTGATGCTTTCCACAGCGGTGAAAAATCTGGAATAGTTTGAAGCGGTAAAATGTGCGCCGCAAGGCGCACGAAAAAAAACAGGCGATATATATCGTCTGTTTTTTTACCGGGCAAAACAGCCTGCCCGCCCTTTATGACACCGCCTCTGCCCTGTTATCCAGATACTGCTGCAGTACGGCGGCGACTTCATCCGGCTGTAAACCGGCGTCTGAAATCAGATCGCTGACTACTTCC
Organism: uncultured Lachnospiraceae bacterium; assembly: GCA_947174665.1. Classification (GTDB taxonomy): domain Bacteria; phylum Bacillota; class Clostridia; order Lachnospirales; family Lachnospiraceae; genus Acetatifactor. Next base: position 1,232 of record CAMWJV010000090.1, read on the forward strand.
AGTTCCTTCATCTTCTTCTCCCGGTAAAGTTCGTCGAGTTCCCTCTTCTCCGACTCCACACGGGTCATCAGAGCGTCAATCAGTTCCTCCTTCGCCGTGATCTTCTCCTCCAGTGTCTTGCGTTGTCCTCTTGCCATAGCTGTCTCCTTTCACAGTGATCAGTATATTACAATCCTGTTACATTATATGGACAAGATGGAAAAATATTCATAATTTTTTACTGTGTCTCAATATATTGCTGAATGGCCAGATTATTCTCAGAAAGCCGGCACCCTAAAATATATTCACTGCTGCCCTTTTTGCATCGCATGATACACGCCTGTACCGTGCGAGCCTTGGGAATGGGAAGATCCGGAATCGTGACTGTTATCATTTTCTTTTCCGCCTTTTCAAAATCCGGATCTGTGGAAGTAAATGCCATTCCGTTGGCGCTGATATCAAGCATTTTTCCCTGATATGCCTTCGGATTTCCATCAATTACTATCTGACAGGGGCAGTGAATATCCAGTCTCGGATTTTTCTTACGCTTCATCACTTTCGGGTTGGAATTCGTCACTGCCCGGTAATATGTAACTCCGCCTTCCGCGATTTCAAAAACGTTGACATTCGTCCAATGGTAAAGGACATTTCCCAGAATCATCTGCAGTTGAAATTTTACAGAACTGTCCGTGCTTTTCGGAATGGTCTTGGGGCGGATATCTATCACTGCCTCCATACCCTGCTGACGCACTACCTGACCATAATATTCCCTGTCAGGCGAGCCGTCCCTGTCCAATGTGATGATGGAGACTTTGCTGCCCGGCTTGGCATCATGAATCCCCATAAATCCGCTGTCCCCCAGCCGTACCACCAGGTTACCCACGGAAGCCTCAATTTTACCTACGTTCACGGTAGTCTGCTCATATTTTTCCAGCATACTCTTGGCATTGTCGGAGGCATTTTCCACATAATTGCTCATCACGGACATAGCTTCGGACATCTGCTGCATATTTTCCACCATGCTCTGATTAGACTGCTCCACCTCTCTCACTGCGCTGTCAATGAGCGAAATATTGCTGTTCAGTTTCTGGGAATCATTGGAGATACTGACTACGCTGGCATTTACCTCCGTGATTTTCTCCAGATTCAGTTGAATGATTTCGATCACCTTTTCAATAGCTTCCGTCATTCTTGCGGAAGTGGCTTCCAGACGGTTCAGGGCATTCATGATACGTGCTGAAGAATTTTGTGTTTCATCACTCAGCTTGCGGATTTCATCAGCCACCACGGCAAAGCCGCGACCTGCCGCTCCGGCTCTGGCCGCCTCAATGGATGCATTCAGGGAGAGCAGATTTGTCTGGGATGTAATATCCTCAATGGAGACAGTCTCCTCCTTTACCTTGGCAAACTCTTCCGAGAATTCTTTTACAATGCTTCCCACATCATTGGACAGATCTGCCATGGTGTGGGTAGACTCCACTACCATCGCCAGCTCCTGCGAGCTTGCTCCCGCATGATTGTTTGTCTCGTTCACCAGCAGCACCATTTGAGAAATCATGGCAGCTATATTTTCCACCTGATTCTGTATGTCGCTGGTCATATGTATGGAAGATTCCGTTTTCCCGGACAAAACAGCATTCTGCTCCGTCAGTTCCTCCATATTTCCCACTACCGTATTTGCACTGTGCTTGTTCTCGTCAGCAAGATCCCGGACTATGGTGACACCGTCCACAATCTCCGTACTGGCAGTCTTCACCTGCTCTACAGTGGAGAAAATAACATCCGTATTCTTGCTCTGGTCAGCTGCCTGACCCTGTTTTGTCCTGTTGTTCCCGGAAAAAAATTTTTTCATAGGTATACCTCCGAAGTATTTCCCGGATTGCTCATTCAAGCAATCTCTTACAATTCATAAGGGGTCATCTGGTACACGTAGTAGTTAAGCCAGTTGCTGTAAAGATTGTTGCTGTGGGAACGCCACTGAAGCAGCGGACGCTCCTCCGGGTTATCTCCCGGATAATAATTGTAGGGAATCTGAATAGTCAGTCCCTTGTCCAAGTCCCTGTGGTACTCATTGTTCAGAGTGTATCTGTCATATTCAGGATGGCCCGTGACAAAAATTTTCTTTCCGCCCTCCGCGATGGCAAGAAATACACCGGCAGCCGGTGATTCCGCCAGAACAGTCAACTCTTTGCATTCGTGAATCGCCTCCGCCGGAGTCTCGGTGTGACGACTGTGAGGAGCCAGAAAAATGTCATCAAACCCGCGAACCAGAGGAATTTTCCGGTTGGAGACTTTGTGCTCATAAATGCCGAAAAGCTTACGGGGCAAAAGCTTTTTGTTGATATTGTAATAATGGTAAAAACCTGCCTGAGCCGCCCAGCAGATATGCAGTGTAGAGGTCACATGAGATTCCGCCCAGTCAAAGATTTCGCAGATCTCCTGCCAATAATCCACCTCCTCGAAAGATATATCCTCCACCGGGGCACCGGTGACAATCATGCCGTCAAACTTCCTGTCCCGGATCTCATTCAGAGAGGTGTAAAATTTGTTCAAATGGCTTGCAGGGGTGTTCAATGAGATATGGCTCTGAACATTCATGAACGTGACATCCACCTGCAGCGGCGTGTTCGACAGGGCACGCAGCAGCTGCAGCTCCGTATCCTGCTTGACAGGCATATTGTTCAGTATCAGTACCTGAAGCGGACGAATATCCTGGTGCATAGCCCGAAATTCATCCATCACAAATATGTTTTCATTTTCCAGTATTTCCTTTGCCGGCAAATCGCTCTGTGTCTTAATGGGCATATTACAACTTCCTCTCTTCTGTACTGTCTATGCTGTACTCCGCCAGAAAGTCCTCTTCCGACAGAATGGGAACCCCCAGTTCCTTTGCCTTCTTGTTCTTGGAGGAATTCGAGGTTATATCATTGTTAATCAACGCCGTGGTCTTACTCGTGACACTTCCCGTCACTTTACCGCCTTTTGACTCAATGATGTCTTTCAGATCACTTCTGTTGGCAAAGTGATTCAGGCTTCCGGTAATTACAAAGCTCAATCCGGACATGGTCTGACTGCCTTCCTCCACTACAGGTGTCTCCACCTGCAGCTCTGCCATAAGATGCTCTATCTTCTGCAAATTATCATCATCCTGCATATATTCCACAAACGCCGACGCAATGACCTCCCCGATCCCCTCGATGGCGCTCAGCGTTTCCACATCTGCATTCCGCAGTTGTTCCATATCATAGGAAAAGTGCCGGCACAGCATTTTTGCGTTTGCCACACCGATATTGGCAATACCAAGTCCGTAAATAACTCTGGGCAGCGTAGTGTTTCTGGAGGTGTTGATACTGTCCTGCAGGTTTTGATAGGATTTCTCCCCGAACCCTTCCATCTCCACAATCTGCTCTCTGTGCCCATCCAAATGATATAAGTCCGCATATTCATGGATAAAGCCCATGTCTACAAATTTTTCCAGCGTCGCCTCGGAAAGCCCCTCGATATTCATGGCATCCCGGCTGACAAACAGAGTAAAAGCCTTAATCCGTTTCGCCGCACATTTCTCATTGGTACAGTACAGAGACTGCACCTCATTAGCCTGCCTGATTTCCGTCGCCCCGCCGCAGACAGGACATGTCTCCGGAATCTCCACCGTGCCACTACAGGTCAGGTTCTCGGCAATCTGCGGTATGATCATATTAGCCTTATAAACCGTAATGCGGTCTCCGATCCCAAGCTTCAGCCCGCGCAAAATGCTGATATTATGAACGGCGGCACGACTCACCGTAGTACCCTCCAGTTCCACCGGCTCAAAGATTGCCACCGGATTGATCAGTCCCGTGCGGCTTGCACTCCATTCAATCTCCTTCAATGTAGTCTCCCGCAGTTCATCCGCCCATTTAAACGCAATGGAATGTCTGGGAAATTTAGCCGTCCTGCCCAGGGACTGCCCATAGGCAATGTCTTCGTAGGTCAGCACGAGACCATCCGAGGGGACATCATAATTCTCTATCTTTTTCTCAAAAAACTCTATGGAGTCGAGAATATTCTCCTCCGTCACCATATAGTGCTCAACTACCTCAAATCCCTGTTCCTGCAGAAAATCGAACTGCTCCTGCCTGGAATTGTGAAAATCCCTTCCTGCCGCGCTGACCAGACTGAAGGCATAGAACCGTACATTCCGTTGTGCCGTAATCTCGCTGTTCAACTGACGCACGGAACCGCTGCACAGGTTTCTCGGATTCTTATATTTCGCCTCTTCGGCTTCAAACTCCGAATTCATGCGCTCAAAATCGGAATAGGTTATGACCGCCTCCCCACGCAGTACCAGTTCGCCTGTAAACGGAATTGTCAACGGAATATTTCGAAAGGTCCTGGCATTATTTGTGACAACCTCCCCGATTTCACCGTTACCCCGGGTGACCGCTTTTGCAAGTTTTCCGTCATAATAGGTCAATACTACCGTCAAACCGTCCAGTTTCCAACTCAAAACAGCAGGATTACCCTGCAGCCATTCCCTCAGTTCTTCACGGCTCTTTGTCTTGCCCAGTGACAGCATAGGAGTCTCATGCCTCTCCTTGGGAAGTTCTTCCACTGCCTCATACCCCACGCGGACAGTAGGACTGTTGGCCAATATAAGGCCTGTCTCCTGCTCCAGACTCTGCAGTTCATCATACAGGGTATCATATTCCTGATTGCTCATGATTTCCCTGTCCTCTGCATAATATGCCCTTGCCGCACGGTTCAATATATCCGTCAAATATTTGATTCTCTCTAATTTTTCATTTTGCATGCCCTATTCCACCATTCTCTGCTATTTTGTGGAACCGATTCCACAGTCCCTATATAAACGCTCTGCTTCCTGCTCCGACAGTTCCGCAAATTCTCCCGGCTTCAAATTGCCCAGAGTAACACTCATGACCCTGATACGCTTTATTTCCTTTGCCCGCCAGCCACATGCCGCACACATTCTCCGAATCTGTCTGTTGACTCCCTGGGTCAAAATTATTTTGAAAGTATATTTTCCTATCTGCCGGGTTTTGCACTCCCTTGTCTTTATTTTCAAATCCTTTAAATAAATCCCGGACTCCATTTTGTTTAAAAAATCAGGTGTTATTTCTTTGTCTACCTTAACGATATATTCCTTTTCATGACGGTTTGCCCCATTCATCATCTCCTGAATCAAATCTCCGTCATTCGTCAGGATCAACAGTCCCTCCGAATCCTTGTCCAGCCGTCCTGCATAGGTGACTCTGACAGGATAATGAACCAAATCTGCGATAATTTTCTCCGCATGGGTATCTTTCTCTGTACAGGTAACTCCCACAGGCTTGTAAAAAGCCAGCACCACCGTCTTTTCCGCCCCCTGAATCTTTCTCCCGTTTACAGTAATTTCATCTCTCTCACTTACCTGCTGTCCCGGAGCCGGCAGCTGACCGTTCACCAGCACTTTTCCCTGCTCTATCAGTCTGTCCGCCTCACGTCTGGAACAGATACCGGCATGTGCAAGATATTTATTTATTCTTGATACACCGCTCTCACTCTTCACAATACTCTTCCATTTCTTCCAGCCGTCCCGCCTTAGGAACCCCGTTCCCTTCCCTTAAGCCTCTCTTTGCCAAACTGTCTGCAAGTTCATTATACCGTACATTTGTGTGTGCTGCCACCTTTCTGAAGCATATCTCAATGCTTCTGCCCCAATCCCGCATGGCATGGGCATATTTTTGCGTCAGCTCCGTTTTGGAACGCCATTCGCCGGTGACCCACTTTTCAATTCCCTGATAGTCATATCGAATTTCAATTCCTTTAAAACCGTTCACCATAGCTGTCTTTACCGCATACATAGCTCCCAGCATTTCTCCCGTCACATTCCTATGCTGAAGAGACTGTTCTCTGTCGCCGTTTCCATACTGAACATAAATATGTCCGTCCGGCAGAATAAATACACAGCCAAAGGCATATTTTTTGAGAGAATCTTCATAGCTTCCATCCACATACGCCAGAAGCCATCCCTCCTCCGGACGCTCCACATCTGCTTTGGACTGCTCCGCAGTTCCCAGATAGACCTGCGCCTCCTCCATAGATGAAAACCCTTTATATTCTGCCCCGGGATAACCCTCTACGGAAACTCTGCACTCTTCCCAGGTTGTAAAAACACCCGTTACTTTTCCTTTTTTTACGGCATAAAACTTTTTTGCTGCCATATATACTTCCTCTTCATAGACAGGTTTTCTTCTTTCTTTTCCCCTCTCCCTTACCTGCAAAAAGACTCACCAAAAGGTGAGCCTTTGCTGTCAAACGTTCCTTCAAATCTTCTGGGCACTGTAAAAAGCAAAGTCGTTCTTGCCGTTTTTCTTCACCTGATACATAGCGTCATCCGCACAGATAATCAACTGCTCCACATCCTCTGAATCCTTCGGATAAGACGCAATTCCGATACTGCCGCACACCTTGGCCTTTTTCCCATCCAACACAAAAGGACTTGTAAAGACCTGTCTGCACTGATATGCGGTCTTTTCTACTATCTTATACTGATTACTCTCCAGAATCAGGATAAATTCGTCTCCTGCAAAACGGTAAGGTGTCAGAATCTGTGAGTCCATATCCCTCAGTCTGGAGGCAACCTGTTTCAACGCCTCATCTCCTGCCGTATGTCCTAATGTGTCATTAATTTTCTTGAAGTCATCTATATCAATCATTATAACCGTGCAGGGCTTCTTTTCTCCCACCAAACGCTCTATGTCACTCATAAACTTGCTTCTGTTGGGAATTCCTGTCAGGAAATCATGCTGTGACGCAGATTCCATGATTTTTTTCGTGCCTTCAAGTTCCACCATCAAGCGGCGCCGTTTCAGATTGTCAAACAGTGCCCATCCCAGCACCACCACTACCACTATTCCAAGGAAACTGACAGGAATCATTGCCTCCCTGTTTCTCTCAAAGAAAGTAGTCTTTTTGTTAATTATTTCCGTATCTTTAGGTAAAACAGACATACTGATATTAAATCTGTCCATAACATGAGCGTCCACGCAATAAGTCTGCGGACTATCTGTCACAAGTTCAAAGCTGTCCACCGGTGTTCCGGTTATGATCTCCATCACCATCTGTGCCGCAATTTCCCCGGATTTACGCATGGAGACCACATTGCCTCCCAGAAGTCCGCTTCCGATTCCGCCGTCCACCATACGGAGCGTCGGTACCGTGGAACATTCTGTAATCAGATCAACCGCCTGCTTATCCGTATATGTCCTGCCGTCAACGTCCTCCGTCATAACGATATAAATCAGTATTGTGTCCTTTGACAGACTTCCAAGAGTGTAGCGAAGGGAATAATTTTTGCACTGGGATATATTGATCTCATCAAACTCCAGATTCGGATACTGCTCTGCACATTCAAAAAAGCGCTTTCTCTCCGCCTCACCCGTGATCGAATCATCTAAAATAGCCACAACCCGCTTTGCCTTTGGATTGAGTTTCAGTCCCAGTTCAATATTCTTTTCTATGGAAAGTTTTTCCAAAACGCCCGCTATCATCGGATCTTTCACCGCTTCCGCGGCAAGCTCTTCGTCATTAACCCCCTCAAATACCAGCGGAATCCCCGAAAAAAGTTCCTCCTGATATTTCATGGCAAACCTAAGTGCCGCATCATCTCCCAAGATTACCGCATCATAAGGTTCTACCACAGAAAGCCGATATGCCAGTCCTTCGTAAAACAACTGCAGGGACTCCTCAGTGTTCACGCGCTTGGTATCCATGAACTCATAGTCCAGAATCACATCCTCGCCCAGACCCGCCCTGATACCTTCTATCTGCAACTGAACCTGCTCCCATGCATAAGAATAAGAACTGATAAACAAGACTCGTTTCTCCTCAGCAGCCTCCACAGTCCGTCCGAATATCACAAAACAGAAAAACAGTATCAGAAGGAGTTGCAGCAGTTCTATTCGTAATGTTCTCTTTCTCTCTCTCGTATCGCTTACCCCCTCCGAATTTTCTCTGGTACTCTAGTACTATTGTACCACTTCCTATGAATTAATCAAGATAATTTTATCACATCTTTGCTCATTTGTCATATAATATATAAAAAAAACATAAAAAAATTAAAATGAGTTTTACTTCCCGACTTACACAAGCTTTCAAAAACGCCCCCGTGCTTCCCCTGACAGGCCGCAGCCGCTTCTGTCTCATCAGCGACTGCCACCGCGGAAACGGAACATCAAACGATAATTTTCTAAAGAACCAGAGCCTTTATTTTACGGCCCTGAAATATTACTGTGCCAACGGTTTTACCTATATCGAGCTGGGGGATGGGGATGAGCTTTGGGAAAACAGACACATGAAGCAGATCATTGAAATCCACGGCAATGTCTTCCAGCTTCTCTCCCTCCTTTACCGGCAGAACAGACTTTATCTGCTTTACGGCAACCATGATATGGAAAAGAAAAGCTCCGGCTATTCTGAGCGAGTCTGCAGTACCTATTTCTGCACGGACACCCAATGTCATCAAAAACTGTTTCCGGGACTGACCTTCCACGAAGGCCTGATTCTGGAAGACTCCTGCTGCGGCCGCCGTATCTATCTGACCCACGGGCATCAGGCAGATTTTTGGAACTCTACCGGCTGGAAGATCAATCGTTTCCTTGTGCGCTACATCTGGCGTCCTCTGGAACGCTACGGTGTGCTGGACCCGACCAGTGCAGCCAAAAACTACAGGCATAAAGACAAAATAGAGAAGCGTCTGTCCGGCTTTGCCGCAGAAACGGGATATCCGTTGATCACCGGACATACTCACCGCCCCAGACTGAACGCAGCCGACCTCTCCTATATGAATACCGGCAGCTGTGTCCACCCTCAATGTATCACCTGTATCGAAATAGAGGGAAAACACTTTTCTCTGGTTAAATGGACCTATGATACAAGAAACGACAGGACGCTCTTCGTAAGCAGAGAAATCCTGTCCAGGGCGGAATTCCGCCCGACAAACCAAAGCACCGACACATAACAGCCTCATGCCTGTCATATGTCGGTGCCGTATTAAAACAATCGTCACCATCCCTAAACCGATTTATCGATCATTCCGCCTTCCACCAATTCTACTGCATCTACCATCTGAGTATCTACCGGAATGTCCACTCCTCCCAGCTGCAGTGATACGCCGCTTGTATCATATCCCACGCTGCCTCTTTCGCCGCTGTCTGAGCTGCCGTTTCCAATGCCATTAGCGTTGCTCTGCTGCTCCTTTGCCAGCTTATCAAACATGGCCTTCAGATACTTCATATCGGCTTCCATGATTTTTCGGAGTTCCTCGGAACGATGCTTTTTCTTCAACTGATCCAGGTCTTCGGGATCCATCTCTCCCCCTGCGCTGTCCAGCATCAGATCCTCCAGATCATTTAAGCTTTCCATGTCCTCCATGGCTTCATCCATCAGCTCCTGGTATATCTCCATCAGCTCCTGAATATCCTCCATGTCAAACGCAGGCTCGATTTCGTCGCTGATACCTTCCCTGCTCCGGTCTTCCTCGGCAGACTCCTCTGTCTCTTCCTCCAGTTCAGCCTCACATACCCCGCCCCGCTGCTTGACATTTTCCTCTTCTTCCAGGTGCTTCAGCTTCTTTTTCGCCACTCTGGTCATGGCCTCCGCATGGCGGATCGCAATCAGCAGTTCCTGGCTGTCATAGCCTGATAGCCTCAGCTTTTTGCGTAAATCCACCACCTTCTGCCTGGCGCTGGTCACAGCCCTCCTTGCATTGCCGGAAGTCTTCGCCTGCAGTATCCGCCTGGAAATCTGTTTAAAATTATAATTCAGCTTTTTCTTAAACTGCTGCTTCTGTTTAGACGCTTTTGCTCTCTGAGCCTCTCTGGCTTTTTTTGCCTCTTTGGCTCTCTGCTCTGCTCTTGCTCTCGCCCTCGCAAGAGCCCTTTCCTGCATCGTTGACTTTGATACAGAAACCCGAGCTGCTGAAGTCCCGTCCTTGTTACTTCTCAGCCCATACCGGTTCGTCCCGGAACTGCCTGTACTCGCCATTATATTCATGTCGTCATCCTCCCTGATTCGGACTAATACTGACAAATATTATTTATGAATATATCGGCAGCTTCACCGTAAATCTTTATTCAAATGTCATGAAAAAAGCGGGAGATGTCATGTCCCCCGCTTTTTTCAGTATACTATTTGATTATGGTTACACAATCCCCTGTGCCGTCATAGCCTCAGCAACCTTCAGGAAACCTGCTATATTGGCGCCTGCTACATAATTACCCTCCATGCCGTACTTCTTTGCGGCACTGTCCAGATTATGGAAAATATTTACCATAATATTTTTCAGCTTCGTGTCAACCTCCTCAAAGGTCCAGGAAAGTCTCTCACTGTTCTGGCTCATCTCCAGTGCGGAGGTTGCTACACCGCCTGCGTTGGCAGCCTTGCCGGGGCAGAACAGCACGCCGTTCTTCTGCAGATACTCGGTAGCTTCCATAGTGGTAGGCATATTCGCGCCTTCCGCCACGGCAAGACAGCCGTTTGCGACCAGCATCTTTGCATCCTCCAGGTCAAGTTCATTCTGAGTAGCACAGGGAAGCGCAACATCGCACTTCACGCTCCAAACGCCATGCTCACCGTTTTTCTTCTCATGATACTCAGCACTGGGCCTTGCAGCCGCATATTCGCTCAGTCTCGCGCGCTTCACTTCCTTAATCTCCTTCAGCAGCGCCACATCAATTCCTTCCGCATCATAAATCCAGCCGGTGGAATCGGAACATGTCACAGGCTTAGCACCGAGCTGCTGTGCCTTCTGGATAGCGTAAATTGCAACATTGCCCGCTCCGGACACGGCAACGGTCTTGCCGGCAATATCCTTCCCGTTGCACTTCAGCATCTCCTCGGTCAGGTAAAGCAGGCCGTATCCGGTCGCTTCAGTCCTTGCCAGAGAACCGCCGTAAGACAGCCCTTTTCCGGTAAGCACGCCTTCATACAGCCCTGTCAGCCTCTTATACTGTCCGTACATGTAACCAATCTCTCGCGCGCCGGTTCCGATGTCGCCTGCAGGCACATCGGTATCTGCACCGATATACTTATGTAACTCATTGATAAAGCTCTGGCAGAATGCCATCACTTCCCTGTCTGACTTGCCCTTGGGATCAAAATCAGAACCACCCTTGCCGCCGCCGATAGGCAGTCCGGTCAGGGAATTCTTGAAAATCTGTTCAAAGCCCAGGAACTTGATAATACCAAGATTTACACTGGGATGAAGCCTCAGGCCCCCTTTATAAGGTCCGATAGCGGAATTAAACTGTACACGGAAACCATTGTTCACCTGAACCTGCCCCTTGTCATCAACCCAGGGAACGCGGAACAACAGCTGCCTTTCCGGAGTAACCAGTCTCTCCAGCAGAGCATCTTTCCGATATTTCTCCTCATTTGCCTCGATTACTACGCGCAGTGACTCAAGAACCTCCTTCACTGCCTGATGGAATTCCGGCTGCGCAGGATTCTTGGCAACAACCAAGTCATAAACCTCATCAACATATGACATCTGCAATGTCCTCCTTCATTTAGTCTGGTGCGCACTCATGGCACCACAATCCAAAAAACATTATAAACCATCCTTGTCCATTTCTCAATCGCTTTATCCCATTAAACTGCAAAAGTTTTCTGTTACTTTTTTATCTATTTTGTACAAAAATCTTCCACCTGAACCTACAGATACTGTTTCAACCTGGCTACATTTTTTTCTTCACACTCTATCAACTGACGGGCAAGAGCCGTCGACCGCTCACCGGCATTCTCATTGTGCTTCAGCGCCTTCTCCATCTCAAGAATCCCGTTTGTGCTGTTTTTGATCATCAGTTCCGCGATATGTCCCGTGCTGGTATTGAGCAGCGTGTTATAGTGAAGTCCCGTTCGGAGCACGGCATCCGCCAGCGCACCGCTTCGATAATATTCCGCCTTACCGGCAACCAGTTGTTTGGATGCGGCATTGTGAATCTCCGAATATTTCAGGGTCTGTCTGGAAAGCTGCATGGCCAGCGCATCATCATAGACCTTATCTGAGATAGTATCGATGGCTTTCATCGCTATTTCCGTATTTTTTTGTATTTCCCGATAAATTGCTATTTCCTGTGACGTCATTCTCTTCTCTCCCTTATATTCCTTTTCACACCCGTGTACAGTGCCGCCGATATGCCCGTTTCACCGGTATATTTACCGTGCGAAAAAAGGAAGTCTCTACTTTTCAGTAAAAGACTTCCCTCTTTTTTCCTTTTTTATTCCCTGACAGACAATTTCTTACTGCTGTGTCACATAATCAGCCTTCACATATGCTACCTGGCCATTGTAGTTCACCTTGCACCACCCGTTTTCATTGCCGAGCAGCTCGAGGGACGCACCTCCCGCAAGCACTCCCAGTCTCTCAGCGCTCTCATCTGCCGCTGCACGAACATTTATATTTGTGGTGGCAGTGACAGTGCCTATCACTTCCAGATTTGCTGCGCTTTCTTCCAACTGAAGATATTCCGACTTGATGTAGCCGTCCTTTCCTTCATATACGATCTTCGTCCAGCCATTCAGCAGAACCTCCTGCACTTCAACCCTGGTCCCGCGGGACACCTTGCCAAGCTTATCAGCCTGCTCGCTGTCTGAGTTTCGCACATTAACGGTAGTTGTTGCGCTGGCATATCTCGGTCCGGTATCCTCCGGAACCTGCCCTGCGGGAGTCTGCTCCTGCCCCTGCCCGTCACCCGCCGGTTCTTCACCTCCCGGCTCCTGGGTTTCATCCGGCTGAATCCGACTGGAAAGTATCTCTCCCACTCGCGTAGTACACTGTACATTTACCAGGGAAACATATTCCAGGACCACCGGATTCTGCTCAAGGAGCTCATTATACTCCGCATTCACCCGATTATTAAACTCAACCACATCCAGCTGACCGTTGGCGTTTACAATATATTCTTTCTCTTCCTCTGTAAAAGTACTGCTGTCCTTAATATAGAGGCTGCCCTCCTCGTCAGTGCAGACATACAGCGTCTCATAGGCAGGGAACCCGCCATGCTCTATAAGTATCATTCTATAATACACATAAACTATCGTTGTTCCGTCCGAAGGACCCTGCTTGGAATATATCTCAATATCCGAATATTTTTCGATATATTTTGCAAGCTCACTGTAATACAGCACATCATTTTCACTGATTCCGTGACATATAGACTGAAGCGTATCCGAATCGCCTGTTCCGATGGCATTATAATATGTTGCCACCAGCGTATAAATAGCGCCATCCTCGTTGGCAACCATGGGAACTTCCTCCGCCGGAGGCCTGCTGTCCCCTGTCTGATTCCCTGCCGAATCAGACATAGCACCATTGGAGCTGCCCTCCTGTACAGACGACTGTCCATCAGCCTGAGTCTGCGCCTTCGCCTTGTTGGCATTCAGCGCAATGACTGCTGTGATCGCGCCCAAAACTATAACTAATACAGGGAAAACAATCTTGCAATTACCGATAATAATATCACGAATAGTCTTCCACTTATCCTTATGCATATTTACACCTTCCTCAAACACATAAAGCCGCATGCGGCTCTATGTTGCTGGAATTTCCGTGGATATGTTACAGTACAGGGTGATGTAAAATGCATCCGACAGGAATCGAACCTGCATTAAAGGCGTCGGAGGCCTTCGTTCTATCC
>CAMWJV010000091.1 GCA_947174665.1 uncultured Lachnospiraceae bacterium
GTCATAATAGAGTTTTTCCTCCTTAAAAATCTGCTGCATTGTGCGAAGTTCACTCACAGATATATCACACTTGTCAAACATCTTATCCCGGAACAGCTTACTGAAAATGTTATCTATCATCCTGTCAAAATCAACCTGGCCCTGTCCCTCGCTCTCAATCGCCGCTTTCGCGGAAGACACTACCATATCCGAGCAGTACAGCACCGCCGTTTCCTTTTTCTTCATGCCCTTCTGCCTGTTCCTGTAATCCAGCAGGATTTCCCTGGCATTAGGCGGAAACTGCTTGTCCTCCAGCATCTGCGTAAGTTCTCCGCCCAGGCGGTAATAATATCCTGCGCTTTTTAACGCCTCTACATCCAATCCAAGCCGCTTGCCGATTCGCTCACAGAAATAGGTTGTATGGACACAGTGCATGTATTCGTTTCTGTCTCTTTCACGCAGTCTGACAATCACAGGATTTTCCGAATCGATAATATCCAGGTATTTCTCTCTGTGCTTGTAGATCACCATGGAGGAAAACATCTTCAGACAGCCCAGAAGCAGGACGCTGCTGACAATCATATTTGCCACAGGAATCACAAAAATTTCAAAATCCGGCCTTGCGTTTGCAACCAGCACCACATTTGCCGTCTCACAAACCAGCAGGCACAGAATGGATAAGAATAAGGGAATACCGATCTTAAAATCATCTCCCAGATGCCGGAAAAGAGTCACCGCAAAAACCCCGCTGACAAAATACAGCGCAAAACCGCCTGCATCGCTGCCGCTCAGCAAAATCGAAATCAGAAGAAGCGCGGTCGCCGACAAAAGGCCCACGCTCATGTTGCTGAAGAGGAAGAGCATGATATACACCAACAGAAACGGCCAGCCCCCCACCGGCAAAAAGCCGCAGGCAAAGGACACCAGGGTACCAATCCCCAGGCACAGGAAAAAACGGAAAATATGCTCCCCGTTGTCATAATCAAGACTGTCATTCACATACTCCCTGCGAAGATGAAAGCAAATGACTGCCAGAACCAAAAACATCATGACACAGTTTCCCAACAGCCTGTCATCAGGCTGCTGTCTGATTCTGCCAAACAATCCCATTCCCAGCGTTCCGGCTGTTATAATTGCTGCTTCGGCAAGGAAAAATTTCCAGCCCGCCTTTCTGTTTTTATTTTTGTCTTCCATATTTTTCTCTACCATTGTTTTTTCGTGACAGTTCCTTCACCTCATAGTCTTCGTATGCTTTTACAATCTTCTGTACAAGAGGATGTCTCACCACATCCCTGCTGGTCAGACTGCAGAATGCAATATCATCGATCTTTGCCAGAACCTTCGCCGCGACATCCAGTCCGGATTTTGTGCCGGGCGCAAGATCCTTTTGTGAAGCATCGCCTGTGATAACTACCTTTGAGCCAAAACCGATCCGGGTCAAAAACATTTTCATCTGTGCCGGTGTCGTGTTCTGGGCCTCGTCCAGAATAATATAGGCATTGTCCAGGGTACGGCCTCTCATGTAAGCCAGTGGTGCAACCTCGATCAGCCCTTTCTCCATATTCTTTGCGAAGCTCTCCGCCCCCATGATCTGATACAGCGCATCATAGAGAGGCCTCAGATAGGGATCCACCTTGCTCTGCAGATCCCCCGGCAGGAATCCAAGCTTCTCCCCCGCCTCTATGGCCGGTCTTGTCAAAATGATCCTGCCAACCTCATCATTTTTAAAAGCCGTGATCGCCATGGCCATGGCAAGGTAAGTCTTTCCTGTCCCCGCAGGCCCAAGCCCGAACACGATCATATTTTTTCTGATGGCATCCACATATGCCTTCTGCCCCAGTGTCTTTGGCTTGATCGGTTTCCCGTTAACCGTGTGGCAGATACAGTCGGAGTCGATCTCCGCAATCACATTTTCCTTTTCTTCCATACCCATCGTAATGGCGTAATCTACGCTCTGCTCCTCTATTTCGTTTCCCCTGCCGGAAAGAATGGACAACTGCTGCAGTACTCCCGCCGCCTTTTTCACCATATCTTCCCTTCCGGTAATCGTCACTCCGCCGTTCCTGTCAACAATCGCAACGCCGAAGTCACGCTCCAGCTTTTTCACATATGCGTCCTGCATGCCGAATATCTTCCGCATGTGTTCCGCCGGCATATCAAGCCTGATTGAACACTCCTCACTCATCAATTTCCTTTTCTCCGATAACAATCTTTTCAACGGCAACACTGTCTCCCACCGGCTCCCTTACCAGAAACAGCCCTGAAATGATCCAAAAATTGTCGTTTGTATCTATTTTAACATCTTTTTCAATAATTTGTACCCCTTTTTCTTCTAAACTTGCAAGAAATGTAAATAATTTTTCACTCAGCTGCTCCTGTGCCTCCTCCCGAGAATATTTATATTCCACATTCATGTACTCTCTGTAAGTGTAGGTACCCATGTAAACCGGTATGGAAAGTTTTTCAAATAACAATGGTCTGCTCTCCCTGATCACACTGTCATAGATCAAAAAGGGGCGGTCCTGAGGCATTTTCAACTGTTCGTCACCAAATCTCAAATAAACTCTTGTCTTCTCCCGTCCGGTATACTCTTTTTTTATGTAATCAAAGGAAAGTCTGTCAGAAAACTCCCTCGTATGCTCCAGAATGATATCCGCATCCGCATCAACATAGATGTACTCCCTCACTGTTGCGTCATCATTATAGACCGGGACCCTCCCCTCCACAAGCACTGCTCCGGCCTCGATCGTGTCCCCGACGGATACCATCGGCACGCCGCTTCTCACAATCATTGATACCACTGTTCCGGCATAGGGGGAAACAAGATTGCTTCCGGCCTGCTTCTCCTCCTGCTCCTTAATGATAGGGGCGTCATTCTCTTTTATATCGATCAGCAGCTTTGTACCGGACAGTCTGGCGGAAGCCCATGTGATTTCAGGGAAGCTGCGGCGAATCTCCTTTTCCAGCGTCTCAATGTCAAGCTCCCCCTTCTTCATTCCCACGATCACATCATTCTCTTTTAAAAAGCTTTGAAACATATCGTCGGTAATCCGGTAATTACCCGACAGTTCAATATCCCAAATGAACAGGGAAGACCACATCCAGAAGGCGATGGCAAACAGCAGGCCCCCAACAAAAACCTTTCGCTTCAACAGCTTGGGCAGAAAAAAGGGCAGCCCATATCGTTCCAATATGGCCACCCTTGTTCCTGTCTTCCTGACAATGGGGCGCAGCGCCCGAAACCCTTTCAGGTTTATATTCATGTAATAGACATCCCCTTCCCTGACAATCTTCCAGAGAAGAATACCCTTGTTGCTGCACAGATTCATGAAGCGCTCCGGCGAGAACCCGCTGACACGGATTCGCAGATAACCTCTTATATATTTTAAAAACTCAATCATAGCTCTACCTCTTCCCGGATAATCCACTATATAAATCTGACGCAGGCAATGCAGCCGCTTATCTTCATATCCTCATTCGTGTAATAATCGATGGAAAGGCAGGTTCCCTCAAAGCAGACCTGACAGGTCTTGCCCTGAAGCAGGATCAGATTCTCCGAGTACTCCAATATCCCTCTGTAATTTTCAATCCAGGCCTCGTGGTTGCCGGTCATGGTTACTTTCATGGCTCCCATGCAGATGTCCTTGGGCAGCTTCAGCGATTCCACAAGAGATTCTTTTTTCTGACCGCTGTTCTTTTTAATGTCTCTTTTCTTCATACTCCCATTATATTAGCAGAAGATCAAAACTATGATTGTCACTGTTCAATAATCCCCTTAATAAAGGGAGCTTTCGCCGGAGGTTCCGCTTTTATAGTACAGGCTGCCAGGAATCTCTGCTCCGCTTCCGCCGCCTTTTGCTCGTCATTTGCATGAATAACTGCCAGAGTTTCTCCGGCTTTCACGGCATCTCCCACTTTCCTGCACAGGACAAGCCCTACGGAAAGATCGATCTCGCTCTCCTTGGTCTCCCGGCCACCCCCCAGAATCAAAGAGCAGATGCCTACCTCATCGCATACAATCCGGCTGACATAGCCGTCAGCAGGCGAGACCACATTTTTTTGTATGGATGCCGCGGGAAGCTGCTCCGGATGATAAACGACACTGCTGTCACCTCCCTGGGCCTCCACAAACTCCGCCAGCTTTTTCAAGGCGCTTCCGTTCGCAATCACCTGCTCCAGCATACTCCGTGCTGCATCCGGGTTCTCGGCTTTACCGCCCGCTATCAGCATCTGACTGCCCAAGATCAGGCAGAGCTCCTGAAAATCTTCAGGTCCCCGTCCGTTCAGGGTATCTATGGCTTCCTTCACCTCCAGGGCGTTTCCTACCGCAAAGCCCAGAGGCTGATCCATGTCGGAGATGACGGCAATAGTCTTTCTGCCGGCACTGTTTCCGATTTTAACCATCTCTTTGGCAAGAGCCCCGGCGTCTTCTTCCCTTTTCATAAAAGCACCGCTTCCGGTCTTCACGTCCAGCACAATGGCATCCGCCCCCGCCGCCAGTTTTTTGCTCATGATAGAGCTTGCAATCAGAGACATGTTATCCACCGTAGCCGTCACATCCCGCAGTGCATACAGCTTCTTGTCCGCCGGTGCAAGATCTGCGGTCTGCCCCATAATAGCAATACCGATGCTGTTCACATTACAGATAAACTGTTCCGTAGTCAGGGCTGTGGTAAAGCCGGGAAAACTCTCCAGCTTGTCAATGGTGCCTCCGGTGTGCCCCAGACCCCTTCCGCTCATCTTTGCCACCGGGATCCCGCAGGCCGCCACCATGGGGGCCAGGGCCAGGGAAGTCTTATCACCCACTCCTCCGGTGCTGTGCTTGTCAACCTTGATGCCATGAATGGCTGACAGATCCAACATATCCCCGCTGTGAGCCATGGCCATGGTAAGCTCACAGGTCTCCGCATCCGTCATCTTCTGAAAATAAATAGCCATCATCAGCGCCGACACCTGATAATCGGGAATGGTTCCCCCGGTGTAGCCCTCCACAAAGAAATGGATCTCCTCCGGTGTCAGCTCTCCCCCGTTTCTCTTTTTCATGATGATGTCATACATTCTCATTGCGTTGCTCCCTCCCGCCTGTCTCTCCCTGGGCCGGAAGACCTCGTCCAGAGGCTCCCACCAGTCTGCGTTATCCTTAAAGCCCACCAGCATTGTATCCACCAGAACCGGCCCTTTCCCTGCGATCAGTTCCGTCCGAAGACTCATGTCATCATAGCTGTAAGTCTTCATCTTAATGTGGTATGCCGGATATTTTTTATTAAACGCCGCTACTATCGGCTGACATCTTTCCTTATCACTGATAAATACTCCAAAAGTGATCTCCTGTATCTCCACCTCCTCCGTGGTGGACTCCAGCTTCAGATAATTTGCTCCCTTGTAATCCATATAGATCAGGCCGATGCCCCCGCTCTCCGTAACCTGCATTGCCTTTATTTCCGAAGCCGAAACCCCGTGGTTGCTCCAGGTGTACAGAATTTCCGGATTCTCCCCGGCCAGCCCGCTGCGGTACAGTCCCTTGCCATCGGCGTAGAGGAGCGTTTTTTCATCCAGAAGAGTGCAGCCTCGATAATCCGATTTTATATTCGCCAGAACTTCAGTCTTTCCGGTCTCAAGGTCCACACATTGCAGCTGTTCCTCAGATTTCATGCCCACTCTGCCGTCGTACAGGAAAAACAGATCCGGCATCCGGCCCGGCGTTCGGCCTTCGGGAAATCCCTCTTTAGGGCTGGCTTCCATCAAAAAAAGTACCGTCGGACGCAACGATATAGTAATGATATGTATTGTCATTTCTGCTGGTGATCATATGAAGATTCCCCTGCTTATCAACCCGAAGCTGCAGCGGATGTTCATAATCGTTTTTATCCAGGCAGTCTACATAAAAGCTGTTTAAAACCTGCATATCTTCATCCGTCTCATAAAAGCGATTAATATACCATTGCCGGCATCAGTATCCCCGGCAGCCTCTACCTTCATCATCATATAGTGGTCACTTCCCGCGATACTCCCTACATTATTGACATAGCTGGATTGCTTTTCTCCGATGGCTACGCGAAAAGAGGTCTCCGCGCCCTGATCTGTGATTGCCTTTATCTCAACCCATCTGTCTGCTTCCTCTTCAGAATAATGATATTTATAAACAGAATCTCTGGTATTTCCCCAAAAAAACTCCCCTGTGCTGCCTCCCATAGCGTACTCCTGCTCCGAATACCCCGTGTACCGCAGGGGCATGTTCACAACAGCCGAATAGAAATCCAGCGAGTTGTCCCGCCAGGGCAGGTCCTCCAGGGAAAGAAATATATCCTCCCCGGTTGGATCAGAATTCTCTCCCCCCGACGGGCCGCTCCCCCCGGAGATTCCTGAATTCTCTGCTCCCGTCATGCCGCTGTTCTCAGCTGACTCCGTATTCGTTTTCCCGCAGCTACAGAATTGAAAGCAAGTGCCGATATCAAAATGCAGCTAAGCAGTTTCTTTCTCATTCTTAAGTGCCTCCCAAAAAGATTACAACCTTGGAATTTTATTATACTACAAATGCCTGCGCTCCGAAAGGTCAAATTACTTCAAAATAAAAAACTGATCCCGCAGCAGCAGCCAGTTTGCCCGAAACCACTGCATGATCTGCCAGTAGCCGCAGCCACGCAGCCCGTACTCCCGGATCAGGTCGAACTTGGCCAGCAGGCTTCTCACATCTTCGAACCAGACCTCATGCTCTGTTCCGTTATCCGTGTAGGTAAAGTAAGGACTTTCCGCCACATCATCAAAGCGTATTTCCGCTCCGTTTGCCACTGCGATACGCACTGCCTGAATATTGTTGATCGTAGCCGCCTTGGTGGTTCCCCTCACATAAGGCAGGGGCCAGTCATATCCGTAATTGGGTATCCCCAGGTCAATCTTATCCGCCGGAATCTGGGTCAGGGCATACTCCACCACTCTGCGCACCTGATTCAGAGGTGCTACAGCCATGGGCGGCCCGTAGGTATAGCCCCATTCATATGTCATAAGAAGTACGTGATCCGCCGCCTCTCCCAGTGCCCGATAATCCTTTCCCTCATATAGAAGCCCTTTCTGGTCCGAGGAAGTCTTTGGTGCCAGAGCCACCGAAGTGTGGTATCCGTTCTCACGCATGGTCTCCGCAACATCCTGCACAAAGGCCGTAAAGGCATCCCTGTCCTCCGCAAGAATGTACTCAAAGTCAATGTCAACCCCCTGATATCCTTTTTCAGCCATAACCTCCAGCAGATTCTGAATCAGATTTGCTTTATATTCTTCACTGTTCACTACCGAGTGGATCAGCCGGTTGTTAAAGTTTCCGTCCGCCCCGAAGGGTGTCAGCGTCAATATGGGACGAACGCCGAAATTCAGCGCCTGTGTGATCATCCATGTATCATCTCCATATGCAGGGGGCACCAACTCTCCTTCCGCCGTAAATCCATAGGAAAAGACAGGCAGCTCCGACAGAAAAGGAAGCGTCTGTTCCAGCACCCAGGGACTGATAAAAGGATAGGCATATCCACTTACGGAAATAGAGCGGGTGGCATTTCTCCTGTCCCCGGCTATAAAAAGAGCCTGCCCGACGGCAAGCTCGTACGGATACACCAGCTGATTATCATAGATCATCTGCTCAGTGTCTGCTCCCAGATTCAGCGCAATACTGTCCACTGTGTCTCCCGGTTTCACTACATATATTTCCATACTGCCTCCCTGACTGTCGATATCATTATCCTGTAAACATTTATAATGTGACCTCTGATATCATAAATATGCCGCAGCCATGGAAATGTACCTGATAAAAAATCAATTCACTATTTAATCACTCAGTTCCTCTGCGAATATACTTAAAAGTTCTCTCGGCATATGTTGTCCTGGCTCCGCCTTCTCCAGCAGTTCATACAGGGTAGCTCCGTCAAGCTCGTTGTCCGCCTGATCCCCTAAATAAAACTGCGGAAAACCGCTGATCATCGTGTATGTAGACTCAGTTTTATCGGTGATCACTTTATGATCCTGCTTTCAGACTCCTGCCTTTTTACATATGTCCTGAAGACAGCACTTATCACAATAAGGATTTGTCCTGGCGGTGCAGACTGCCCTGCCGTGTTCCACCAATCGATGACAGAAATCATTTCCCTCCTCCGGCGGAATGATCTTCCAAAGCTCCTTCTCCACCTTCCCGGGCTCCTTAATGCCGTCCACCAGTCCCATTCGGTTTACCAGACGGATACAGTGAGTATCCGTGACAATAGCGGGCTTTCCGAATACATCCCCCATGATCAGGTTGGCGCTCTTCCGCCCCACTCCGGGCAGCTTCAGCAGCTTGTCAAAATCGTCAGGGACTTTACCTCCGTACTCATCCCGCAGCATCTTCATGCAGGCGCTGATGTCTCTTGCCTTGCTGTTGCCTAGGCCGCAGGGATGGACAAGCTTTTCAATCTCTTCCACAGGCGCTTCCGCCAGGGCATTCACATCCGGAAACTTCTCATATAACTTTTCCACCACTACATTCACCCTGGCATCGGTACACTGGGCCGCCAGGCGGACGCTGACCAGCAGTTTCCAGGCCTGGTCATAGTCCAGCGTACAGTCTGCCTGGGGATATTCCTTTTTTAATCTCTTTATGATTTCCAGTGCCCTCTGTTTTTTTGTCATTTGTATATTCCTCCCAATTCTTTTTCGAGCATGTTAATGCTTTTCAAGCAGCAATACCACATCGCCCTCCTGTAGCAGCGTAGACCCCTGGGGGCAGATGTTTTCATCTCCGCGCTTAACCATCACCACGAAGACCCTGCGGGAAATATCCAAATCTTTTATTCGGTGGCCGATCCAGCTGTGCCCACCCTCCAGAGGAGCCTCCTGAATGCGGCATTTAAGCCTTCCCGTGCTGACGGTGCCAAGCAGCAGGCTGTCTCCTTCCTCCAGCACCAGGCTCTCATGGGGGGTATACACATCCTCACCCCGAAGCACCACCGCCGGATAGAGTCCCTGTGGAAGCTTCAATTCCTTTAATGAAAGTCCCCCATAGGGATGTCCAGCCAAAATATTTAATGTGATGAAGTCTGCGTCATGCTCAGCGTAGCTTCCTACTTTAATCTTCGTATAATACTCCACAAAACCGGCGGAGATGATACCCGTTGGAATGGCAACCATGCCCACTCCCAGGAAGGCAATAACGATCGCCATCATCCGCCCCCCTATGGTAACCGGATAAATATCTCCATACCCCACTGTCAAAAGCGTGGACACAGACCACCAGATTCCGGAAAAGGCATTGGAAAAATTCTCCGGCTGAGCCTCATGCTCCAGACCGTACATGCACAGCGAGGATGCCAGCATCAGCACCAGCACCAGAAAAATGGAAGACACCAGAGCGTTCCTCTTGTCCTTTAAAACCTCCGTTATGACATTAAAGGCATCATATCGGGAGTTAATTCTAAACAGGTGCAGGATACGGACTACCCGGAGCATACGGAAGGCAATGGCTCCGCTTGGAATAAAAAAAGGACAAAAATAGGGAAGGATCGTCAGCAGGTCCACCACTCCGTAAAAGGACACCGCAAACTTAAAGCACGCCGCAGGATATGATTTTTCGGGATAAAGGCAGTCCGCAGTCCATATTCGGAGGACATATTCCACCAGAAAGATTACCATCGTGATAAGTTCCACCGCCCCTATCATGCCTGCATATCCCGCCGCCTCCTCAAAGGTCTGAAAAAAGGTAACTGCAATATTTGCCAGTATGACAAAGATTATAAAAATATCAAAGCACATGCTGGGAATATCCGTTCTGTTCCCAATCTGTATTATTTTAAATACGCGTCTTTTAATCAATGCTGCCCTCTCTGCCATTTCCACACGTTAATATACCTTTCCCTATTTTAATTTTTCACTTCCGCCATATCAGTACAAGCCAATCCGCTAAAATCCAACGGCAGCTACAGCTGCCCGTAGGCTCATTATACACAGCAAGGCCATAAATTACAATAAGCGGATGGGGGAAAAACAGTAGACTATGCCTGACAATCATGCTATAATCTATGAAATCAGGAAAAAACCGGAGAATGCACATGTGTTACAATGAAACAGAAAATGAAAAAAAATCTGAAATCAAGTATCCCGCCTCAAAAGCGTTATATATTTTGTTTGCCGCCACAGGCTTTCTGTTCCTGTTCTGTTTTCTGACTGAGGCAAGTCTGGCAAAAAACGGTAATATTATCTGGACCATTTCTTATACAATGAAAACCGTAACTCTCAGCATTGCAGGAGGTACAGTTGGTGGTATCGCCGTTTGTCGGCTGATGTATTGGTTTGTTAATAATAAATATCCACATCCTAAGCAACCTGCCAAAACCGGTGTTATCACAGCAGCAAAACTGCAAAATGTCTATGCTGAAGTTACACCGCTGCAGTTGTTTACCGGCAGCCTTATTCTGATTGTGCTCGCCTGGCTTCCCGCTTATCTGGCCTTCTACCCCGGTATATGTGCCTACGATTCTTATGTTCAGGTAGGTCAGATTGAAAGCGGCAGCTTTATCGACCATCACCCCATCGCCCATACCCTACTGATAAAAGGATCTATGCGGCTGGGAGAAATGATTGCCGGAAATGTAAACACCGGAATGGGTCTGTATACATTTCTGCAGTTGTTATTTCTGGGCGCGGTTTTCGCCTGGTGCATAACCTTTCTGAAAAGACATGGTCTCGGCTTAACCGGACTGCTGCCGGTGCAGATCATCTGCATGTTTTATCCCTTTCACTGGTATATGAGTATCAGTGTGACAAAGGATATAATCTTTACCGGTTTCTTTCTGCTGCAGTTGTTGAGTTTGTCTGAACTGATGCTGTGGGAAAAATGCAAAAAATCATCTGCGCTTCTTTTCTTTGTCGGCACGGTAGGTATGATATTATTTCGAACCAATGGTCAATATGCATTTATGGTACTGCTTCTGTTTGTGGCACTGGCGGCCATATTCGGCAAAGAACACAAGCGCTGGGGTAAATTATTTCTGTTGGCTCTGTTCGGTTTCCTTTCCGGCATCTTAGTGCTGAATCTGCTCTTCCGAGTCACAGATGCCGAGCAGGGAGACAGAAGGGAAATGCTCAGTATGCCGATCCAGCAGTTGGCCAGAGCTATGGTTTACCACGGAGGCATCAATGTCCTTCCGGAGGATGACAACACTCTGACTGAATCGGAAAAGGCATTGATCAAAGATTTTATTTTGGATGAAGCATACCGAGACTATGACCCCCATATCTCTGACCCGGTAAAACGGCATACAAACACATATGTGGCCAGGTATCGTATAAAAGAATTCATTCTCACATACCTGAACCTTCTGGCAAAATACCCCGGTGATTTTTTGAATGCCGTGCTGGAGACAAATGCCGGTTACCTTTACCCCGGAGATACCAGCCATGCATTTATCAATGTGTCTGAACAGCAAATCGGCCTCGGCTATGTACAGACCCGGTGGGAAGAAGTTACCTTAAACGACGCCGGCATTTACAAGGATTCAAAATTCCCGGGCCTGCATGCACTTCTGGAACGCTGGGCCGACCAAAATGCTTACCTGAAAATTCCCGTCTTAAGATATTTGTTCATGCCGGGTATATGGCTGTGGCTGTATCTGCTGCTCTTCGGTTTTTTATGCGTCATCCGAAAGGGAAGACTGTGTCTGCCCCTGACTCTTGTCCTGGGATATTATTTGACCCTGTTCCTTGGACCAACAGTACAGCTTCGTTATATATACCCTATAATGGCAGCATATCCATTTATACTGCTGCTTTATGCAAAAACAGCGCTGAATGACTGTAAGTCTGTGACGATGCCAATATCTGAGGAAGGATAAGTTTGAAAGTAAAAATGAACTTAAAAAGCAAAATCATAAAAAATAAAAATTACTGGTTGGGTCTGGGTATTATAGCAGTTTTGCTGACAATGCTGCCCTGTATCATTCTTGGCGAAGATGCTGTTTATACCTATCTGGACCAGTTAGATGGAGAAATGATTGCTTATATTCTTCAGGCAAAGCATTTGTTCCGCGGCAACAGCATTCCTGAATTTATGAATGGCGCTTCTAAAACTGCTTTAACCGCTCCGGCGCCACTGGCCACACTTCTGTTTTTGACGGGAAATTACTGTGGCGCTCTCACCCTTATGACTTTGATCGGGAGGCTTTGCGGCTATATAGGAATGTATCTTCTCGTCAGGGAAACAGCCGACGAAAAATGGATTGCCGCTCTGACAGCCTTTCTTTACAGCTGCATCCCTTTTCTTGCAGTATACGGCCTCGCAGAATTCGGAATTCCCATGTTGTTCTGGTGTACCCTCCAGACAAAAAAAGGCAGACATCTGTTCACCGCCTATCTTTATACAATTCTTTATGCCTTATCCTCTTCGCTTGTACTGATCGGCTTCGGCATTCTGGGAGTTGGACTGGTATGGATCATCCGGACTCTGGTTTCTGATTGCCGGACAGGAAAGACAGATAAAAAAAGTGTCTTGCGCCTGATGATCTCATGGTTTCTTCTCCTGACAATATATATTGCAGAAAATTTGAGACTTCTTGGAGAACTGCTTGGAATCGGAGAAAAGTTTGCAACACATAAATCAGAATATGCACTGTCATCACGTCCTTTTTGGGAAGAGTTTTCAGAAAGCCTTTTGAGCGGAACACAACACGGAAACGGATATCACATACTCATTTTAGTGTGCACACTTATTGCAGTAGTTATAGGCTGCATCCGAATATTTTCATCCAAAAAGGAGACCACCTTAAGACCTCTGCTGATGACTATCGGCTTTTGTTTTGGCTGGAATCTTTTCTTTGCGTTTTTATCTGCTGTCTGGAATTCCGGTCTCGGAGTAAATCTGCGATCCCGCATGTCTTTTTTAGGGGCGTTCCGGCTGGACAGACTGCTATGGATAGCTCCCTGCCTGTGGTATCTGGCAGCAGCATGCGGACTGGCAGTAATCTACAGACTCTATCGGACCGGATTCAGATATATATTCTGTCTGTTGCCGGTGACTGCGGCATTCGGCGCGACAGCACTCTGGGCACTGTATTCCGGCGAATTTAAGATGAATTTACAAAAGCTTCGAAATCCTGACTATGGAATGCTCAGTTATCGGGATTATTACGCAATCGGTGTCATGGAGCAGGTACAAGTTTTTCTGGATACCTATACTGAAAAAAATGTTGATGAATATCGAGTGGTAAGTCTCGGTATTGACCCTGCCGCAGCGCTGTATCACGGATTCTACTGCCTGGATGGGTATTCCAACAATTACTCTCTTGATTATAAAAAACAATTTCGTGAAGTGATCGCACCGGAACTGGAGAAAAGTGAATACTTAACACAGTATTACGATGACTGGGGAAACCGCTGCTATCTCTTCAGTTCAGAGTGTCCGGGATATTATACTATTGAAAAACATGGATTCTATTTTCAGAATTACCAGATCAACACCCGTGCACTGTATGAAATGGGCGGACGATATCTGCTCTCTGCGGCATGGATTCAAAATGCGGAGGAACTGGGACTTTCTCTGCTGAATGAAACGCCCTTTGAGACAAATGACAGCTATTACTGCATTTATATTTATGAGTTACTTCCATGATGGCAATTCATATACTGTGTTTACTTCCCTAAGTCAATTGCCGAAATATCACACCAAAGCGACTCAGCCTTGTTTTTTATCATGGCTTTTTCTCTTTTACTCACATTGGAAAACAACTCAATCGACAGTTTTTTATTTTTCTTTTTCCATTTTCCTATTACTTGTCCGTCCAGCATGAGCGCAGGCATGACAATTCCTGAGAGATTAAAAATGCCTCTCATATTTTCCGGTTTCAGATAGAGACTTTCTTTCTTGTCATATGCCAGCATCAACTGGTCAAATCCTGCGAGAAAAATGCATCGGGAAATATTCCCGCCATATATATTTCCGCTTTCAATGTAGTAATAGGTTTTACCTTCACACTCTTCTGCTTTCACCGGCAGCGCCGAAAGCCATTCCTTTACCTGAGATGCAGTTACATGAAAATAGTACATCGCATCATGAACGGTTGCAGGCGCCATGTGG
Source organism: uncultured Lachnospiraceae bacterium (assembly GCA_947174665.1). Classification (GTDB taxonomy): domain Bacteria; phylum Bacillota; class Clostridia; order Lachnospirales; family Lachnospiraceae; genus Acetatifactor. The sequence continues at coordinate 14,060 of CAMWJV010000091.1, forward strand.
GTAAAGTAACGTCTTGCCAATTCAAGCTTTGCCTGCTTTTCCGGTATAGGGACGAACTCCGGCGACAGACAAAAAGCTTTCTTTTCCTGCACCACATAGTGCATAAAACCGCGCTCACAAAGTTCCCTGATTCCGCCGCCCCACGGGTCAAACATGCTGCTTTCTTCTGCCTCTGTCATTCCATTTATACGGCAGATCTCCTTCAGTTCTTCACGGGTGCGCGGCCCGTCCTTGAGCGCTGTTAAGATCACTTCCGAAAAATACTTTTGTCGCTCCGAAGTAAGTGCCCATTTGTCCCTCTGATTCCAGAAAGTATATCCGTTCCATTCGTTTCGTCGGTAGTCTTTTCCGTCATTGCAGTGCATGAAGAGCGAAAGATCATCCTCTGCAAAAACATGGACAGTACCCCGGACGGTCCAGTTCTTGACAAGTCCGTCTCCTATCGCGTTTTCATCATAATCAGTACAACGTATTTTCAGCGAGTGCATTACATTTACCATAAACTGAGACTGTATACCGCACAGATCACGCACTACCGTCATTTTATCCGCCGGTATGATGATATGCTGATTTGTTAACTGACGGATTTTTATTTCTTCTAAAGTCATATGACTCCCTCTAATTATCATTATTTTTCATGTATTGTTTCAAAAAACTCAATACTTCTATGGTGCAGTCCACTACTCGATTATGGC
>CAMWJV010000092.1 GCA_947174665.1 uncultured Lachnospiraceae bacterium
CTGGTACATGATATCCCGTACAGGCAGCGCGATCATGTCCACAAAGGCAATCAGTCCCACAAAACTTCCCACAGACAAAAGGTCATACTGAATCAGTATCAGGCCGCCTGCAAATGCAGCGATGTTGATGATATACAGAGACATTCCCGCAAAAACTTCAACAAAAGAACCAAATCTGTTATAACGGTAAGTCGCTTCCTCCCTGTTTTCGCACGCCTCATCATGCTGCCCGGCAAAAGCCTCCCTTGTAACGGAGTTTACCAGTATGAAGCCTTCAAACAGCTCTTTGATCCTTCCGATGTAACGAGCGTTTTTCTTTGCCTGATCATTCCGCAGCGCGGCCAGACGCTTTCCTCCGATATTCGGAATCGCCACAGCGGCCAGGCAGACAACCAGAATAACAGCGGCAAGAATCGGATTCAGCAGGAACATAAACACCAGGTACACAACCACCCTGACGATGCTGCTCAGAGAATCAAACACACACATGAAATAATCCTGATACAGAGTCGGAATATCCTCTGTCAGCACAGACATATAGTAAGCGCTGTCCTGCTCATGAAATGCCGCCTGGGACATGGACAGGAACCTGTCCGCCACGTCACACTTCATCTGATACATCATCTTTTTCTTAAGTCCGGCATCCGCCAGCTTGCCCAGGTATTCAAACACCAGAATACCCGCTACCGCCCCGATATAATACAGAGCAAAGCGGACTGCCATCCCGCCGTAAAAAGCTCCCATTCGTTCCACCAGTTCCGCTGTTATGTATGGCAGCAATGCCGCAAATCCGGCAGATACTGCAGCGAGGATATTAACCAGAAGAACCTCCTTTGCGTTTCGAAATATATATTTGTTCATTTCTTAATTCCTCCGATAATAAAAATATTATTAACATATACTCTCCTCCTTTCCCCGTTTATTTCCGCGAGCAAACATTGCTCGCTGAGCAATGAGCCAAGTCAACAAGGTTGACTTTGTTCATGATGCACGAATATCTTAATACTATCACTGTTATCCGGGACACGCAAGTAACCGCGCAAAAAAAACGGCATATCATTTTGACATGCCGTTTTTCTGACTAATCCTTTTTCGCTTTTAAGTTTGTAACAGTTCAGCCATGAACTGTTATTTCAATTTTACAGGAACTCCTTCACTGACTTGTAAACGCCCTCTGCGTCCAGGCCGTACTTTTCCACCAGGGCTGCTGCCGAGCCGGACTCGCCGAAGACATCCTGCATGCCAAGCTTTTTCACCGGTGTGGGCAGCTTTTCACTCAGACAGTCGCAGACTGCGCTGCCCAGACCGCCGATGACGGTATGCTCCTCCACGGTCACTACCTTTCCGGTCTTCTTCGCGCTCTTTATGATGATATCCTCATCCAGGGGCTTGATGGTGCAGATGCTGACAACCTCCGCCTCAACGCCCTCTGCCGCCAGCTTCTCAGCCGCGCCCAGAGCGGAATCCACACAAATTCCGGTGGCAACGATGGTCACATCCTTGCCCTCACGCACAACGCTTCCCTTGCCGATTTCAAATTTATAGTCGGGCCTGTCATTGATCACAGGCACTGCCGCACGTCCGAACCTGATGTACACGGGGCCATCGTACTCCAGTGCCGCACGGACAGCCGCCTTTGCCTCTACATCATCCGCAGGACACATAACCACCATGCCGGGAATGGTTCTCATCAGGGCAATGTCCTCATTACACTGGTGAGTTGCACCATCTTCGCCCACGGTGATGCCTGCATGTGTTGCCCCGATCTTCACATTCAGATGAGGGTAGCCGATAGAATTACGAACCTGCTCAAAGGCACGTCCCGCCGCAAACATGGCAAAGGAACTGACGAAAGGAATCTTTCCGGTCAGGGATAAACCTGCCGCGATACCCATCATGTTACACTCTGCAATACCGCAGTCAATATGACGGTCCGGATATGCCTTCTTAAACACTCCCGTCTTGGTAGCCGCTGCCAGATCGGCATCCAGCACCACCAGATTGGGGAACTCCTCCGCCAGCTCTTTCAGCGCGTTGCCGTAGCTTTCACGGGTTGCAATCTTTTTAACGTCTGCCATTATGCTTCACCTGCTTTCTCTAATTCTGCGCCAATCTTCTCCAAATCGGCCATAGCCACCGCATACTCCTCGTCATTGGGAGCCTTGCCGTGCCAGTCAACACTGTTCTCCATATAGGAAACGCCTTTGCCCTTCAGACTGTGAGCCACAATACAAGTCGGCATTCCCTTCGTCTCCCGCGCCTCTTTAAATGCCGCTCGGATAGCGTCATAATCATGGGCATCCACATTGATCACATGGAAGTTGAAGGCCTCAAACTTCTTGTCAATGGGATAAGGAGAGCAGACCTGGTCAATAGGGCCGTCAATCTGCAGATTGTTATTGTCCACGATGACGCAGAGATTGTCCAGCTTGCGATGGCCTGCGAACATAGCCGCCTCCCAGACCTGGCCTTCCTCAATCTCACCATCACCCAGCAGCGTGTAGACCCGGAAATTCTTTCCTCCCATCCTGCCGCCAAGCGCCATACCCACAGCTGCGGAAATACCCTGTCCCAGTGAACCGGAGGACATGTCTACACCGGGGATATGGATGCAGGGATGTCCCTGCAGATAGGAACCCAGATGCCTCAGAGTCTTCAAATCCTCAACGGGGAAATATCCTCTGTTTGCCAGAGCGGAATAGAGTCCGGGAGCCGTGTGCCCCTTTGACAGCACAAAACGGTCCCTGTCTTCCTTGTCCGGATTCTTCGGGTCAATGTTCATCTCCTCAAAGTACAGGTAAGTAAAAATGTCCGCAGCGGAAAGAGAGCCGCCGGGATGTCCTGCTTTTGCACTGTGAACTGCCGTTACAATGCCTTTCCGCACGTCATTTGCGTGCTTCTGCAGTTCTAAATTATTCATGCCTTTCCTCCATTCTGCCGTCTCGCGGCAATTTTTGTTCTATGTCATTTTCTTAAATCGGGTTTATCATATCACACAATATTCCACCACGTCTAATCAGTTATTGCTATATTACTTTTCGCTCTGCCCGTAATACGCATTAGCGCCATGTTTCCTGTAATAATGCTTATCCTGAAGTTCCTGAGGCGCAGGCTGGATGCGGGGATTGATGGTCTCCGCACGGTAAGCCATCTTCGCGACCTCCTCCAAAACCACCGCATTGTGTACCGCCTCTTTGGCGTCCTTGCCCCATGCAAAGGGGCCATGGTTCTTGCAGAGTACGGCAGGCACCGCCACAGGGTCCTTCTCCATTCTCCTGAACTCATTGACAATCAGATGCCCGGTATTCTCCTCATATGCCGCCTCAATTTCTTCCTTCGTCAGGCACCTCACACAGGGAACCTCACCATAGATATAATCGGCATGAGTTGTTCCGTAACAGGGGATACTGCGCCCCGCCTGCGCCCAGCTGGTGGCATAGGAGGAATGGGTATGTACGACACCGCCGATTTCCGGAAACGCCTTATACAGTTCCGCGTGGGTGGCTGTGTCCGAGGAAGGATTGAACCGCCCTTCCACCTTTTTGCCGTTCAGATCCACCACTACCATATCCTCAGGCGTCAGCTTCTCGTATTCAACACCGCTGGGCTTGATGACAAACAGCCCGCTCTCCCTGTCAATGGCGCTAACATTGCCCCAGGTGAAGGTTACCAGCCCATATTTGGGCAGATCCATATTGGCTTCATATACCAACTGCTTCAATTCTTCTAACATGATGATCCTCCGCTTGTATTATATTCTTCACAAGAATCGCCCCCGGCGATTCTTGGGGGAATGACTTAGATTATCTTAAACAGCGTATTTTGATGTTTTAGATAATCTTCATTCCCTGGACCGCAGCCTTCTCCGCAGGCAAGGTGCTCTTGTACCTCTCCACAAAGGCATCAAAGCCTGCCACATCCTCGGCCTTAGGCTCAATAGTACTTCCGGTCTGTCCCGCAAATATCCTGTTGTTCAGGTAGTCAGGCAAAGTCTCCTCTTCTGACTTCTCGCTCATAAATGCGGCAAGAACTGCCATGCCCCACGCTCCGCCTTCGCTGGCGGTGTCCATGACGGTGACCGGAGAATTGAAGGCTGCTGCCATGAGCTGCTGCCCGACTACAGGAGTCTTAAACAGGCCGCCGTGGCCCATCAGGGAATCCACCTTCACATGCTCCTCCTTCAGCAGGATATCATTGCCGATCTTCAGCGTTGCCATAGCGCTGTAGAGGTGGCTTCTCATAAAGTTTGCCAGATTAAATTTTGCGTCCGGCATACGGACGAACATAGGTCTGCCCTCGTTTAAACCCGTCACCGGCTCGCCGGAAAAATAATTGTAGGCCATCAATCCGCCGCAGTCCGTATCAGCGTTCAATGCCTCCCTGTACAGCGTGCCGTACAGATCATTTTTGTCAATCTTCAAACCGAACTTGTCCGCAAACTCATCAAAGAGATTGACCCAGGCATTCAGATCCGAGGTACAGTTGTTGCAGTGTACCATGGCGACCGGATTGCCGTCCGGCGTCGTCACCATATCGATTTCCTCATGCACCTTCTCCGGCGCCTTCTCTGTGACTACCATGGAGAAAATGGATGTTCCTGCGGAAATGTTTCCGGTGCGCACCCTGACGCTGTTGGTGGCCACCATACCGGTGCCCGCATCTCCCTCCGGAGGGCACATGGGAATGCCTGCCTGCAGGGTTCCTGTGGGGTCTAAAAGCTTTGCTCCCTCCGGGGTCAGGCTTCCGGCCTTCTCACCCGCGCACAACACCTTGGGCAGAATCTCCTCCAGCTTCCAGGAAAAGCCTTTTCCTGCAATCAGCTCATTGAACTGTGCAACCATCTTCCTGTCAAAATCCCTTGCCGGAGAATCGATGGGGAACATACCGGAAGCCTCGCCGATGCCCAGCACCTTCTCTCCTGAAAGCTGCCAGTGAATGTACCCGGCAAGGGTGGTGAAGAAGGTAATATCCTTCACATGCTCCTCCCCGTTCAATATTGCCTGATAGAGGTGGGCAATGCTCCATCTCTGGGGAATGTTGAAATTGAACAGAGGCGTCAGCTCCTTACACGCGTCCTCCGTCATGGTGTTTCTCCAGGTGCGGAATGGCACCAGCAGCTCTCCTGCTCCATTGAATGCCATATATCCGTGCATCATGCCGGAAAATCCGATGCTGCCGATAGTAGTCAGGCTCTCACCGTACTTATTCCTGACGTCCTCCGCCAGACTGCGGTAGCAGCCCTGCAGTCCGCTCCAAATGTCATCCAGGCTGTAAGTCCAGATGTTATTCTCCAGCCGGTTTTCCCAGTCGTGGGTTCCCATGGCAATAGGGTTATGGCTCCCATCCACCAGCACCGCCTTGATGCGGGTGGAGCCAAACTCAATGCCCAGGGCGGTTCTGCCGCTCCTGACTGCATCCTTGATCACTTCGCTCATATTGATATCCACCTTTCTGCGCCACGCGCTTAATAAACTTATCTATAATACACTGAATTCCATCTCAGCTCGTTCTTCAGGGCAGGTATTTTGGTATCTTTGTCAATGACAACGCTCTCAATGCCCATAGCGTCCGCCCAGTCAACCATCTGCTGCACGGTCAGGTCATAGGAAAACGCGGTGTGATGCGCACCGCCCGCCAGTATCCAGGCTTCAGCACCCACCTCCAGGGAAGGCTGGGGCGTCCAGAAAGCGGTTGCCACAGGAAGCTTAGGCATGGGTTTCTCACACTTTTTGCAGTCCACGGCATTAACGAGAAGGCGGAACCGATTGCCCATATCCACCAGGGATGTGGCCACTGCCGGACCGGTTTTGCTGGTAAACACCAGACGGGCAGGATCCTCGCGATTGCCCATGGAAAGAGGCTGCACTTTAATACTGACAGGCCCGTCAGAAATGGTAGGGCATACCTCCAGCATATGAGCCTGCAGAATTCCCTCTTTGCCGGGCACAAAATTGTAGGTGTAATCCTCCATGAAGGAAGTTCCCTTTGCGTCCTTCTTGCCCTGGGTCATAATCTTCATCAGGCGCACCATGGCTGCCGTCTTCCAGTCACCCTCCGCGCCAAAGCCGTATCCCTTTTCCATCAGTCTCTGAATGGCAAGTCCCGGCAGCTGCTTTAAGCCTCCCAACATGCCGAAATGGGTCACGACAGCATGATAGTCACCCTCCTCCAGGAACTTCTCAAGACCGATCTCAATCCGGGCCTGAACTGCCACATGCTCCCTGAATTCTCCCGGGTCTCTGCCCTCCAGGAGAATCTCATATTTATTATAATACTCCTCCACCAGAGCGTCCACATCTCCTTTGGGAACGGCATCCACATAAGAGACAGCATCATTTACGTTGTAATGATCAATCTCCCAGCCAAACTTTACCTGGGCCTCCACCTTGTCTCCCTCGGTGACAGCCACATTGTTCATATTGTCGCCTATACGGCAGACACGGATATGAGAGGACTCCATGACGCCCACTGCGGTGCGCATCCAGCCCGCCAGCTTCTCCATAACGGCAGGATTCTTCCAGTGTCCCACGATAACCTTTCTCTCGATGCCCATGCGGGTCACAATATGTCCGTATTCCCTGTCGCCGTGAGCGGACTGGTTCTCATTCATGAAATCCATGTCAATGGTATCATAAGGTATTTCCTCATTGAACTGAGTGTGCAGATGGCACAGAGGCTTATGGTACTCCTGCAGGCCGATGATCCACATTTTCGCAGGAGAAAAGGTGTGCATCCAGGTGATGACGCCCGCACAGTTCTCGTCATTGTTCGCCTCGTTAAAGGTGCGCCGGATGGACGCCTGGTCGATCAGAGTCGGCCTCCAGACCAATTCATATGGCAGAACTCCCGCCGCATTCAGTCCCTCCACCATTTCTTTGGAATGGGCCGCAACCTTTCTCAGGCACTCGTCTCCGTACAGGTCCTGTGAACCCGTGCAGAACCAGAATTGATACTTCTTCATTTCTTTCATGTCAATACCCTCCATATATATTATTTATCCGGCATATGCGTTTTACGCTGCCGTTATGTCATCCGTGTCCCACAGCTGAACGGCCTCCGTCTCGCCCTATTCTCCTGTATACTCCGCCACCGACTGCCTCTCCACCACTCTGGTGTCAAACTCAACGGTATGCTCTCCCTTCTGTCCCTGAATCATATCCAGCAGCACCTCCGCCGCCTTTGCCCCCAGTTTTTCCTTGGGGTGGGGCAGCGAAGTGATGGAGATTTCGCTGTGCAGCGCCAAATCGGAGTCGTCCATGCTGATGACGGACACATCCTCCGGCACCCGGATTCCCCGCTCAGTCAGCATGCGAATCAGCTGAAATGCAATCTGGTCATTATAGCAGAACAGGGCACTGCACTCTTCCACCCGATTCAGTATCTTATCCCGGCAGTAGTTCAGCTGCTTGGATTCATCAGTGTCAATCCAGACCATCCGGGAGTCCGTGACTGTCAGACCCGCCGCCTCCATGGCCCTCAGATAGCCAAGATACCGCAGCCTGCCCTGGCCGTCATCCAGCTTCAGCACGGCGCCTATGTTCCTGTGTCCTTTTTCAATCAGATAGTTTACTGCCGTCTCCGCCGCCTTCACGTCATTCAGGGAAACGTGGGGAACATCCAGCTCGGGATAAAATGTATTGATGAACAGGATCGGTATCTTTCGGTTGAGCAACTGCCTGTACAGCGGAAGATTCGGATTTGGCAGGCCGCTCTTGGTTCCCTCCACGATGATTCCCGCCACATCATCCCTGCTGATCAGGTCCGTCAGCACACTTTTCTCCCGCTCCAGCATATTGTTGGTAAAGGAAATCTGAACGGAACAGCCTCTCTCAAACAGTACTCTCTCGATTCCCTGAATGGTTTTGGGAAAAATATAGCTGTCCACATAGGTAGTCATCACCGCAATGCGGTTCCGCCGCTCCAGGTTTTCCCTGCGGTCAAAGCTCACATAGGTTCCGCTGCCCCTGACCCTGCGGACGGTTCCCTCTTCCTCCAGCAGTCCAATGGCCTTTCTCACTGTCTGGCGGCTGATTCCGAATTGCTCTGTCAGCTCGTTCTCAGAGGGCAGCTTATCCCCCGGTCTCAGTGTCTCGGATTCCATTAAGTTTTCCAGATAGTGAACAATGTCACCGTACTTCGTCTGCCTGTCTTCCATAATTCCAGTATATTAGGCTTGTCACAGCAAGTCAATACATCTTTTTCCTTTTTTATATACATTTTTAAAAGTTGTATTGTATACAACTTCACAGTCATTGTCTGCGGACTTTCGGCATATATTGTAGCAACGCACATTGTAACAGGTGATTTGTCTTGAAAAAACGTTCTATTCCTTCTCTGCGGCAGCTTCTGTTTCTCGCGGCTCTGATCCTCGCCTTCGGTACGCTGACCCTCTTTCTCTTTACATATAAAAAGGATGAAAAACGCTTTACCAATATTACTTCCCGCCTTTTCACCAATGAGATGGCCGGAAGTACTCTTAATATGCACTATACCATTGCCCATCCGGAGGATTTTGGTATCTTTGACTATGAACCTTCCCTTCCGGGATACAGTTCGGATGGCTCCCTGCAGGGGCAGATTGCCACCGAAAACACCCTTGCCGACCTGCGCTCTGTCCACAGGGAAAAGCTTGCGCCTTCCGACGCCTACCTCTGCGGGCTGCTGACGCGCTACCTGGAAAATTCATTGAAACTCAGCGGCTTCTCCTATTACAGTGAACCGCTTTCCCCCTCCTCCGGCATGCAGACCCAGCTCCCTATACTGCTGGCGGAATATACCTTCCGCAGCAAACGGGACGTGGAAGACTATCTGGCGCTTCTGAACCAGACAGACGAATATTTTGCGTCCCTGTTGATCTATGAGCAGGAAAAGTCCGGTGCCGGTCTGTTGATGCCTGCTTCCTCCCTGAAAAGTGTTCGGGAACAATGTGACACAATTGTCACAAAACAATCTCTGGAGGAAGGAACACACTTTTTGCAGACTACCTTTGAAGAGCGGCTGCAGCCGCTCCTGGCAGACGGAAGTCTCACTGAGACTGAGGCCCTGAAATACCTCTCCGTCAATGACCGCCTGCTGAAAACCGTTGTTCTGCCCGCCTATGTGGCTCTTGGGGACGGGCTGCTCCTGCTGGAGGATGAATCAATTTCTCTGACCGGACTGGGCGCGTCGGCCCAGGGAAAAGAATACTATGAGGCACTTCTGATCTCGGAGACCGGCTCTTACCGTTCCGTGTCCGAAATTCAGGAACTTCTCACCGCACAGTTTACCGCCGAATATGAGTCAATCCGCAGCCTGCTTGACAGCCATCCTGCCGCCGCACAACGCTATGCAGACAGTGAATCCGTCTCCCTTCCCTGCACCAATGCCGCTCAGATGCTGGCTGACCTGCAGGAACGTATGAAAGGAAATTTTCCGGCCATTCCGGGGGAGACTGTGTCCGTGACCATCAAACCGGTCTCCGAAAATCTGGAAAACTACACCGCACCGGCCTACTACCTGACTGCGCCGCTGGACGATACTGCCGACAATGTCATCTACATCAATACCAAAAAAACACTCTCTGAGCTGGAACTTTACACCACCCTGGCCCACGAAGGGTACCCCGGCCACCTGTACCAGACCGTTTACCGTAACCGGCGCTCTCTAAACCAGGGTGACCGGCCCGTTAAAGAGCTTATCTGGTATGGCGGTTATCTTGAGGGATGGGCTGTATATGTGGAGTTTCTGTCCTACGATTATGCCTCCGCCCTGCTGCATGAAGACAATCTGGATGAGGATGCCGTCCTTGTACAAATAGAAAAGCATAACCGCAGTCTGCAGCTATGCCTTTATTCCCTTCTGGACATTATGATCCACTATGAAAATGCCTCCTTCAGCAAGATAGCAAAGGTGCTGGAGAACTTCGGCATCACTGACAGTTCCTCCGCCACGGCAATTTACTCCTACATTGCTCAGGAGCCCTGTAATTATCTGAAATACTATCTCGGCTACCTGGAAATTCTGTCGCTGCAGGAGGAGGCGCAGTCACTGTGGGAGGATTCCTACACCGATTACAACTTCCACTGCTTTTATCTGGATAACGGTCCCGCCGACTTTTTATCCCTGAAAGAGCAGCTGAAAATCTTCACACTTCCTTGAGCATACTCTCCAGATACCCCCGGTCCCACAGCAGGATTTTCAGCTTTTTTGCCGCCTCCACCGCGGGCTGGGTGAAATACTGGTTTGTCAGCACCGCCCCCACCATCCGGTCATAGTAATCCCGGCCGGCATAAGCCTCCTGTACCGCTTTCACCCCCACGGGCGCACTGTAGCACTTGCACTGAATGGCATAGGTAACTCCGTCCTTTTCCGCAAGAATGTCGATACCGTAGTCGCCGCTGCCTTTCGTGACCTCCACCTCCTGGAAGCCTCTGTGCCGCAGCAGTTCCGCGCAATAATATTCAAAATCATGACCCTCCATCAAATCGATGTCCGAGGGATAACGGCGGCTGCGCCTCCGCCGGAGAAGAGCTGCTCCGATGAAGGCGCCGACAACTGCCGCTGAAACTATAATCGCAATGTACACGGAATCCTCCCTATTTTGCAAACATAACCTTTTCGCTGTTGAAAAGCTTTGTCAGCACCCAGGTCAACAGGAAAGCGTACACCAGGTTGCTCACCATAGTCACCACGATCTGCTCCGGTGCATACTGAAAGGAGAAAATGCCGTGCATGCACTGTACGCTGTTATAGAGCGGGATGCAGAAGAGCCCCAGACTTTTTGCCCCATCTCCCCCGAACATGGTGCTCAGGCTGACACCCATGGACACGATCATAAGTGGAGCATTTGCCGTACTGGCCTCCTTAATGTTCTTGGCACAGGCAGATATGATGGAAATCAAAGCCACCAGTACAAGCACCGTTGTCAATATAACACATAAGAGCAGCAGATAGTCTGACAGCACATAGACCGACGCATCCATACCGGAATCCGCACCACCCATCAGGTTAGGCAGGGAAAGCATGGTGCCCAGAAAGCTGGAAAGTCCCGCCAGCAGGGCAATAGCGCTCAAACTGACAATCTTTCCCAGCGCAAGCGCACTTCTTTTCATGGGCGTTACCAGCAAAGTTGCGATAGTGCCCCTCTCCTTCTCTCCTGCGATGGCTTCCGGCGCTATGGAAATACATCCGCTGAAGAGAAAAGTCATAAGCAGCAGGGGAAGCAGCATGGCAAACACCTGCCCTGTGGCATCCTTCTCCGAGGCCAGGTCATAGGCTTCCCCGCCTGCATTCACATCAAACTTGTTCGCCATACCCTGCTCGTAGGCATCCAGAACTCCCTTTATTACACCATAAAGCTTCGCAGATTCCGCCTCCGTGGAATTGTAATAAATCGCCACATTGGGAGCCGCGCCATCGGACACCTCATATTTTGCTACCGACGCAGAGAAATCCGCCGGAAATACCAGGAGCATATCCGCCTCCTTGGCAGTAATGGCTGCCTTTGCGGATTCTATTTCGCTGTCCGAAAGTTCTGTCCACTCCACGGACAGCCCTCTAAGAGCAGGAGACAGCTCCTCCGGCATATTCTGCACATAGGCCGATGCCACATAAGCGTCATCCGTGGAAAATTCCTGCATCATTCCCTTTCCCATAAAGGTATAGAGAATATAGATCATAAGTCCCGGCATAAGGACTGTGGTAAACACCATTCTTTTATCCCTGAAAAACCGGGCAAACTCTTTTTTTATAATTGTCAGCATATCTCTACTCATACGATTTTACCCACCTTTTCCTCGTAAAGTTCAAAAAATCTTTCCTCCAGACTTTTTCCGGCACAGACCGCCTCCAGGGAATCACATGTCACCATACGGCCGTCTATGATGATCCCCACCCTGTCACAGATTTTTTCGATGAGGCTGAAAATATGGGTGGAAACGATAATAGTCTTGCCCTGGTTCTTCAGATCCATCAGAAAATCCGTCACTACCTTTGCAGTCAGTACATCCAGACCGTTGGTAGGCTCGTCAAAGATGATCACATCCGGGTCATGCACCATAGAGATTACCAGTGATGTCTTCTGCTTCATGCCCGTGGAAAGGTTTCCTACCTTTACCTCCGCAAACTTATCGATGCCGAACCGTGCAAAAAGCTCCTCCTTGCGCCGCTTCTTTTCCTCTGCAGGCACACCGTGCAGATCCGCAAAAAAATCAAACAGATAATTGGGCGTAAAAAATTCCTCCAGCTTCAGCTCGCTGGTAAGAAATCCGATCTTGCTGCGCACCACCTCCGGCTCCTTCACCACGCTGGCACCATCCAGCAGGGCGTCTCCCTGATCCGGCTTTATCAGCGTCGCGAGCATACGCAGTGTCGTAGTCTTTCCGGCGCCGTTGGGGCCCAAAAGTCCAAACACCTCGCCCCGGTACGCGGTAAAGGACAGATCGTTCACCGCAACCTTGACCTTCTCCTTCGTCTTTTCGATTTTTTGTTGCTTTGCAGAGAGCTTAAAGGTCTTTTTCAGCCCCTGCACCTCCAAAATTTTTTCCATGTGGTTTCCTTTCCGCCGCACTCCGCGGCATTTAAACTCGCAAACTCGCACTAACGCGCTTTATGTCCGATTTCATCGGATGTTTGCGGTTTTTAAAGCTTAGATTCATAATATTTCCGAAATGCGGCATATCCGGACAGGAAGATGGCAACCAGTCCGAAACAGACATACATCAGCTTCTCACTCTCAAATACCCCTGCCACGATCAACGCTACATACAGCGCCACCAGCAGGAGTTTGGCTGCCGCCCGAAGCGCCAGACTGTCCACCTCAAGCTCCCGCTCATCCGTCTCCTTCAAGCGAAATTTCTTAAGCTTCTCCTCGCTTGCCATCCTCCGGCGTATCCGCACCAGCCCAACGATACTGGCGAATATAAGACCCACACCCAGCCCCAGCAGATATCCCATCCGGTACTCCGAAAATGTCATCGGGGTACAAAAATTCAGAAACAGGACAAGACCTTCCGTCGCCATGCCGGCCAAAATGCACAGACAAAGACCCACCTGACGCTTTTTCAGCACAGCACGATATTCCTCATTATTTTTAGCCTTGCACCCAGGAGTAAACCAATTTTTCATTTTCCCCTCTTTCTGCCGCTTCGGCGGCGCAAACTCATTCTTCCTCCTCATCAAAGACAAAAAGCTCCTCGATAGCCACGCCAAAATACTTTGCAATTTTATGTGCCAGTACCAGAGACGCATTGTACCTGCCATTTTCCAGGGAAATAATGGTCTGACGGCTCACGTTAACGGCATCCGCCAGCTCATTCTGTGTCACCCGCATGGCCTTCCGCATCTCCTGAATGCGATTCTGCATGACCTTTCCTGCCTTTACAAAAATAAAAAAACATTTGCGCAAATAAAGTAAAGCATACTTTACTTTCGAAGTATAGTACGCTTTACATTTTGTGTCAAGTACATTTTACAAAAACCTGTGTTCCTTGGTTACTGTTTACACATCACCACCGCGAGACAGCTCAATATAACGAAAAACCTGCCGGATGAAACAACTCAACTGACAGGTTTCTCTCATATTACATATTCGATGTCCACAGTGATCAATAATTCTCCGCACTCACTTCAAAGTAGCTCTGAGGATGGTTACAGGCAGGACATACCTCGGGAGCCTTTGTACCTACAACGATATGTCCGCAGTTGCGGCATTCCCAAACCTTTATCTCACTCTTTTCAAACACAGCTGCCGTCTCTATGTTCTTTAACAGCGCACGGTATCTCTCCTCATGGTGCTTTTCAATAGCGCCCACAAGTCTAAACTTCTCTGCCAGTTCCGGAAAACCTTCCTGCTCCGCTGTCCTGGCAAATTCCTCGTACATATCGGTCCACTCATGATTCTCGCCGTCCGCTGCCGCCTCAAGATTGGCCCTGGTATCGCCGATGCCGCTCAATTCCTTGAACCACATCTTTGCATGCTCCTTCTCATTGTCAGCGGTTTTTAAGAACAGAGATGATATCTGCTCATAGCCTTCCTTTTTTGCCACAGAAGCAAAGTAGGTGTATTTATTTCTCGCCTGAGACTCGCCGGCAAAGGCCGCCTCCAGATTTTTCTCCGTCTGTGTTCCTGCATACTTGTTCATTATCGTTTCCTCCTGTTTAGCTGCCTCTTGCGGCAATTTGCTTAAATTATAATTCTGTATCGATTGCTGTCGGGAAACGGAGTGCGAAGCGCCTTATACTTACCGCCAAACACTCTCATAGGCCCATCCCCCTTATAAATAATTCGGAAATACCCTGAATTTATTTTATTATAACATCAAAAAATAAATTTTACCACCTGCAAAAGAAGCAATTACAACTTCCTGACATAGATGAACTTGTGCAATATATCTAAATATTAGATATCTAATATTTTGCTTTCTAGATATTATGAAGTGGAAAACTTATGAAGGAATCACTACGCTATTTACTTATGGCAGATCATTTATTATTTCAGAAATCTTTACTGGCAGGTATTAAAG
>CAMWJV010000093.1 GCA_947174665.1 uncultured Lachnospiraceae bacterium
GAAAATATAATGGGCAGCCGGCCCAAAAATTCCGGGATCATGCCGAAATTCCGCAGGTCATCCACTGTTACCTTCTGCAGAAGATTCTTTTCCTTATCATACTTGTCCTTCAGATCCGCCTGAAATCCCATGGAGGACTTCTTATTCAGTCTTTCCTTAATCACGGTTTCTAATTCCGGAAAAGCGCCGCCACAGATAAAAAGAATATTCCGTGTATTCACGGTAGTCAAGGGCACCATGGCATTCTTGCTGTTGGCTCCCACCGGAACCTCCACCTCCGCGCCTTCCAAAAGCTTCAGCATGCCCTGCTGTACGCTCTCGCCGCTGACATCCCTGGTATTCGTATTTTTTTTCTTTGCAATCTTGTCAATCTCGTCGATGAAGATAATGCCCCGCTCCGCTTTCTCCACATCATTGTCGGCTGCCGCCAGCAGCTTGGACACAACAGACTCAATATCGTCACCGATGTAGCCTGCCTCGGTAAGGGATGTTGCGTCCGCAATGGCAAGAGGCACATCCAGCAGCCTCGCCAGTGTCTTCACCAGATAGGTCTTGCCGCACCCGGTAGGGCCTATCATCAGCATATTTGATTTTTCTATCTCAATCTCATCCATGGTGTTGGTGGCTACGCGTTTGTAATGGTTATAAACCGCTACGGAGATCACCTTCTTGGCATGCTCCTGTCCCACCACATACTCATCCAGGCTGGCCTTTATCTTATGAGGCGCAGGAATGTCCCGGATGTTCAGGACCGGCGCCTCCCCTTCCTTTTTCTTCTTTTTCTTCAGCTTCTGTTTGTTGGGAATCCCGCCATCTCCCCGAAGATCCGCCAGATTCACAAAACTGATATTGGGAAATCCGCCCTGCCTGGTAAGCTCATCCAGCTCCTGCTGAAACTGGGAATTATTCAGCATTCCCTGATAATCAAACTGGCTCACCGCATCCATTGTCTTGTTCATGCAGTCCGCACAGACACAGATATTGTTGGGCAGCTTGAACATTTTGCCCGCCTTGCTCTCGGGCCTGCGGCAGATAAAGCACACGTCTTCATACTCGCTGTTGTCGCTCTTTCCCGCATTCTGTGTCTTGGAGGCATCGGAATGTCTCTGGGATGAATCTTCTGCTTTTTCGCTGTCCGTCCCTTCGTTTACCGCTGTCTCTTTATTCTCATCCTCTTCTCTGTACATATCAGACATATTTCCTCATTTCCGCAATGCCGGACATATCTTCGCGTCCCACATCACTAACCCTGTTGGCCTACTCTAGCATAACACAGACTTCCGCCGCAGTCAAATGCCGGAAAAAACCTTAAGCCGGGTGAGCGTTCCTGTGCGGACGTGCACCCGGCTAATGTGCGGCTGGATATTTCCTTTAATTTGCTCTG
Organism: uncultured Lachnospiraceae bacterium; assembly: GCA_947174665.1. Lineage (GTDB taxonomy): Bacteria > Bacillota > Clostridia > Lachnospirales > Lachnospiraceae > Acetatifactor. The sequence goes on from CAMWJV010000093.1 coordinate 1,385, forward strand.
GGCCTGTGTCCCAATGTGACCTCCAGGTCGTACTCTTCATATACGCCGTCTACCGCACGCTTCACCGTGACGGTAACCGTCTCTCCGGCTTTAAAGTACTGTATGGTCTCCTGCAGTCCCGTTGAACTGCTGATTCTCTGTCCGTCAAACTTGACAATAATATCGCCTACTCTGATTCCCGCCGCCTCTGCCGCGCTTCCCTCTGCCACTTCCTTTACATAGACTCCCTTGGGGAATCCGAACATGCTCGAAATATCATCCGTAACGGTCTGCATGGTGACTCCCATGTAACCCATTTCACTTTCGTCCACTCTGTTAACCCTGGTGGTGCGCGCCATCAACTCCTCGATGATAGGGGTAGCTGCACTTATGGGGATAGCATAGCCCATGCCCTCCACGCTGATCTCGCCGTCGTCAATCCTTGCCACGTTGATTCCGATAACTTCACCGCTCATGTTCAGCAGCGCTCCGCCGGAATTTCCGTGGTTAATAGCCGCATTAGTCTGGATATACCTTCCCGTGGAGCCGTCCTCCGAGGTCATCTCCCTGTCAAGGGCACTGATGATACCGTTTGTGACAGACTGCCCGTACCCAAGGGCATTTCCGATTGCCACCACAGGCATTCCAAGCTTGAGACTGTCGCTGTCTCCCAGTTTGGCAGCTGAAATACTGCTCAGAGTCTCTTCTGACAACTCGGAAACGGGAACCGCAATTACCGCAATGTCCATATCCGCATCCGTTCCCTTTACGACCGCGTTGGCCGTACTGTTATCAATAAAGGTGATCTCCAGGCTCTTTGTATCCTCCACCACATGATTGTTGGTCGCAATCAACAGCTCTTCATCAGTCTCGCCTACAATAATACCCGAACCGCTGGACACACCGGAGTCGCTGTACCTCTGTCCCCAGAAATTCAAGCTTGTGCTTTCATACTCATTCACAATAGACACCATGGACGGCATCACCTGTTCCACCATTCCCGAGACGTCATCCACCACATAGGTAACATAATTGGCAGCTCCGGCTTCCCGGTCCTCCGGCAGTGTCTGTGACGGAGCCTTCACTACATTTTCAGGCAGCTCCGTGATAACCGCACTGCCGCTGTCGGCCTGGGAAAACTGGCCTGTTCCCAGACTCACTGCATAGAATCCCAGGCCTGCAAACAATCCGAAACACAGCCCCAGACTGACGCTCAGCACAACCTTACGCACAATGCCGTTACCGGGCTTTGCGGCTCTTGCCTCCGCCCTGGCAGCCTTTTCTGCCTTCTTCGCTCCCTTTTTTGCGGCCTTATCCGCCTTCCTTGCAGCTTTATCCGCCTTTTTGTCATAGGGAACCGCGTGCTGCTTCAGTTCCTCCTCCGAATACGTTGTGTGGTCAAAATAAGTCTCATTCTCGTACATAACCATTGCTCCTTTTTTCTTGAAACCCTGTTTTGTTTCCTGAATCTTTATGTACTCAGTATAGCCTCTATTTGTGACAAAATTGTGATTGAATTATGAAAGCTTCGTGAAAATCTATTCGACCGTCACAGACTTCGCCAGGTTCCTCGGCTTATCCACATCACAGCCCCTGCCCACCGCCACATAATACGCAAATAGCTGCAGCGGAATAATGGCCAGAGAGTTGGCAAAACAGGGATTTGTCTCCGGAATGTACACCACATAGTCCGAAGCCTTCTCAATGGCCTTGTTGCTTTCATTTGTCACAGCCATGACAAATGCGCCTCTGGCCTTTACCTCCACAATATTACTGATCGTCTTCTGAAACAGCGCAGGCTGGGTGGAAACCGCAACCACAAGTGTTCCGTCCTCAATCAGTGAAATGGTTCCGTGTTTCAGTTCTCCTGCCGCATAGGCTTCGGAGTGGATGTAGGATATTTCTTTCAGCTTCAGGGAACCCTCCAGGGAAATTGCATAGTCGATTCCTCTCCCGATAAAGAAAATATCCCTCGCCCCCAGGTATCTGTTGGCAAAATGCTGAATTTTCTGCTTCTGCCCCAGCAACAGCTCTATCTGGTCCGGCAGACGTCCCAGATCCGTCAGCAGCTGCCGGAACTGACTCTCATCAATCGTACCCCGCACCTTTGCCAGCTTCATGGCCAGCATATAGAGCGCCGTAAGCTGGGCACTGTATGCCTTGGTGGTGGCCACGGCTATCTCCGGTCCCGCCCAGGTATACAGGCAGGCATCCGCCTCCCTGGCGATGGAACTTCCCACCACGTTGACAATGCCAAGGACCTTGAAGCCTTTTGCCCTGGCCTCCCGCAGCGCCGCCAGTGTGTCTGCAGTCTCACCTGACTGACTGATAACGATGACCATACTCCCTTCCTCCAGGATGGGTTCCCGATAGCGGAATTCACTGGCCACATCCACCTCCACCGGGATTCTGGCAAGCCCCTCCAGCACATACTTCCCGGTAACACCGGCGTGATAAGCGGAGCCGCACGCCACGATATGGATCTTTTTCACTCTGCGCAGCTCCTCATCACTCATTTTCAGTTCCTCGATCACAATGTCATTGTCCCGGATTCTGGGCGAAATAGTGTCCGTAATGGTTTTGGGCTGCTCGTACATCTCCTTCAGCATGAAGTGTTCATACCCGGCCTTCTCCGCCGCATCCGCATCCCAGTCGATAGTCACGGGCTCCTTGATCACTTCCTCGTCATCTGCGGAGAAAAACTGAAGGCCGTTCCTGTCGAGTACCACCACCTCCTGATTATCCATATAGTATACATTTCTGGTATACTTCAAAATCGCGGGCACATCGGAAGCGATAAAACATCCGTCCTCATTCTTTCCCACAATCAGCGGACTGTCCTTTCTCGCCGCATATATTTCATCAGGATAGTCCGCAAACATAATACCCAGAGCATAAGAGCCTTCCACCCGGCGCAGCACCTTAGTGACCGCCTCCAGCGGATTTCCCTTATAATAATAGTCCATCAGATGGGCAAGCACCTCCGTGTCCGTCTCTGAGGCAAACTGATATCCCTTTTCTTTCAACATCTTTTTCAGTGAAATATAGTTTTCAATAATACCGTTATGTACCACCGCGATAGTTCCCCCTGCGTTGGTATGGGGATGGGCGTTTTTGTCGCTGGGGGCACCGTGGGTAGCCCATCTGGTATGGCCGATTCCCGCCTGACCAGGCATGGTTTCTCCGCCCTTGGTCAGATTTTCCAGAACCTTCAGACGTCCGATTGCCTTTCGCGTTATAATTTTTGTTCCGTCATACACCGCAATTCCCGCAGAGTCGTATCCTCTGTACTCCAATTTTGACAGACCATCCAAAATAATGGGTGCCGCCTGCTTGCTTCCGATATACCCTACAATTCCGCACATATATTATCCTCCTGTTTCCAATAGTCTTTGCCGGAAGTAAGAGCAAGGATCCACTTCTCAGGCAGTTTCTTATAATGTTTCCCCAGCAAATATCCCGCATATTTAAAGCCGCACTGAATGCAGAAGCCGGGAAACCGATACAACTTCCTCTTCCTTTTCATATACCGGAAGGTGGCTTTCACCAGCCGTTTTCCCTCTGCCTCCGCAGGCACTCCCCGAAAGACCTCGGGATGCTCCGCCTGGGAAACTCCCAGATCAAAGTTACGCCGGAGCTGCTGCATGTTGGTGTAATTGTGGGAATGCACCACACGGGCCTGTGCCTCATAGGCAACCCCGTATCCTGCCCTGATAACTCCTGCAGCATAAATCATATCTTCATTAAATATAGTATGGCGAACAAAGCCGCCGGATTCCTCATAAATGTCCCGTCGGTACGCAGCGCAGACATTGGAACAGAAAAACGTCTTAATCCCCATGGTTTCCAGGTCATTCGCTGTCTTAATCCGGGATGCCTCCGGGTAATTAAAATATCTGGAGACCTTCTCCGCCTCGCTGCTGTCTGCTCCGGGCAGCTGACGCCCATATGCCACTGCCACCCGAACGCGCGGCGCATCCGTCATCTGCTTCTGCCGCCCCTCCGCTGATTTTTCTCCGGATTCTATCGCTGCTGTCCCTGCCGAATCTTTCGCCTTCTCTTCCTCCTGCGCAAGCCCCTCCCGGAGATGCACGGTCAGCCTTTCAATCAGATATTTATCCGCAGGCATGGCATCCTGAGTCATCAGGATAAAAATATCTGCCTGTGAGTACTGCACCGCCCTGTGCCGGGTTCCGCCGTGATCGAACTCCCTCCTGGAAAGATGATGTACCTCCGCATTGCCGTATGTCTTTGCAAAATCCGTTCCTGTTTCAGCCAGCAGCTCTTCAAAATATTTTTTTTCTGTGTTCATAAGAATGATCTTATGAACCGGTATTGTCTGTCCCGATAATCTGTCCAGCAAGTCGAAAAGTTCTCTGCCCGGCCGATAAACGGGAATGATCACGTCAATCTTCAATCCACTGACCTTTCCTTTCCTTTTTCACGGATACTACTGATTTATTATAAAGGAACTAACCTGTTTTTACAATAAAAAGAGTTTCGGAAGTCAAAAGGGGAGCCTTCTGCGCTCCCCCTTTTGACTCTCGCTTATTTTTCGCTTATTCTTTTTCAAGGTACTTTCTGGTCCTGGATTCAATCATTTCGCCGCGCTCCCGGACACCCTCCGTCACCACATAGTCCTCATCATCAAAAAGGAAGTGATGCAGCCAGATTACACTGGCCTCCAAATCCGTGGGAACAATACAACTTCCGCTTGCCCCGATATTGCCGGTGACAAACTGACCATCGCAGGGGAAACCGCTCTCGTCCACGATCTTAAAAGAAGCGATCTTGCCCAGCATTTCCAGCATCTCTTCCTTGCTAAGGCTGGTATAAACCTGTCCCACCACTTTGTTAAACAGATTTGTCAGCGTGTTCAGGTCAGCCTTCAGCGCCTGATCCTGAATTGCCTTCAGAACGGTTCTTTGCCGCTCGGTGCGCGCAAAGTCATTTCCCACATAACGGATACGGCAGTAAGCCGCTGCCTGAAGTCCATCCAGCAGCTGATATCCCGCTTCCTTCACAGGCGTGTAATCGGAAGGCTTCAGCACCCTCAAATCCTCTTCCGTTATCTCGCCGTTAGTACCGCTGCCCTTGACACCGTATTTCCACTGAACCACAATACTTTTCTGGTAATCATTGAGGTAGCTGATCTCGTTCTGCTTAATCTCAACCCAGACACCTCCCAGCCCGTTAACCACATCTATCAGGCTGTTGTATCCTATCGTCACAAAATCCTCAATGTCCATGTCCAGATTCGTATTCAGCATTCGGATAGCCCGCGTGGGACCGCCCTTTGCATAGGCCGCGTTGCACTTTGTGTATGTGTCATTCTCCTCGCCGTCGCTGTGGCCGATATTCAGGTAGGTGTCACGGTATACGCTGACCAGCTTGATGTCGCCGGTATCCATATTGATGCTTGCAATCATGATCGTATCGCTGCGGCTGTTCTTCTCCACTTCCTTCTCGCTTGTGGCATCCACGCCGAACAGCGCGATATTCCTGTACCCAAGCATGGCACTTTCTCCCTGCTCCTTAGCCACCTGTATCTGCTGCGGAATCGCCACCTCGTCCGGGGTAATCTCTACAATTTTCGGTCCCTGGGTGGAGATACGAGACGCCATCCAAAGCGCCGCCAGCATAATCAGAATGATTATGACTTCAAACACAAAAATAATCAGCTTGCGTCTGCTTTTCCGCTTCATCACTGCCGCCTGCGCAGCACTTACGGAACCTCCCCTCGCAGAACCTCCCCTTGCGGAACCTGCCGCTGCATTTTGCCTTCTCTGCTTCGCTGCCATAATACCTTCTCCTTTATCAATAAGCATTCTTGTTGACAAAACCCGTTAAAAAAGTCATAAGAATAATCTTTATGTCAAAGCCGGGTGTCCAGTTCTCAATGTAGTATATGTCGTAATCAATACGCTTTCGTATGGAAGTGTCTCCCCGCAGACCGTTCACCTGAGCCCAGCCGGTCAGCCCCGGCCGCACCTGATGCTTCACCATGTATCTGGGAATTTCCTCCCTGAACTTCTCCACAAACAGCGGGCGCTCCGGTCTGGGTCCTACAAGGCTCATGTCGCCCTTAAGTATGTTAAACAGCTGCGGCAGTTCATCCAGACTTGTTCTCCGCAGCAGCCTTCCCACCTTTGTCACCCTCGGGTCATTGCGGACGGTCCATGCCTTTTTTTCATCCTTTGGCTTCTGCTGCTCCATACTGCGAAACTTATACATGTAAAAAGGCCTGTTATGAAGTCCCACTCTCTCTTGTTTAAAGATCACAGGTCCGGGACTTGTCATTTTCACCAGAACCGCCGCCAGCAGCATGACAGGCGAGGTTACAATGATTCCAAACACGGAACCCAGAATATCCATAGTCCGTTTTAAAAACTTGTTTCCGGTGTTTGTCAGCGGAACATACCGTATGTTGATAACCGGAAGTCCCATCAGATCCTCCGTATAGGGCTTACTGGGAATCAGACTGTTGTAATCCGGGATAAACTTTGTATGAACTCCCGATTTTTCACAGATTCCCACAATCGTTTCCAGGTAATCATAATCCTTCAAAGAAAGCGTGATTGCTATCTCATCCAGTTTGTTTTCCGGCAGGATGATCTCCAGATTTCCCAGACTCCCCAGAACCTTCACTCCCCGATAGACCGTTCCCGCAGGTATATTGTTATCCAGAATCCCCACGGCCGCATACCCCCACTGAGGATTGTCAGTCAGCCTGTCTATATATTCCTCCGCTGCTCTGGAATATCCCACCAAAAGAAGATGCTTCAGGTTATATCCCTTACTCCGTATTGTCCTCAGCCCTTTTCGCAGAGCAAGCCGAAAACAGGAGGTAATAAAAATATCAAATACATAAAAAAATGCCATTACGGAACGGGACACATTAATCTCCCGGATGATCATGTACAGGAGTATGATCAGAGCCATGATTCCGATGGTGTTTGCTTTCACTATCCCGGCAATCTCAAATCTGCGGCGCACTGTGCGCTTTGGCGCGTACACATCGCAGGAATAGTAGATCAGCATATAAACAGGAACAATAAATATGAGAAGCCTGAAGTATTCTATAGCCGGAAGAACTCCCGGCCCGGGACCGCTGCTCAGAACATAAAATTTGAAAAAATATGCAAGCATAAAAGATGCCACCGTGATGGCAGCATCAATGATCACCATTAATCGGTTGAATACTTTCTGGTTATCCTTTATCATAAATTGCTCCACATGCTTTGCTCATCCGCCGAATAACTTTATTATACAGGAAACAACTTATGAAATTATGAAGCTGTTTCTTAAGATTTCTTAAGAAACCGAAGAACATTGAGATATAGCTGACCCTGAATCGCAAGATAGTTTCTCAGGTGCCTGATCTGAAATCTTACCTTGTGACTCCTTCCCTCAGAAGTCACAAGCCTGACAATGCCTCTCCAAAACCCTCCGATATATGCCCTTCCCATACCTTTGCCGCAAAAAAAAGCAAACTTTAACAAAAATCCCGGAACCAAAAAGGGCAGATTCCAAACCCACTGCAGAAACGGCATATTCTTCCCCACTACATAAACATTGTTTGCCGAGGCAAGAGAAGTCTTCCACTCATTATACCGCGAGCCACTGGACGCACTGCCGTAATGGATTACTTCCGCCCCCGGCTCATAGTAGCTGCGATAGCCATATATCCGAGCCCGATACCCCATATCCAGGTCCTCCATATAGGCAAAATGCTCCTCATCAAAATAACCGATTTCCTCAAATATGCTTTTTCTATAGATTGCGGCACCGGCGCAGGCGGCGAATATCTCGCAGGGCGAGGAATACCGCTCCGCCGGCTTGCCTTTTCCCCGGGCATAGGCCCAGCCGAAGACACAGTAACGATCTCCCGCGTCATCCAGCAGCTCCGGATTATCCCACATAAGCATTTTCGCACTGACTGAAAAGGCTTCAGGTTTATCCTCAATAGCATAACACAAGCTCTTTATAAAGCCAGATTTAACTTTTGTGTCATTGTTCAAAAGAATGACATAAGGAGACTCAGCTAAGCGCAGTCCTATATTTACCGCATGACAAAATCCGGTATTTTCGGGAAGCGCTTCCACTTGTACCTGGGGATAATTCTCCCGCAGCAGTTCAAGACTGCCGTCAGTGGAACCGTTGTCAACAACCAGAACCTCGTATCCGGGCGTATCTGCAGCCTGCGCAAGAACAGAGTCCAGGCATTCTTTCAGAAACCGAATTCCGTTATAATTTGGTATAACTACTGTTATTTTGCACATACCCTCTCCTAAACATACCGGCTTTGTCAGTGAACGGGCTATTTACAAAGGCTGATACAGAAGGCGATATCCCCGGTCGCGCAAAGCCTTGCTTAGCCGGAGACTGACCTCTATCGGATCTGTCCCGGCAGGCAGAGTTGCGGCGTCAAATTTTTCCGTTCCCGGCAAAGTCTTATATGGAACGCCCGTTATTTTTTCAAAGAGTCCTCTCAAAGATTCCCGTAATTCCATATTACGCACATCCAGCGCCTCCGCATCCTGCTGCAGTACCGCCCGATGAAGATACCCGCTGTATACTGTGGGCAGTCCCTCATAAAAAACCGAACCATCCGCCCCCATTCTTCCCCCTGTAACCTTCCCGTCTTCGGTCAGTCTGCCGCCCACCGCCGCCAGGTCATCCCGAACCTTCAACGGACTTCCGTCATATTCCAGACGATAGAAACCGGGATGCGCCATTTCCACCACCTTCGCATTCCAGCCTCTTCTGTCCACAAAACCCTGCACCGCTCTGCGGCCTGCGTCATAAGCATAACGCTTGCTCCAGGGATTCTCCGATGTAGAACCGCCGTAACAGCGCCAGTGATAAATTGCCTTGGGAACATGCAGGATGGTATCCTCTCTTCCCGTGAGTTCATCCACCGCACGGAGCACCAGATCATAATCCTGTGCCCCATCAAATTCTTTTCGCAGCTTCAGCTTCTGAATCAGTTCCCTCTTCATTACCATAAAATGACATACGTAATTATTTGACAATAATAAATCAAGATTAAAGTTTTCTTTTCTGTTTGGCTCGTAGAATATCAGCATCTCTTTGTCGCTTTTATCCTCGTCCGAGTACAACAGCTGAATATCCATGCCCGCCTGACGCTTTTCTTCTATCCGGACGGCTATCTCATACAATGCATCCCGAGTCAGTGTATCATCATGATCCAAAAGCCCCACATAATCCCCTGTAGCCAGTTCCAGTGCTCTGTTGGTGTTTTCCGAAATTCCCTTGTTGCTCCCAAGATGCACATAGCGGATGCGTGGGTCTTCAAATTCCTTCATCACCTTCGAAACGGTCTTCTTCTCTGTTGCATCCGCCAGAATCAGTTCCCAGTAAGGATAGCTCTGGAACAGCAGAGAATCCACCAGATCCCGCAGACAATTTTCCCGGGTGCGGTATGCGGGAACCACAATACTGAACTTATGCGGAATGCTGTTCTCCTCCGCCCAGCGCTTCTGGCGCTTCAGCTCCTCTAAGGATGCCAGTTCCCACCTGTAAATCGGCTGCTTCCTCTGTTCCAGCTTTTCGCGTATTTCATAACGTGTGCTTTCTATTCCGTTTCGCTTTAAAAAATATAATGTCCTTTTCACATCTGCAAAGCTAATCATACACTTTCCTCTTAACATCATTATAGTTATAATAAGAGAATTCCCTGCCTGTACGGCAGGGAATCCTTTCATGTTCCTACAGTTCGGCTTTCAAATCCTCCGTCAACTGTTCCAGCCTTGCCTCCGCATCCCGGATGCTGCTTCCCTTCACACCCATATAAAACTTAATCTTCGGCTCCGTACCGGAAGGACGGGCACAACACCATTCGTCATCGGGCAGTTCAAAATAGAGCACGTTGGACTTAGGCAACCCTGTCTTTGTCTCAGCTCCGCTCTCCATATCCACAACCCTATCCGTCTGATAGTCTCTGAACTTCAATACCTTCCTGGCACCGAACGCCTTTGGCGGATTCTTCCGCAGCTTATCCATGATCTCCGCAATCTGTCTCGCGCCGTCGATTCCCTTCATGGTAATAGTGTACTGGCTCTCCTTATAATAACCATATTTTTCATAGGTATCCAGCATCATATCCCACAGCGTCTTGCCATGCTTCTTGCAGTATGCGGCAACCTCGCAGAGACACATAACGGCCACAATGGCGTCCTTATCCCTGGCATGGGTTCCCGCCAGACAGCCATAGCTCTCCTCCAGACCGAATACATAATGATTGCTGCCGGTCTGCTCAAACAGCTTGATCTGTTCGCCGATAAACTTGAATCCCGTCAGCACCTCGATCATCTTCACATTGTAAGCGGCGGTGATGGGCCTGGTCATGTTGGTGGTCACAATAGTAGTCACCAATGCAGGATTTTCAGGCATTGTACCTGTGGCGGTCTTCTCTCTCAGGATATACTCCGCGATCAGCATGCCTGACATATTGCCCGTAAAGGAAACATATTCGCCGGTTTTTGTATCCTTGGCGTAAACGCCCAGACGGTCTGCATCAGGGTCGGTTGCAAGAACGATATCTGCATCCTTCTCCTTTGCGAGGCGCAGCGCGTATGTAAAAGCTTTAGGGTCTTCCGGATTCGGATAATCCAGTGTGGTGAAATTCGGGTCGGGATTTTCCTGCTCGGGAACCACATATACATTTTTGAAGCCAAGCTCGGAAAGCACCCTTCTCACAGGGAGATTGCCTGTTCCGCAGAGGGGTGTATACACAATCTTGATGTCCTCAGCCATCTCCTTGATCACATCGGGATGAATGATCTGCTTTTTCAGCTCTGCCATGTACTTGTCATCAATCTCCCTGCCGATCACCTGGTACAGCCCGGCGGCAATGGCCGCTTCCTTCTCCATGGTCTTACACTGGTGGAAGTCCTTGATTGCCTTTACCTCTTCAATAATCTGAACGTCCTTGGGTGAAGTAACCTGAGCGCCATCCTCCCAATACACCTTATATCCGTTGTACTCAGGGGGATTATGACTTGCCGTCACCACGATTCCGGCGGTGCAGCCCAGTGTGCGGAGCGCAAAGGAAAGCTCCGGCGTAGGTCTCAATGAGTCAAACACATAAGCCTTGATGCCGTTGGCAGCCAGGCAAAGTCCCGCCACATCTGCAAATTCAGGTGACATCCTTCTGGAGTCATATGCGATGGCAACTCCCTTCGCCTGTGTGCCCTGCTTTAAAATAAAGTTTGCCAGGCCCTGAGTAGCCTTGCGCACTGTATAAACATTCATACGGTTGGTACCTGCGCCGATTACGCCCCGCAGTCCTCCGGTTCCGAATTCCAGTTCCTTATAAAACCGCTCTTCTATCTCGCCGGGATTATTGCGGATTGCCAGCAGCTCATTCTTTGTGTCCTGGTCAAAATAATCATCTTCCAGCCAAAAATTGAATTCATCCATATAACTCATGCTATTTTACCTCATTTCTGCCCATGCCGGGCCGCAGTCGCTTGTTTTATCTTCTTCGGACATTATATCATATTCCAAGGCGCTGTACCATACTTAATTCTGAAAATATTACCGTCTATAGTACCGATAGATTTCATCCTCATGGATAGCGTGAGTCAGGCTCCGCATATCCGCCAGTGTCTCCTCGCGTTTTTCCTCTGTCAGCCGGTAGCTGCTCGCCCGCATCTGCTCCAGCATAAATTGATTGACTTCCGGCGAATAGTGAATCATATCCATATAATTATCCAGATCACATATAATGTTCCTGTCATTCTGGAAATAGTAGATTTCCACATTGTCGAAGGTGAGCAGCACAGGCATTGTCTTTTCCAAAACATAAAATCTTTCTTCTTCCTCCCCGTTCACCCATGCACAGTCCCACCACAGCATGGAATAAGGCGGAATCAAAAAACGATACTGTATTTCAGGATGCTTTTCAATCTGTGCAGCCAGCATTTTTATATTATCCTCTACTGTCTCCATATACAGTTCCGGGTCCATTTCTACGATATTCTGTCCTGCGTCCTCCGGCCTTTCATACCATCTCATAGCTCCCTCCGCACTGAAATTTTTGCCGGCCGCCCAATTATATGCCTGTCCTCCCGTATTGATTCCCTTTAGAGAGCATACTATCATAGCCGGTATCTTCTCCAGCAGAATTTCCTTGTTAAACAGGTATGGCATGTCATCCAGGGGTGTTTTGGTATGAAGATATCGCGGGACATCGTCATCATACAACTGAACCTCTGTGGAAGCGTCCATAGCAAAAATATCAAGACACCAGAAAATATTTTTGATGTCCTGCTCTTCTTCCGCCATATCCACATAGTACAGGAGGTCTGCCATAGAGCCGGAAGCTCTGATTACTTTCAGCGCATTGCAGTCATATGCCGTATTCAGCCAGTCCGTGTCAAAGTTTTCAGCAACCGAGGAACCTACAAGCAAGCTATCATAGCAAAAATTCCGTATGGTTCCCGCCACCTGATTATCTCTGTCATTCAGGACTGCTTTCAGATTAAAAAAAGGCTCATGATATTGATAAAAGGGATCCGCCAGCCATACTGCGGCAGCAACCATCGCCAATTCTGCCGCAATAAAAATAATAAGTCGTTTCAATGCCGTTTTCTTATTTATCATTTAGATACCTCACTATGTCCAACGCTTTTTCATAACATTAGTTATTCAAAAGTTAAAATAGAGAAAGACGCTGATCCGGGACAGGGAAACAAAAGCCCAGACAAACAGAGTTGCCATGCAGAATCCCCCCCGGCAGCTCTTCCCTTTTTCCTGAATCCACTGCTCAGCTTTCCTGCACCTGACACCTGCGAATACTATTCCAGCCAACATGAAAAAGCAGATGA
>CAMWJV010000094.1 GCA_947174665.1 uncultured Lachnospiraceae bacterium
AGGTTCTGAGCGTGTGGCTGAGGTAACCGCAAGATTTACCCTGGATGCTATGCCCGGTAAGCAGAGGGCGATTGATGCGGATTTGAATACAGGAGCCATAGATGATAAGGAAGCCAAGGCGAGGCGGGACAAGATACAGCAGGAGTCCAGCTTCTTCGGATCCATGGACGGTGCCGTGAAGTATGTAAAGGGAGATGCCGTGGCGGGCCTTCTGCTTACGGCCATCAACCTGGTGGGCGGTATTGCCATGGGCGTGCTCCGTGGCGGACTCGACGCCGGCACTGCATTGGATACCTATGGCATCCTGACCATCGGTGACGGCCTGGTGAGCCAGATCCCTTCCCTGCTGATTTCGCTTTCCACAGGTATTCTTGTCACAAAGGGAAGCAAGGAGGCGGAATTCGGCCCGGCGATTGTCAGACAGCTCTTTGGCGTGCCTAAGGTCATGTACCTGGTGGGTGCTACACTTGCCTTTTTGGGCGTTGTGACGGAGTTGAATACCATTCTGTTTGTGGGTCTGGGGCTGCTTTTTGTGGTCGGCGGCAGGATGATGGCCGGTAATCTGGAGACAGCCGGTATCGAGCAGGCAGTAGATGAGGAGGAGGCTGCGGCGGAGGAAATCAGACAGCCCGAGAATGTGAACAGTCTGCTTCAGGTGGATCCCATTGAGCTGGAATTCGGTTACGGCATCATTCCCCTTGCGGATGTGAACCAGGGCGGAGACCTTCTGGACCGCGTGGTCATGATAAGAAGGCAGATTGCGCTGGAGCTTGGTACGGTGGTGCCCATCATTCGACTGCGTGATAATATTCAGTTAAATCCGAATCAGTATATTATCAAGATAAAGGGAATCCAGGTCAGTGAAGGAGAGATATTGTTTGACCATTACATGGCAATGAATCCCGGTTATGTGGAGGAGGAGATCACGGGTATTCCCACCTTTGAACCTTCATTCCACCTTCCGGCTATCTGGATTACCGAGAGCCAGAGAGAAAGAGCGGAGAGTCTGGGGTATACTGTTGTTGACCCGCCCTCCATCATTGCGACTCATCTGACGGAGGTCATCAGACTGTATATAGATGAGCTGCTGACCCGTCAGGATGTTCAGAACCTTGTCAATAATATGAAGGAGACCAATCCGTCTCTGGTGGAGGAGCTGGTGCCGAAGCTGCTTGGCCTGGGAGAGGTTCAGAAGGTTCTGCAGAATCTTCTGAAGGAAGGAATTTCAATCAGGGATCTGCTTACCATTATGGAGACGCTTGCGGACTATGCGCCTACCACCCGGGATGTGGACATTCTTACGGAATATGTACGCCAGAGCCTGAAGCGTGCCATTTCCACCAAGTACTTCCCTTCCCATGAGACCACCAGCGTAGTGACGCTGGATCCTAAGATAGAGCAGGAGATTATGGGAAGTGTCAAGCAGACGGAGAACGGCGCATTCCTGAATCTGGACCCGAGCAGATCGAGGGCAATTATCGACTCTGTGGGCAAGGAGGTCCAGAAGCTGGAAAATCTGGGAAAGAGTCCGATTGTTATCACATCGCCTATTGTGCGCATGTATTTTAAACGCCTGACGGAGGATTACTTCAAGGAACTTGTGGTAGTGTCATATAATGAAGTGGAGTCTAATGTAGAATTACAGTCAGTTGGGATGGTGACGGCATAATGATAATCAAAAAATTTGTGGGTAAGACGGAAGAAGAGGCAACGGAAACCGCAAGGAAGGAACTGGGAAACGGCCTTGTGGTCATGAACGTAAAAACTACAAAGAAAAAAGGATTTTCAGGAGTCTTCGGAGGCAAACAGGTGGAAGTCACTGTTGCGCTGGAGGAGGACAGCGATTCACTGCAGGCTGTCCGCAGAGAAGCGGCCAGGATTGACCCGGATGCGGCAAAGCTGGAGGAGGGCGTGCGCGTCGCACAGAATGCCGTGAATGTCATGAGCGAGAGCTCCCAGAATATAGAGAAGAAGCTGGACAGCTTACAGACCATGCTTGTAACCCGTTTCCAACAGGAAGAGGCAAAGGGAGAACACGCGGATGACGAGGCCGCGGTCCAGGAAGGGGAAGCAAAAGAGGGCGAGACGGCACCTGATGACGGGAGCAGGGAGCAGGAAAAGTTTATCCGGCTGCTCTACAACACCATGATGGAGAACGAGGTGGATGAGAAGTATGCCAATCAGATTGTGGATGATGTGGAGAAGAACAGAAAACCCAATCTGCCCTTTGACTATATTCTGGCGAATGTATACCAGAAAATGATCTTAAAATTCGGCAAGGCCGAGGGAATCACCCCGGCGGCCAAGGGTCCGAAGACGTTGTTGTTTATGGGTCCTACGGGAATCGGGAAGACCACTACTATCGCCAAGATAGCAAGCCATTTTTCAGTGGAGCAGAAGAAGAAGGTAGCGCTTCTCACTGCAGATACCTACCGCATTGCGGCGGCGGAACAGCTGCGCACTTATGCCAACATTCTGGAAGCGCCTTTCAGAGTCATCTATTCGGAGGAGGAGGCGAAAGCGGCAGTATCGGATTTCAGGGATTTTGATTATATTTTTGTGGACACTGCAGGGCATTCACATCAGAATGAGGAGCTGCTGGAGAAGATGAAGCTGTTGCTGGAGGCAGTGCAGGAGGCAGGAGAATGTCAGACCTTTCTGGTGCTTTCCGCCACTACAAAATACCGGGATTTACAGCGGATTGCCGCGAGTTACAAGGAGATAACCGATTATCAGATGATTTTTACAAAGCTGGATGAAACGTCATCTCTGGGAAATCTGATGAATCTCAGGCTGTGCGTGGAAGCGCCCATTGCCTATGTAACTTTTGGACAGAATGTACCGGATGACATTGAGTTGTTTAACCCGCAGAAGACGGTGAAGAGCCTGCTTAGCACAGGACGACGGGAATCTCTATAATGATAAGAATGCAAAGCATTCTTTCAACACCGAGGGCACGAAAGGACATAGTACAAGAGATTTCGGTGCCGGATATTTAGGAAAGGAGAGCGGCATGGATCAGGCGGAACAATTAAGAATTATAAAAGCAAGTCAGCAGCAGTCGAAACCGCTGGCCCGTGTCATCACTGTGACAAGTGGCAAGGGTGGTGTTGGAAAGTCCAACACGTCTATCAATCTGGCGATACAGTTCCGGAAAATGGATAAAAAGATTATTATATTGGATGCCGATTTTGGACTCGCCAATATTGAGATTATGTTTGGTACAGTTCCGAAACATAACTTCTGCGATCTGATTTACCAGGGGAAGAGTATAACGGAGATTATTACCTGGGGCCCGATGGATGTGGGGTTCATTTCGGGCGGAAGCGGAATTGCCGGGATGTCAAATCTGAGCCGTGATTACTTAAGCTGTATCATACAGAATCTGGTGCAGTTGGATTCTATAGCGGACATTATCATTGTGGACACCGGAGCCGGAATTTCAGATGCGGTGCTGGAATTTCTGGTGGCGAGCGGGGAAATCCTGCTGGTGACTACGCCGGAACCAACATCCATCACGGATTCCTATTCCCTGTTGAAGGCGTTGTACAGACATCCCAGGTTCAGCGAGGAAGCCACTAAGGTGAAGATGATTGCCAACAGGGTGGAGAAGGAAAATGAGGGATTGATACTTTTTGATAAGCTGAATGCGGTAGTATCGCGGTATCTGAAGATACCAATGACGTATCTGGGCAGCATTCCGGAGGATGTACATCTGCTTCGGGCAGTGATGCAGCAGATGCCGGTTTCAATTCAGAATCCGGGAGCGAAGTCGGCAATGGCATACGAAAGGATGGCTCAGAAGCTTCTGGGCAGAGAGGAGGAGGAACGGCAGCCAAGAAGAGGTATGGCGGCATTTTTCTCTCACCTTATAACAGGGAAAAAGTAAAGAATAGGGTAGGTGGTCAAGATGGTTTCAATGCTTTCAAAATTTGTTTCAATAGGTGACAAGATCGAATTACAGGCAGTGGGTCGTGCCGGAGAAAAACAGGTGCAGCGGGATGGTAAGAAGAGGACGTTTTACAGTTCTCTGTACGATTTTCTTTCGGAGGATACGCTGGAAATCATGATGCCCATGGAACAGACGAAGCTCATTCTGCTTCCGGTGGACAGTGAGTTTGATCTGGTGTTTTACGGCACCAGCGGTCTCTTTCAGTGCTTTGCCAGGATTATTGACAGGTACAAGAGCAATAATGTGTATCTCCTGGTGGTGGAGATGACAAGCAACCTCAGAAAATATCAGAGACGCGAATACTATCGGTTCAGCTGCGCGTTGGAAATGTGCGCAAGAAACCTGCAGGAGGAGGAAATCCAGGCCATAGAAGAGAGCGAGAACTACATGCTGACTCCGGGGCTTCCGCTGCGTCAGAGCGTCATCGTGGATATCAGCGGCGGCGGCTTAAGGTTTATCTCTGCTCAGAAATATGATGTGGACAGCTTTATGTACATCAGCTATCATTTGTTGAAGGACGGGGAGAAAAAGCAATATGAGGTTGTGGGCAAGGTTCTGAGCGCCAAAGAGCTGGAAAATCGTCCGGGAACCTGGGAGCACCGGGTGCAGTACTATGATATGGATCAAAAGACGAGAGAGGAAATTATCAAGTATATTTTTGAAGAAGAAAGAAAGAGTCGTAGAAAGGAAAATGATTCATGACACAGAAAAAAATTCTAGTTGTTGATGACTCTGCACTCATGAGAAGAGTCCTCTGTGATATAATTGACTCAGATGAAAGATTCCATGTTGTTGCCAGAGCGACGAACGGTCTGGAAGCGCTGGACCTGCTCAGCAGGAACCAGTATGATGCAGTGGTTCTCGATGTAAACATGCCGAAATTGAATGGTATTCAGCTGTTGGAAAAGCTGCGTGAGAATAAGATTCGCACGCGGATCATGATGGCCAGTACGGATACACGGGAGGGGGCAAAGCTTACTCTTGACGCGCTGGAACTGGGTGCGCTTGATTTCGTACATAAGCCGGACAGTGCAGTGGATTGTCGTGTGGATACCTTCAGGAAAAAGTTTATAGAGACGCTGGAGGTTGTGGTAAACAGCCAGCCGCCTGAATTTGAGTCCCGTGAGAGGATTCAGGAGAGCAGACAGGTTACCGCTAAAATGGTGGACATCGCAAGAAAATATTCTGCGAAAGCCCCCGGCACAAAGGTGGTTGCCATTGCGAGTTCAACGGGCGGGCCCAAGGCGTTGCATGAGGTGATCCCCAGACTTCCTGCGGAACTGGATGCACCGGTTCTTCTGGTACAGCACATGCCCAAAGGATTTACGGCTTCTCTTGCCGAGCGGCTCAATGAGTTGAGTCCGATACAGGTGAAGGAGGCCAAGGAGGGGGATGAGCTGCAGTGCGGGTGTGTCTATGTCGCTATGGGTGGTATGCACATGAATGTGAAACGTATGGGCAGCAAGTGTGTCATCCACTATTCGGACGAGCCCAGCAGAGAAGGCGTCAAACCCTGTGCAAATTATATGTTCGAATCGCTGGCAGACAGCCGCTATGACAAAATTGTCTGTGTTGTCATGACGGGAATGGGGGCGGACGGAACAGAAGGAATCCGAAATCTGAAAGCAAAAAGGCCGATTCATGTGATTTCGCAGAATCAGGCAACCTGTACGGTGTACGGTATGCCAAAGGCGGTTGAGACAGCGGGTCTGTCAGACCAGGTGGTGCCTCTGGGCCAGATTGCACAGGAAATCATCTTAAATGTTGGTGTGAAAGCATAGCCACAAAAGAAAGGGATGGGTAAGCAGTATGGACGTAAATCAGTATCTTGAAATCTTCCTTGACGAGACCAAGGAGCACTTGCAAAATCTGAACACGCAGATTTTGGAACTGGAATCTGATCCGGAGGGAGAGGACACCGTCAACGAAATTTTCCGTGCGGCACATTCACTGAAGGGAATGGCGGGTACCATGGGTTATAAGAGGATGCAGAATCTGACCCATGATATGGAAAACGTGTTCTCAGAGGTGCGCAACGGCAATATCAAGGTGCAGCCTAAGCTGATTGATGTTCTTTTTCAGTGTCTTGACGCACTGGAAGAGTATACCGATAATATTCAGAACAACGCTGACGAAGGAACTAATGACAACGAAGCGCTGATTAAGCAGCTGAATGATATTTTGAACGGAGAGAACGGCGGAACTCCTGAACCGGCTGGAGATGCATCTGCGGCTGCCGCTGCTTCGGAGCCTGTGGGCGGAGATAAGTGGAATGACATAGCGCTGGATGAGTCTCAGATTTCCGTGATCAAGGAGGCTCAAAACCAGGGCAAGAAGGTTTACGGGCTGAATGTGGTGGTTCAGGAAAACTGTATTTTGAAGGCCGCAAGGGCATTTTTGGTGTTCAAGGCGGTGGAGGAGATGGCGGAGATCATTGTTTCCATGCCCAGCGCTCAGGATGTGGAGGACGAAAAGTTTGACAGAGATTTCACGCTGATGCTGCTTTCTGATGCAGAACTTGACAAGATCATAGAGGCGGCAGAGAGTGTGTCCGAGATTGAAAAAGCCACGGGAGCTCTCATTATGCTGGAAAACAATCCCTCTTACAAGAAGGCGGAGGAAGAGAAGACAGAAGCGGAAGCAGCCGTGGAAGAGAAGTCTGTACCGGCGGAAAGCGCTGCGGCATCCTCAGAGCCTCAGGCGGAAGCGGCAGTGGCCCCGGCCCAGGCGGCACCGGCAAAGCAGGATACAAAGAAGGCTGCCTCGAAGCCGGTAGTGAACCGCACAGTCCGTGTGGATATTGAAAAACTGGACTCTCTGATGAATCTGGTCAGCGAGCTGATCATAGCAAAGAATTCACTGGTGTCGGTATCCAGTCAGGAGCAGACCAATACCAACAGTGCGTTTAATGAACAGATCGAGTATCTGGAGCAGGTCACCACCAACCTTCATGAGTCGGTTATGAAGGTTCGAATGGTTCCCATTGAGAGTGTGGTGAATAAGTTCCCCAGAATGATCCGCGACCTTTCCAAGAAGCTGGATAAAAAGCTGGAGCTGTATATGTCCGGTGAGGAGACTGAGCTGGACCGTACTGTGGTGGATGAGATCGGTGACCCGCTGATGCATCTGTTACGAAACTCGGCAGATCATGGAATAGAGTCTGCGGAGGTGCGTGCGCAGCGCGGGAAGCCGTCGGTGGGTTCCATTTTCCTGGATGCTTATCAGGATGGCAATAACGTTGTCATTGAGGTGAGGGATGATGGAAACGGCATTGATACGGAGGCAGTAAAGGAGAAGGCCATCGAGAGGGGCAGCATCACTCCCGAGCAGGCAGCCAATATGACAGATAAGGAGATTGTTAATCTGTTGTTTCTGCCCAGCTTTTCCACGGCCAAAAAGGTTACAGATGTCTCAGGAAGAGGCGTTGGGCTTGATGTGGTGAAGTCCAAGATCGAATCCTTAAGCGGCGAGGTGGAGGTAAAGACCAAGCTGGGGGAGGGAAGCACATGGACTATCAGACTGCCGCTGACTCTGGCTATCATTCAGGCGCTGATGGTGGTCGTGGGAGATGAGAAGTATGCCATTTCTCTGGGCTCCATACAGACCCTGGAGGATATTGTTCCCAGCGATGTGAAACTGGTGCAGAACAAAGAAGTTATCCATCTTCGCGGGCAGGTTATCCCTTTGATCCGCCTGAATGAGGTGCTTGATATTGAGAGCAAGAGAGCGGCGGATGAAAACCTGGTTGTAGTTATCGTAAAGAAGGGAGACAAAATGGCGGGCCTTGTGATAGATGAACTTATCGGCCAGCAGGAAATTGTCATCAAATCCCTGGGCAAATATATCAAGCAGTGTAAATTTATCAGTGGTGCAACCATTCTGGGCGACGGCGAGATCGCTCTGATTCTGGATGCCAACGCACTGATTTAGGAAGGGAGAGCAGACGGATATGGAACTGGGTAAAAGTACGGTACAGGAGTTGCTGGTAGAAGAGGGCAAGGCTGCCGGAGAAACCATTCAGTATATAGTAATCAGACTGGGCGAGGAACAGTACGGAATAGACATCCGCAGCATTGACAACATTGTGAGGATGCAGTCTATCACACGAATCCCCAAAATGCCTGCATTTTTGAAGGGAGTAATCAATATGCGGGGTGAGGTTATCCCGGTCATAAGCATGCGCCTGAAGATGGATCTGGAGGATGATGTCATTACCAAGGCAACCAGGATTATTGTCCTGAAACTGGAGCAGGAGGGTAATGTCGGTATTCTGGTTGACGAGGTGAAAGAGGTAGTTTCACTTTCTGTCAATGAGATTGAGAAGATTACATATAATGCAAAGGAAGAGAAGTCGAGTCTGATCAATGCGGTGGGTAAGCACAACGGCGAGTTAATTTCCCTGTTTGATTTGAGCGTTATCAGCCTGGAGGGAAATTAGTATTAATTAGAGATAAGGAGAACAGGTTTCATGGGAGGCATGAGCTTAGAGCAGGTTACTGAAACATATTATGATGTCCTGAAGGAATTAGGAAATATCGGCGCAGGAAACGCAATGACGGCACTGTCGCAGATGCTGCAGTGCAAAGTTGATATGAAGGTTCCCCAGGTTAAGCTGCTTGAATTCTCGGAAGTCGGTGAGATGATGGGCGGCGAGGAACTGATCATGGTGGGCGTGTTCCTTGGTGTCGAGGGAGATATTACAGGAAGCATGATGTTCATGGTGGAGGAGCATACCGCAAGGCATCTGATTCAGAAAATTACCATGGGCATGCTGCCGGAGGGAAATGAATTTGAGGAGATGGGGCTGTCGGCGATGAAGGAAGTGGGCAACATCATTACAGGTGCCTATCTTAACTCTCTGTCCACCCTTACAAATTTAAAGATATTTCCCACACCTCCGGCGCTGACCGTGGATATGGCGGGGGCAATACTTAGTGTGCCTGCAATTCAGTTTGGCATTTTCGGCGACAAGATTCTTCTGATTCAGTCGCAGTTCCATGATGAGATACAGCTGGACGGATATTTTATCCTGATTCCGGATATGGAATCATATGCAAAGATTCTGACATCATTGGGGCTGCCGGTGGTATGATGAAACGAGGGCGTGCTTATTTGAACGGAGATTTCGAAAATATAAGAGAAACAAGAGAAACGGGAATGAAGCATGAGTGAAATAATAAAAGTTGGAATGGCGGACTTGAAGACTTGCGTTAGCCCCGACGGAGTGACTACTCTGGGACTTGGCTCTTGTGTGGGGATTGCTATCAGGGACCCGCAGACAAAGATAGGTGGATTGGCCCATATTATGCTGCCGGACAGTACGGCGATGCGAAACGGCCAGGCAAATATTGCAAAGTTTGCCGATACGGGTATAGTGGAGCTTGTCAGACAGATGGAAAAGCTTGGGGCAATGCGCAAGCGCATGGTGGCAAAAATTGCCGGAGGAGCGACCATGTTCCCCTTTCAGGGCCAGGGCAATGTGAATGTAGGTCAGGTTGGCGACAGAAATGTGGAAGCAACCAAGGCGAAATTGAAAGAATTGAATATACCGATTATTGCACAGGATACGGGAGCAAATTATGGAAGAACCGTGATTTTTTATCCGGAGACAGGTGATTATCTTATCCGTGCGGTGGGCAGGTCTGAAACCATAATTTGACGAGGAAATTTAGAGCATGAACAGAAAGAATTTACCGATGGTGCTGATGCTTCTGGCGGGGGCAATTACGTGTATTATTACCTTCATACGCGATTACGCAATGGTGGAGAGGCTGAGCATACTGCTTGGGGTGCTGGTGTTGTTTTATCTGCTCGGCAGTATTCTGGTGTGGACCCTTAACTATTTCGATATGCAGAATGAAAAAAAGCGGAAAGAAGAGGGAGAAGTAATAGAGAAGGAAGCAGAAGAGGCGGCTGAAGGCCGGGAGGAGACGGCTGAAGACCGGGAAGAGGGCGAAGCTTCAGACGAAGAAGAATAAAAAAAGACGAAAGGAGCGGCATGTTTCATGGATGAGGCAGGCAGAAGAAAGCTGTTAGAAGATTATTCAAAGACAAAATCATCGGAAGCCAGGGAAAAACTTATTCTGGAATATGCTTCGCTTGTGAAGGTTGTAGCAGGACGCCTTAGTATGTATCTGGGTTATAATGTTGAGTATGATGACCTTGTGAGCTATGGTATTTTCGGATTAATTGATGCGATTGATAAGTTTGACTGTTTTAAGGAAGTCAAGTTTGAAACTTATGCCAGTCTGCGGATCCGAGGGGCGATTCTGGATCAAATTCGCAAGATGGACTGGATTCCCCGGACCATCAGGCAGAAACAGAAAAAGATTGAGACAGTCATGCGTGAGGTGGAACAGGCCACAGGTCATGCCGCCACCGATGAGGAGATTGCCGCCGGGCTGGGAATCTCGGAGGATGAGTATCTGGAATGGCAGTCTCAAATGAAGATTACCGGAGTAGTTTCTTTGAACGAGTATATGGAGCAGGGAAGTGATGTGTCTCAAGATTATGGCAGGCATACTACATCCCGGTTTGAGGCTCCGGAGGAACGGATTGAAAAGGAAGAACTGACAAAAGTGTTGGGGGAGGCGTTGCAGCTGCTCACGGAGAAAGAGCAGAAGGTGATTACGTTGTACTATTACGAGGAGCTGACGCTAAAGGAGATCAGCAGCATTCTGGAGGTTTCGGAGTCCAGAGTGTCTCAGCTGCATACCCGGGCCCTGCAGAAGATGAAGACAAAAATGGGAAACTACATGGGAATTCTGACAGACAATTAGCCTAATTTTCGGAAACAGAAAGCGGCTGGAGGGCCATCGCAATATTCACAGGAGAATACTATGCATAATGGTTACTTTCAATTGGTAAATTATGAGAACGGCTATGGGTTAAAGCTATATCCTGCAGACGATATGGGAGATGTGCTGCGGGTAGGAGAGATTGCCGAATATCTTGACGGATATGGAATTGTATATGACCGCAATAAACTGGAGATGCTGGTTATGGAGGAGCAGGAGACGGTCTACTATCTCGGAAGCGAACCCTGTCCTGCGTATCCGGAATCTTATGTATTGGATGTAGCGGAAGACAATATGTATGCGACGGTAAGATTTATTCCGCCCACAGAGGTGGGAAAAAGGCTTACTTTTGATGATTTTTTGAGGGATTTACGGCTGCGGAACATTGTATACGGCATACAGATGGGGGAATTACAGGAGCACTTTCAGTCAGAGGGACTTTACTGTACGGATATTGTCCTTGCGAAGGGGAAGGAGCCTACACCCGGCGTGGATGCCGGCATAGAGTATTACTTTAACACGGAGACCCACAGGCGTCCCATGGTACAGGAGGACGGCAGTGTGGACTATTTTACACTGACAACCATCAACCAGTGTAAAAAGGGAGACGCTCTTGCACGCATTATTCCGGAGGTGCCGGGAATTGACGGGAGTGATATATTCGGCAAGAGACTTAAGGCGAAGGAGCCAAAGCGGATTACGCTGAAATTCGGACAGAACATCGGCCTGTCCGATGACAAGCGGACGATTTATACTATGGTGGACGGACATGTGACGCTGCTGGAAGACAAGGTGTTTGTGTCCGATGTCTATGTAGTGAAGGATGTTGACGTATCCACGGGAAATCTGGATTATCAGGGAAGTATCCAGATAGACGGGAATGTAACCACAAATTTTGAGGTGAAGGCCGGAGGAAATGTTTTAATTGATGGCCTGGTAGAGGGGGCTAAGATCATTGCCGGAGGCTGTATCACCATCGGAAAGGGAATGAACGGCGCGGCAGGAGGAATGCTGAAAGCAGGCGGCGACGTGATGGTTAAATTCTTAGAGAATGCCAGGGTTGTGGCCGGAGGTTTTGTGCACTCAGGCGCAATTCTTCACAGCCGTGTGTCGGCGGGGACAGAAGTCATTGTGGAAGGCAAGAGAGGGCTGATTGTCGGCGGATATGTACAGGCCGCCAAGAAAATTGAGGCCAAGTCCATCGGCGCAAGCATGGGGGCAACTACCATTCTGGAGGTGGGGGTTAATCCCCTGATCAAGACCCAGTATACCAGACTTCAGAAGAATCAGGCGGATACCATGAAGACTGTTCAGAACGCAGAACTGATTCTGGCGAACTTCAAGGAGAAGCTGAGCAAGGGAGCCCAGTTCAATGAGAGCCAGCTGAAGTATATGAAGACTGTGGCAGGACTGGTGGAGGAAAAGTCAGCGGAGCTCAGGGAACTGGAGACTCGGCTGGACAAGATGCGTCGTATGATGGAGACTCAAAGACAGGCGGAAATTCTGGTCAATAATGAGATGTTTCCGGGAACCACAATTATCATAGGAGACGCGACCAAGACGATTCACACCAGCTATCATTATTGTAAGTTTGTGAGAGACCAGGGCGAGGTTAAGATGGTATCTTTATAAGGCAGATATAGGGAGACGAGTATGGCATTCAGCGCTATTGAATTGACTACGGTGTCAAGGGCACAGGATTATTCTTCTATCAAGCAGAACGAGGATAACAAGGCATTTGTGGACCAGAGCAACGGACAGTTTCAGGTGCAGAAAAATGAACAGCGGATCACAAAAGAAGTACACAGCGGTGATGATGCGCAGTGGTCCGAAAAGCAGCCGGATGCCCGCCAGAAGGGAAACGGAGAATATTATGGTGATGGCGGAAAGCGGCGTAAGCAGCAGCCCAGGGAGCAGGTTGTGGTGAAAGGGCAAAAAGGATTTGATATTAAGATCTGATATGAAACAGTATACCGGGAAAAGGAATGTGAGATGGAGACTATAGAGATTGTCCTGCTGGCTGCAGGTGGAATCATATTTATATTGAGTTTTTTAATCCCGGAAAAGAAAGGCGAGGCCTCAGAACAGTCCAAAGAACTGTTGAAGGAAGAAATTGCGGACATGGTGAGCCGTGAGATGGAGAGTGTCAGAGGACAAGTGGACGGCGTGGTGGAAGAGGCAGTAACCTATGCCATGGAAAAGACGGAGCGTTCACTGGAACGTCTGTCCAACGAAAAGATTATGGCGGTGAACGAATACTCCGATACGGTTCTTGCGGAGATACACAAGAACCATGAGGAGGCAATGTTTCTTTACGATATGTTGAACAGTAAGCATGACAATCTGAAAAATACTGTTTCGACGGTGAATCGCACGGTGAAAGAAGTGGAAGAGAAGCTGAGCCACCTTCAGGAGATGACAGGCATATCCAGAGTTTCGCAGGCAAGAATCGCTGCGGAGAAGACCGGGGAACACGGTGTTGTTCAGCCTGTGAGACTGCAGGAGTTTCATCCTGCTGCATCTTCAAATGCGGCATTTAATCCAGGACGCACCGTACCGTCCGTGTCAGTGCCGGCCATGTCGGCACCGTCTGTGTCAGCGAAATCCATGTCAGCGCCATCCGCGTCGCCATCGTCTGCAGCAGTGTCTGCCGGCAGGGCAGCAGCACCAGGCAGGGTGCCGGACACAGGACGCAAAATGTCCACTACTGCACAAGCGTCCATGCCATTGAATTCCATGCCGGCGGCATCCATGTCAGCGACATCCATGTCAGCGCCGTCCATGGCGCGGTCATCTGTTCCGGCGGATATGTCAGCGGCGGGAAGAGTGAGCTTCCTGCAGGAGAAGGCGGGCGGACAGAATAACAATGAGAGGATACTGGAGCTTCATCGTCAGGGGAAATCCAAGGTAGCTATCGCTAAGGAACTGGGACTCGGTGTAGGTGAAGTAAAGCTGGTAATTGACCTGTTCAGGAACCAATAGAGGTGTAACAAGTGAAATTAAAGAGTTATATGAGAGGGCTGGGCATCGGAATTGTGGTGACAGCCCTGATTATGGGAATAGCCACGAAAGATGGACGGCCGATGACGGATGCCGAAATCAAGGCGGCTGCGGCAAAACTCGGTATGGTGGACAGCAACTCGCTAAAGCTGACAGACCTGAATCAGAATAGAACGCCTGAGAGCCCGGAGCCCCATGTGGAAGGAAACACAGAATCTGACCCGAGTGATCAGAAAGCTGACCAGGGTGGGCAGGACGGTGATGAATCAGAAAATGGGGAGGACAAAGAAGAATCCGAGGAAGAACCTACGCCGACTCCGGAACCATCTCCGACCCCGACACCGACTCCAACCCCTACGCCAACTCCGACGCCCACCCCCACGCCAACGCCGACACCAAACCCGGCGACGACACCGCAGCCGAGCACGTCGGCGCACGCATCCCCGACAGCGCCGCCGAAGCCGC
>CAMWJV010000095.1 GCA_947174665.1 uncultured Lachnospiraceae bacterium
CTTTCCTGCTTCCCTGCACTTTTTCATGACAAGCTTAATCTGTGCGAACAATTCATCCACATCCCAGACACTCTCACCGTCCTGCTCCTTCATTCCGTTCGGGAATCGGTGAATCTCCTCCAGTTCCATTCTGCCGTCCTTCAGACTTCCCAGAATGTGCCGCCCGCTGGATGCCCCTATGTCAATCGCAAGATAATATGTACTCATATCACGCCTCCTGCTGTCTACGGCCTGCTTCCTGTGCCGCTTGATTTTCTTCCTGCCTTACCATTAAGCACGCGCTGACGCGCTTCCTTGCCTGCTATCGCAGGCTGCTTGCTCGTTAACAGCGCAGGAAAATCAAATGCCGCTGCGCGTCGCTTGATTTTCCACTGCGCTTGTTACATTATAGCATAAATCTTCTTTATTTACATTATATATTTACAAGATTCTTGACTTTGCCACTCTACACTGATAAACTGATGTCAAAAATAAGAAAAGAGGACATTATGAGCAAAAAAGAGATTCCTTATAAAATTTATCTTGAAGAAAAAGAAATGCCCACCCAGTGGTACAATGTGCGCGCGGATATGAAGACGAAGCCCGCGCCGCTCTTAAATCCGGGCACCCTGCAGCCCATGACTGCTCAGGAGCTTGGGGCTGTATTCTGCGATGAGCTGGTCCGTCAGGAGCTGGACGATTGCACCCCCTATATTGACATTCCTCAGGAAATCCTTGATTTCTACAAAATGTACCGTCCGTCGCCTCTGGTTCGAGCATACTGCCTGGAAAAAAAGCTGCAGACTCCGGCAAAAATCTACTACAAATTTGAGGGCAATAACACCAGCGGAAGCCATAAGCTGAACTCCGCCATCGCCCAGGCCTACTACGCGAAAAAACAGGGCCTGAAGGGTGTCACCACGGAAACCGGCGCCGGACAGTGGGGTACTGCGCTCTCCATGGCCTGTTCCTACTTTGATCTGGACTGCAAGGTTTTCATGGTAAAGGTGTCCTATGAACAAAAGCCCTTCCGCAGAGAAGTTATGCGCACATACGGTGCCAGCGTGACACCTTCACCCTCCGAGACCACCCAGGTGGGCAGAAAAATCCTGGCGGAGCATCCGGGTACTACCGGAAGTCTGGGATGTGCCATCTCGGAGGCAGTGGAAGCCGCAACAAGTGCAGAGGGCTATCGCTATGTTCTGGGCAGCGTACTGAACCAGGTGCTGCTGCACCAGTCAGTCATCGGTCTGGAGACCAAAGCCGCACTGGACAAATATGAAATCGTACCGGACATGATCATCGGCTGTGCCGGAGGCGGCTCCAACCTGGGCGGCCTGATTTCACCGTTTATGGGTGAAAAACTCCGGGGCGAAAGAGATTACAAATTTATCGCTGTGGAACCGGCATCCTGCCCCAGCTTTACCAGAGGGCGCTTTGCATACGATTTCTGTGACACCGGAAAAGTCTGCCCGCTGGCCAAGATGTATACTCTGGGAAGCGGATTTATCCCTTCCGCGAACCATGCCGGCGGACTTCGCTACCACGGCATGAGCAGCACTCTCTCCCAGTTGTATGACGACGGCCTGATGGAGGCAAGAAGCTTAGAGCAGACTGCCGTGTTTGAAGCGGCGGAGCAATTTGCAAGGGTGGAGGGCATCCTGCCCGCGCCGGAAAGCTCCCATGCAATCAGGGTTGCCATAGATGAAGCACTGAAATGCAAAGAAACCGGCGAGGAAAAAACCATTGTGTTCGGCCTTACCGGCACCGGCTATTTTGACATGGTGGCATATGAGAAATATAACAACGGCGAAATGACAGATTACATTCCTACAGATGCAGACCTTGAAAAGGGATTTGCCGGACTGCCAAAGGTTGAGGGCTAATCCGATATACAGAAAACTTTAAAGGGGTGAAGGCCGCATGTGAAATATAGGCCTTCACCCCTGTCTGTTTCAAAATACCTGCATCCGCAGCCGCTGCTTTACTCCCGCATCGCTTCCACAGCAGCGTTTATATTTTGTACGATCTCTTCAATCTCTTTGTTCACCACACTGCTCCGTCCGGACAGCTTGCCTACTTCCTTTGCTACCACCGCAAAACCGTCTCCTGCACTTCCTGCCCTTGCGGCCTCAATGCTGGCATTCAGGGCTAAGATTCTCTGCTTATTCTGCAGTTCCTTCAATTCAGTAGTCTTCATGGTAATCTGCTCTGCAAGGTTATTGGTCTCTTCCACACCCTTCGCCAGTTTTTCATGGATGACCTTGTTCTTCATCTTGGCGTACTCCGCATTGATGAAGTTATTCAAAACCTCGCCCAGCAGCTTGGCAGAAGCATTGATTGCCTTCTCCGTCCGCACATTGACCTTGCGCAGCGCTTCTATGTATTGGTTCTCGTTCACTCCGATCTCACGTGCCACCCGGCGGAACTTCTCTTCATCCGGCTCTGCAGGCAGCACCTGCCCGCCGATGACGGAACCAACCTTTTGTCCCTCGATCTCAAGCGGAATGCCAAAGTCAATCAGGCCTGCATGGCAGCGATACACTCCCTGGCCCTCCCTGTCACACTTCTCGCATCTGGCACAGCCCTCGCTGCTTCCCCTCGTCAGTTTGATACAAAAGTCCGTAAAGTTGTAGCACTGGGAAATATACTTTCCGTCCGCTCCCACGGCCACTGTTGCAAGCCCGGTAGCCGCCGCCCAGTTTGCCATAATGTCCTCAAACCTGTTCATGTCGGTAAATTGCTTAATGTCCATCCTCTGCCTCCTGTATTTGTTCTGTTTTCAAGCTATTCAAACCTGATGCCTTATCTCCGATCCATAGCCAAGGCAATGACAGCTGACTCAAATTTCGCACCAGTTGAATTATACCATGATTTGCTCCTTTGTTCAACTCTCCCTTGCTAAATCTAACCCCTCAGTATATAGTATATAATGCAATGAAAAAAGGGAGATAAGGGCAGGAAACGGTTCGGATCGCGTCCACAGCGAAAGGAAGTGGCGGTCTTCCCGGCTGACGCCGGCGAGATCGGTGCAAAAGGACTCTGCTATCCATGGAATGATGAGACAAAGAAATTTTCCGAATATCCAGTGGAGATTCCCCGGTATCAGAAAACATATTACGAGAATACCTTCTTAACTACGGAAACGAAGGATGAAACCGTGATAAACACTATCTGCAGGATCAACGAGGAAAGCAGACAGGCGGTGGGACTTCGAAAATGGGCATTTCCCGCATTCAAAGATCCCGGCACTCATGTCCGGCGCTGCCCCAACAACGATTCCTTCGATGACCACAAAATGATATGGGGCTTAAAGTTATTTCATGAATTGTCATAATTTCTTTTTTAACCCGGTACCAAACCCTGTCCATCTGACAATAAACCAGCTGCCCCATATAATCAATGTCATAATCAAAGGGATTATTTGGACTGGCGCCTGGCCAAACAACATTAGGCCCACAGCGATTAACGTTGCCCCCATAAAAAGAAACATTATTAAGGCACATAAGCTAAAAAGTAATCCTGCCTTTGGCTGAAACGTCCTCTGCTTTATTCGCTTATACCAGGCCCATGTCTCTACAAAAAAAGGCAGGAGAAGGATGGTAAAGCTTAAAAAGAACCAGATAACAGCCCGCTTCCCCAACTTATGCTGAATATGCTGCAAGTCTTCCTCAGACAGTTCACTTGCTTCAACCCATTCCTGAAAATCAGTATACCTTTTTTTTGCCATAATGTTCTTCTCCTTTTTTAAGTGATGTCTATATTTGTTAAGATTCCGACTGTGAATTGCTATTGCCGGGCACCCCCACAGTAATTAATCTGTCTGTCGATCTACATACGGAGTATTATCAATTCCTTTTTCATTAAGTGTCTTAACAATTTTATCAAGTCTGCTTTTCCATAATCTGCGAAACAATAAAGAATGCCCAAACCATTTTACAAGAGCAGGACTGACCGCATAATAGGCGCGAATA
This sequence comes from uncultured Lachnospiraceae bacterium, assembly GCA_947174665.1. Taxonomy (GTDB): domain Bacteria; phylum Bacillota; class Clostridia; order Lachnospirales; family Lachnospiraceae; genus Acetatifactor. The sequence goes on from CAMWJV010000095.1 coordinate 3,954, forward strand.
AGTATTCTGCCATGCTGTGTGGAAGCAAGTATATCATCTCTATATCGGCGAAGCGTCCATACCTGCGGGCAGTCATAGGAACCGTAGACCGCAGTAGCAACATAGCAGCCGCGGGAATTGCCTAAATCGCCGCTGCCGGAACCGTCAGACTTTTTGCTCAACTCATACTCTTTCAAACGCGAACTCAAATCTTGCAGCATGAAAATGATCTCGTTCTCATTATAATTCGCTCGCATTTCAGACAGAGGCATTCCTCGTTTTAGTTCTGAAATCACTGCTTCCATTTCCTGTTTTGCGTATGTATTTGTTGCAAAATCACGTGCATCTGAAAACATTGCAATAGCTGCTTCGCGGCACTTATTCTCAGGCGCTTCCTCTAAGCAAGAAGCTATTATCGTACCTTCTATCATAGAAAATGCAAAAAGTTCCGACCTGAAATCTCCATAGCTACTGTTGTGTATTATAGTCAGCCCATTCAAAATTCTGTCAAGTCCAGTAAGTGCCATCTTATAATTTTGTTGCCGAATATAGCGAATAACCAGTTCGCTTGCCTCCCATAAGGAGTGTATACATTCATTATAGTGCTCAACAGCAAAATCCTTCGTCCATGTATTTGGATCTAAAATATCCACTGCAATTTTACCTCTCTTGTGTGCTATGCATTTATACCAGTTGCTTGGTCGTGTTATGTGCGACATTTTCAACCGAAAATAAATAATCTATCGGTTTTTCTAAATAAGCTGCTGCCGCTTTCATTTCTTCACCCTTAAAATCTCCATCTGTTTCCACACTCTGTTTATACCTTAAACCTGCCAGCGTAATGTGCAGACAATCTGCAAGTCCTTTCTTTGTCTTACCTTGCATTGCTAATTCCCCATACAATATCGGATATTTAAAAGGGTATCTCATTTGTATCTCCTTCTTAACTTTTGCTAAGTATATTTGAATTATATTCACTTATGCTTAGTTTGTCAATACTTCTTGCAAATCTTCTTAACTTATGCTAAGATTCTTTGAAAAGAGGTGATTTTGTGTCTTTTGCAGATAAATTAAAAGAAATGCTTAATAAAAACGGATGGAAAGCTGCCGATTTAGCAAGGTCAACCGGTCTAAGTGAAGCTGCTATTTCTGATTACTTAAAAGGTAAAAAGGAGCCACGTGGACGTCAAAGTATTGCAATTGCCAGGGCACTAAATATTTCCCTTGATATACTTTGGGAAACAGGATATGAAAGCGCTAAATCAAATGATCCAAAAACTAATGAGGCTATGTCCTTATTTTTATCGTTGCGTCCTGACTTCCAGGATTACGCTCTTGACCAGATAAAAAACCTGGTCGAACTCCAAGACAAAAATAGTTGATCTGCTGCCGTTTAATATTATCATAAATTCAACGCACGCTGAACTGTTCACCAGTTTATGTATCGACAAAATAAATGCCTCCTATGGTTGTCATGTTAAGGGCAGCAGGGGATAACTGATGAGACACCGAAGACCCTGCTGATGTTATAAGAAGCATTAATGTCAATTTTATACAGTAACAGGTGACATTAACCTCATGACGTGATAAGATAGCTGTGAGAAATATACCGCAGTAAAGGAGACACCCATGACAAACATTACCATAAACACATCCAAAGTACTAAATACCGTGAGCCCCATGCTCTACGGAATCTTTTTTGAAGATATTAATTATGCAGGAGACGGGGGATTGTACGGGGAACTGATTGCCAACCGCTCCTTTGAATATTATGAGCGGGAGGTAAATCCTGCCGAAAGACCGGCAGACTCTCCCAACATATGGACCATGTGCTGGGAAGCCGTAGGTGACTGCCGGTTTACCATCGAAAGACGCTTTCCCTTAAGTAAAGCACACAGACATTATGCCCGCCTGTCAGGCAAGGCCGGGACAGGACTCCGCAACCTGGGCTTCTGCGGCGAAGGGCTGTCCGTCCATGAAGGACAAACTTTTCGCTTTTCCTGTTATGTCAGGAATACATCTTCGATGAAACTGACCGTACGGTTCACAGACAAGTCCGCAAACCTGTATGGAAGCAAGACTTTTTCTCTGGTGAGAGGCGGTCGCAGCTGGTCAAAATATAAACTGACCCTCACTGCCACAGGAAGCTGCAGCCGGGTATATCCTGAGATCCTTCTGGAATCGGAGGGCACGCTGGATCTGGACCTCATCTCACTTTTTCCCACAGACACCTACCATGGCAGGGAAAACGGTATGCGCCGGGACATTGCCGAGATGCTGGAGGGACTTCACCCAGCTTTTATGCGCTTCCCCGGCGGCTGCATAGTGGAGGGACGCAGCTTTGAAAATATGTACTGCTGGAAGGATACCATCGGCCCTCTCTGGGAGCGCCGCACCAACTGGAACCGCTGGCAGATGGAGGAGTACCAGATTAACGGTCAGTCTTCCCCGGATTATTTTCAGTCCTATGGGCTGGGTTACTACGAATATTTCTGCCTCTGCGAGGACCTGGGCGCTAAACCCGTTCCCGTCATGAATGTGGGGATGACCTGCCAGTGGCACGAGGCCCTGCTGGTGGATATGGACAAGCTGGATAAATGGATTCAGGACATTCTGGATCTGATTGAATTCGCCAACGGCCCGGAGGACAGCGAATGGGGACGGCGCCGTGCGGAAATGGGACATCCCGCTCCCTTTGGACTGGAATATATCGGCATAGGCAACGAGCAGTGGGGAGATGTATACTTTCAGCGCTACGAAGCCTTTCAGAGGGCACTCTCGGAAAAGCACCCCGAAATAAAGCTGATCACCTGTGCGGGATGGACCTCAGATGGAGAAGATTTCGACACTGCCTGCCGCTGGATGAGTGCCAACAAGGATAAGGCATATGCCGTGGACGAGCATTTTTATAAATCACCGGAATGGTTTCTGGAAAATATACACCGCTACGACGGCTATGACCGGAGTATGCCGAAAGTATTCGCCGGAGAATATGCCGCCCACACCCACGAAGACACCTCCAGACGTGCGTGCAACTGGTATGCAGCTCTGTGTGAAGCTGCCTTTCTGACAGGCCTTGAGAAGAATGCAGACCATGTTGTCATGTCCTGCTATGCCCCCCTGCTGGCACGTACCGGGCATCAACAGTGGCAGCCGGACTTAATCTGGTTTGACAACGAAAGCGTTTACGGCACTCCCAGCTACTATGTGCAGCAACTGTTTGGCAATAACATAGGCACCTCCCTGGTGGAGACTGTTCCGGAGGAAACAGAGCCCCAGGCTTCGCTGACAGGCCCGGCAAAGCTGGCCGGAGGAGCAATCCAGTTCTCCTCCACCCTTTCCGGCGACGGAAAAATCCTTTATGTCAAGCTGGTGAATCTGGCTGAAACGGCCATGGATGTAAATCTGCAGATTGACCGCCCTGTCAGTTCGTGCAGCCTTCATACCCTATCTGCCGGGCTTGAGGATGTGAACTCTCATACCAATCCCCGGAAGGTGTATCCTGTAACAGAATCTCTTTCCGGGCCGGACGACACAGAACAAAATCATCTGCAGCTGCAGTTGAAAAAATACAGCGTCACGGTTCTGGAATGCTCCCTGGCCTGAGTTCAAAATTCCTCATTTTGCGATATTACATATTTACCAATCAGAAATGTACACTACAAGACGCAGCACACAACAACAGGAGCCTGGTTTGAAAACCCGGCTCCTGTATTCTTTATACCAACAAAATTTTCATATCTCTCCGGTAATCTCTGCGAGGCTGTCTCTTACCACCTACAGATTTCCGTACACCGCACAGGCATGAGCGGAAAGCTTAACCTTCAGGATTCCCTCAGAGACGCTTGCACCTTGTCCCGTCCAAAGCTCCGTCAGATCTGCATCAGCCGTCAGCCCTGCATCCTGCAGTTCTACAGACAGCTCTGCCTCCTCCTCGCCAAGGTTAAACAGAGCCACATACTTTGCCCCCGTCTCCTGGTTCGCCGCCTTCCAGACTGCTTTCCTGTCATCCAGGCATATCTGTCTGGGCCTGCACCTCGGCGTCAGCATGTCAAGCACCCTTTTATTGGTCAGCAGCGCCAGCGTGTCCTTGTCCAGCTTTGTCAGTTCCGCTCCTATCATCAGCGGAGAGCCGAAAAGACACCATAATGTCAACATAGTGCGTCCCTCATCAAAGGTAAAATTGGTGGTGCGCTCATGTCCAAATCCCTTGCCCAGATAACCTATGGGCAGCATGTCGCAGTCCGGAAAACACCCCTCCGACACATGGCTCTGCCACAGCTCACAGCGGCGGAACATATCCTTCAGCAATTTCCAGTCATCCCAGAAATCGTCCGTAATGCGCCACATATTGGCGTATGTCTCATAATGCCATGCCCTGTCAATAAGTGCAGGACCGGGAGACAGGGAGAGCACAACCTCTCTCCCGCATTTCTGAATGGCCTTTGCCAGCATCTCCACCTCATGACGCGCCGAATAAGGGTTGTGAGGGTATACGTTTGTATTGCAGATGTCGTCGCATTTGATGAAATCCACGCCCCACCCGGCATACAGCTCCAGAATGGAATCGTAGTAAGCCTGACCCTCCGGCATATTTCGTACACCGTACATATCCGGATTCCAGCCGCATATGGACGAAGGATCCGCTATCACATTTGCCGTGGTCTCCGTCCCCTTGACGGGCATATGCCTGTGTGCCGCAATCCTGGGAATACCACGCATGATATGTATGCCGAATTTCAGTCCCAGGGAATGCACATAATCCGCCAATGGCTTAAAGCCTGCCCCGCCTGCGGAAGACGGAAATCTCTCCGGGTCCGGCAGCAGCCTGCCATACTCGTCCATCTCCAGATCATTAAAAGGTATATACTGATATTTATCCCTTTGACTTCCTGCGCCATGTGCGAACCACTCAATATCAATTACCACATACTGCCAGCCAAACTCCTTCAGGTTTGCCGCCATGTAGTCAGCATTGGCTCTGACCTGCTCCTCGTTTACTGTTGTGTCATAGTAATCATAGCTGTTCCACCCCATGGGCGGAGTTAATGCAAATTTATTCTTATCCATAATTTCCCTTTCCCGGCCAGCTGAGATTTTTGATGCTTCGCCGGCCTGCGATGTCAACTGCACTTGTTTTATATTATACTGCAACACACTTATTTGCACAATCCCGAACCCCGCCTTTGGCTGCTGCCCTGCACTCAGCTGTTACTTTTCACACCCTTGTCACTCTAAAGCTTCAGACGAGTAATTGTTTCTGGATGGACCGTATGAACACGTCAGCACTTAGCGAGGAATTCTCGAGCTTAGTGCTGTTACGCTGTTCATCCGAGCGAAAGCGTGTCCAAACAGAAATAATTATCTGCCTGAAGCGTATCTTTTGGGCAACCTGTGAAAAGTAACTCTCAGCCGCTCCTCTATGCACCGCTTTCCTCCCGGTAAAGCTTTTTCCTGCAGAAGCAGAGATAATATGTAATACCCACGAAATCTGCAAGCAGCCACCCGATGGGAACTGCCCACCAGATTCCCTTCACCTTTATCGTCGGAACTGCGGACAGCAAATATGCCAAAGCCACACGGGTTCCCAGTGAGAAAAATGTAAGCACCAGAGACATTCCGGGGCGGTTAAGCGCCCTATACAGGCCATAAAGCATAAACAGGCCGCCGATTCCGAAATAGAAAACACCCACAATACGCAGATAGGACATTCCCACGGAAAGAGTCTCCGCCTCCTCTGCGTGAATAAACAACAGAAGAAGGGGCTTTGCAGCAGCAAACACAACCGAAGAAACGACTACGGCAAACACAAGCATCATTTTCACAGCCGCGCGAATACCCTTTCTGATGCGCTTCTCCTCCCCCGCGCCATAATTCTGTGCCACAAAGGTTGAAAACGCATTGCCGAAATCCTGCAGGGGCATGTAGGCAAAGGAATCAATCTTTGATGCCGCCGCAAATGCAGCCATGACCACGGAGCCGAAGCTGTTGATCAGTCCCTGCACCATCAAAATGCCGAAATTCATGACCGATTGCTGCAGACATGTCAGAACTGATGCCCCCAGAATTTCCTTTATCCCCGCGGCACGTATCCGCATCTGTGCGCGCTCCGGACGAAGCTGCGGACATTTCAGCAGGGCATATACCATGCTGCCGATTCCGGAAATCCACTGTGCAATCACCGTGGCCTCTGCCGCACCTGACACTCCTCGATTATAATGGAGCACAAACAGGAGATCCAGCAGAATATTTGTCACGGCAGAGATTCCCAGAAACACCAGCGGCGTTATGGAATTTCCCACCGCCCGCAAAAGTGACGCGAAAAAATTATACAGGAAAGTGGCCATGATACCTGCAAAAATCACCCGCAGATACTCCCGCATCATGGGATAGACATCCGACGGCACGGACAGCAGATGCATGATCGGGTCTGTCAGAAGATACACGGCTGCGTTGATAAGCATGGCAAAAACAGCAATCAAAACAAAAGACGTAAAAATATTTTCCCGAAGATGCTCCCACGCTTTCTCACCGTACCGAATGGAAAATATAGCGCCGCTGCCCATGCACATTCCCAGAAAAAGAGATGTAAGAAAAGTAAGCAGTGTGTATGCGGAGCCTACCGCCGCAAGGGCGCGTTCCCCCAAAAACTGTCCCACGATCAGCGTATCCACAACATTGTACAGCTGCTGCAGCAGATTCCCGCAAATCATGGGAACAGCAAACATCAGGATATTTTTCGTGACCGAGCCTTTGGTCAAATCCAACTGCATCTCCGGCCTCCCTCTGTGTATTGACTCTTGCCTTAGTTCACATTTGTACCGCCCACATGGCGATACCGTGATTATAATGCAAACTCATCCGCAATACAAGCCATAACCGGAATTCCGAGAAGCCTCCCTGTCTGACAGAAAAAACCGCCGGCTTTCGCCGACGGCCTCTGCAGCAAGACTGCCACCTTTATCCCTCGATGGCAATATACTTGTTCTGCTGAATCTTCTGCGTATCCTCCTTGGGAACCTCCAGCTTCAGGATACCGTTCTCATATCTTGCCTTAATATCCTCCTGCTGTAAGCTGTCTCCCACATAAAAGCTTCTCTGCATGGTTCCCGCGTAACGCTCCCTGCGGATGTACTTGTCATCTTCGTCCTGCTCGTCCTTATTAAAATCTTTGGATGCCGTGATTGTCAGATACCCTTTATCCAGCTCTACAGAGATTTCACTCTTGTCAAAACCGGGCATCTCCACTGCCACCTGATAGCCGCCCTCAATCTCCTTCACATCGGTCTTCATCATACTCTTGGCATGCTTTCCATACAACCGTCTGTTCATGTCCGCAAAACCGGACAGCGCTCCCTCCATCCACTGTTCAAATAAGTCATCTCCCAAAATAGCAGGTACTCCATAATTACGTGTCAACATATGCCATCTCTCCTTTTCTTTACTTAAGTTGCTTTGTTATCTTTGTTATAGATGTAATATAACACACATTGTTAGCACTGTCAAGCCTCGAGTGCTAAAATTTTCTGATAATTTGTTACAGCTCAGCCATGCAGAAATAAATTGCCGGCAAAAGTGTTAATTGTTGACGAAAGTTATATTCCGGTCATGTAATATGATTCCTCGCAATCTCAGTATTTATGCAAATTTACAAATTACAACTTTTTACATTGTCCTATACTGCCTCAAATAAAAAATGACAGCCACTTTTGCTGTCCATACTTCATTTTGGCAACAAAAGCACTGTCATATCTATATAATGTTTCTCATCCAACAGGCTGCGGCAGAGAGATGTCAGGCTTTGGATATCCTAAAGCAGCAATATTCTCCTCTGTCAGCTTCTGTAAAGAAATTTCGATTTTTTCCGCTCCAGCAATGTATGCGTTCCGCCATTTTTCGTACTCTGCTCCATCCACCAGAGGGATATCCTCATACTGTCCGTTCCAGTCAGCCGGAAAAATATAGTAGACAATACCATCTCCGTCAACGTCTATATCTGCGGGAAAAGGAACACCCTTGTAGTTCTCCTCCGCAACATTCTTATCCCAGGCATCTACTCCGCCATAAGATTGGTATATATCGTTTTTTGCATCATAGCAGTAGACATTGAAAGGCCAAAATGTTCCCGCTAAGCCCTGATTGTGGGACCAAGCCACCTCCACAATCCCATTATCATAATAAGTCTGACTGGGGAATTCTGCCAGTTCCATATATACAGCTCCGCCTTCATACCCAAAAATAATTTCTGTCATTCCAGCCATACTGGCACTTTCCCACATAAGCAATAACTCATCCTGTCCATCATTGTCTATGTCGATAACGGCAAAACTATTGTTTGCAGCAGATTCCATATCAGTATAATCTAATGTACTGCCATTTGGAAGAATACCCTGCTGATAAATATCCCATAGTACTTTTCCGAAGGCCTGCCGCAGAGTTTCCTCCTCTGATGCAGCGTCACCGGACCCGGTCGAAGTGTTTGATGCTGCGCCACAGGCAGCTAAGGTTGTAAAAACTGACAGGATCAATGTAATAACTGCTCCTTTTTTCATATTCGGTCTCCAATCAATCTCTATTTATCGCTGTCAACATTTCCACCACATCAAATTACAATGGTTTGAAATGCAGACAAAATTTCCGTCAAGAATATCGTAATACGGAAGTATATCCTCAAAATCTCACTGTCAAATGCCGATTACCGCGGCCATCTGTTTCCATATCGAGAATTTCGTAACCATGAAACGCCTTTTGAATATCTTCATCGGAATAGTAATGAAACAATAATCCGGCTCTGCTTTCATCAGTATACAAAAAACTTCCGTCTTCCAGGACACGATATTCAAGCTCTGTGTCATCTGGTTCAAGCGGATCAAAGGAGGCATACAACAACCCGTTTTCTTTCGTTATTCTTTTTAATTCACCCAACGCTATATTGAACTCTTTCACACACAAATGGTCCAGCGCAGCTCTTACCGCAGCCGCATCAAAAAAACCGTCCGGATATCCGGTGCTTAATATGGATGCTGTTTTAAACTGCTCTCTGCGAATTCCGTAAGGAGCCAATAACTCCTTAGTAATCCACACTGCGCTTTCAGAAATATCAAATCCCCAGACATCAAATCCATTGGACTGTAAGATCAGACTGTTGGCTCCGAAACCACAGGCAGCATCACATACAACATGGCAGTTATGCTTTTGAAACTCACGAACCATCATATTTTGTACATTTTCATATCCCTTTATATATTTTTTGTAATTCTCAAGATCCTCTTTGCTCCAGACAGTATCCCAATACGCCATCTCTTCTCTCTCCACATAAGCGCAGGTTCTCTTTACAGATAATTAAATAGTTCGTTAATATGCCTGACATGATAATCTGCATATTTGATAATATCTTTTCTCCGTTCAACGGTTTTCGTTTCAAGCATTTCAGAAAAAACGGTTCCCATACCTGCTGACCTGGCACCACACAGCTCGTTTGATCCACCATCTCCGACAAACAGACACTGCTCCGGAGCCACATTCAAACGCTCCATTGCAAGCTCATAAATCTGTCTGTCAGGCTTTAATAACCCCACATCACACGAAAAAACAGCATCATCAAAATACTGAAACAGCGGAGATTGATTCCAATATTTGCAATCAATGCAGTCTGCGTTACTGATCAGCCCTAATTTTATATCCATTGATTTTATTTTTTGCAGCGCATCTAATATCTCTTCCGATACCATTTTCAGAGCAGTTTTCATTCTCTTCTCACGAGCAAGTAAAACCTGCTCCTTTTGAAGCACACTGACTTCAAATGGTATAAGGGATACGATTTTATCTATAATCTCTGCTTCAGTTTTCACTAAGCCTAAAGCTCTTTCACGGTACAGAATATCATTTTCAGCATACTGTTCCCACTCGTCAACAGACATGTTCAATATGTCAAATTCATTATCTGCTTTTTCATATACAGGGACTATTAATGTAAAAAACAGATCAAAATATATCGCCTTGAACATTTCTCCTCCTACAGTTCCGAGTAATCTACAATAATGTCAATTCGCAGCACATGGCTGTAAGCAGCTCGAATTTAACTGTACCGCTCAATATACATTTTTAAAACAGGGCGGATGGGCGGAGATATTTCCTCTAAATCAATTTTTTCTATGGGAAAGAAGCACAATTCTTCTATTTCCTCATCCTGCTTTTTCAGTTGCCCATGATATTTATGACATAAGTAGACAATTTCAATATTTGAAAC
>CAMWJV010000096.1 GCA_947174665.1 uncultured Lachnospiraceae bacterium
GTATTATATCTGTTCTCTCTGTTTTTTTCAACCAAAATTTTAATTTTTGTGTACTTTGTGCATTTATTCTCTTTTTCGCACTGACAGTTCAGAGTTTCTCAGGCATAATCTCTACCGGGAGTTCACGTGCACATCCAGCTGGTTAAAAGGAATCTCAATGCCCGCCGCATCCAGTGCCAGCTTACAGTTCTCGGTAACTCTCCACTTTCCGGGCCAGAAATCCTCCTTGCTGAACCAGCAGCGCACACCTATGTCTACACTGGAACTGCCCAGCTCACTTACAAACACCAGTATATCCTTATCCTTTAAAACTGCTTCATCCTCCCGCAGCACAGCCTCCAGAACTTCCTTTGCCCGTTTCAGATCAGCCTTGTAGGAAACCCCTACAACAATATCCATCCTTCTTTCCTTCTGGGACGCATTGACTATACTGTTGTTAGCCAGCTGTCCGTTGGGCAGTATGACGGCTTTGTTGTCCGGTGTCAGCAGCTTCGTGTAGAAAATCTGAATTTCCTTCACCGTCCCCTCATAGCCCGTGGCGCTTTCCTGAATATAATCTCCCACCCGAAAGGGCTTTAAGAGCAAAATCAGTACGCCGCCCGCCAGATTGGACAGGCTTCCCTGAACGGCAAGGCCGATAGCCACGCCCGCAGAGCCTAAGAGTGCCACGATACTCGCCGCCTCCACGCCGAAGGAAGACGCGATCATCAGAACCAGCAGCACATACAGCGCCGCCTTTATAAAGGAATCCACGAACTGTACCGCGCCCGTCTCCGCGCCTGCCCTGGTCATAGACTTTTTCACTATCTTGCGAATCAGCTTGATCAGCTGTACTCCTATGATAAAGGCAAGAAGCGCCAGCAGTACTCTGACTCCTAAGTGCAGCGCCTTTTCCGGCAGTTCCGATAAATATTTTTCCACAACCCCCGGCTGTTTTAATTCCTCAAATATTTCTTCCACGGATGTCCCCGTCAGCAGGCAAAAATCTACCATGGTTTATTTTTTACCTTCCTCTTTTTTTATCTCCTCCACCGTAAAAGGCATGTATTTTAAGATGCTCAGGGAAAGGGGTGCCAGCCTCACTGTGACAGAGTCAGGCCTGTCATCCCATTCTACCGCCTTAGAGCGTTTTACACGACTGTTCACCCTGCCGCTGCCCCCGTACTTCTCATCATCCGAATTAAATATCTCCTTGTATTTCCCTGCCGCCGGAACACCGATGTTAAATTCTCTCGGAATGCCGGAAAAATTAGCGGCAACCAGCAGGATTTCATCTTCTCCTTTCCCTTTTCTGACAAAGGTCAGAGTACACTCATTTGCTGAAATATGGTTGATCCATTCAAAGCCTTCCGGGGAATCATCCAGAATATAAAGTTCCGGATTGCTTCGGTAAATGCCGTTCAAATCGCTTACAAGCCTTGCCAGCCCCTCATGTTCAGGTGAGGATGACAGTTCCCACTCCACCAGCCTGCCCTCGTTCCACTCGTCGGACTCGCCCAGTTCCTGTCCCATAAACAGGAGCTTTTTTCCCGGATGCGTCATCATATAAGCGTAAGTCAGCCTTAAGTTGGCAAACTTCTGCTCTGTTGTGCCCGGCATTTTCTCAAGAAGCGTCGCCTTGCCGTGTACTACTTCATCATGGGAAAACACCAGCATAAACCTCTCGCTATAGGCATAGATCATGCTGAAGGTCAGTTCACCGTGGTGGTGACTTCTGAAATAGGGGTCATACCGGATATAGCCCAGATAATCGTTCATAAATCCCATGTTCCATTTCAGGTCAAATCCCAAGCCTCCGTCCTCAGGCTCCCCGGTTATCATAGGATATGCGGTGCTTTCCTCCGCAATGGTAAGTACACCGGGATTTCGCTTCTTCATCATGGAATTCAGGTGTTTGATCATTTCTATGGCTTCCAGATTCTCGTTCCCGCCGTACATATTTGCCACCCATTCTCCATCCCCCTTGCCGTAGTCCAGATAAAGCATGCTGGCCACCGCGTCCATACGGATTCCATCCGCATGAAACTTCTCCACCCAGAACAGCGCATTGGCAATCAGATAGTTGGATACCTCAGGTCTGCCGTAATTATAGATTAATGTGCCCCAGTGAGGATGATAGCTCTGCCTCGGGTCAAGGTGCTCATAGAGACAAGTGCCGTCAAAATTGGAAAGCCCCTGGTTATCCCTGGGGAAATGAGCCGGCACCCAGTCCAGGATGACACCAATCCCCGCCTTATGCAGTTCATTTACAAAATACATGAAATCCTTCGGAGAACCGTATCTGGATGTGGGTGCATAATACCCTATGACCTGATATCCCCAGGAAGCATCCAGGGGATGCTCCATGACCGGCATCAGCTCCACATGGGTATACCCCATCTCCTTTACATAGGGAATCAGCCTGTCCGCAATTTTGCGATAGTTTGCATAGGATTCACCCTCCTCCGGCGCGGTAAATGATCCGAGGTAGACCTCGTATACGCTGACAGGGGCATTTCCCTTCTGGAATGCCTCCCTCTTTGTCAGAAAATCGGAATCTTCCCAGTTAAAGTCATCCAGCTCGGTAATCACCGACGCCGTGTCCGGCCTCAGCTGTGAAGCATTACAATAAGGGTCTGCCTTCAGATAAGTCAGTCCCGTTTTCAGCTTCAGTTCAAATTTGTAGTTATCTCCCACAGCCGCGTCCGGTATAAATATCTCAAAAATGCCGGAATCCCACAGCCTCCGCATCTGATGCATTCTTCCGTCCCAGCCGTTAAAATCCCCCACCACACTGACCCGCATGGCAGAGGGCGCCCAGACGGCAAAATATGTTCCTTTGATGCCGTTAAGAGTTATGGGATGTGCCCCGAGCTTTTCATAGATTGTATAATGTATGCCGTTTCTGAAACGGTCTGTGTCCTCACGATCGATCAGAGGGGCATAACGATACGCTTCTCCCCGGATCATGACGGCACCATCCCTGCCCCTGACGTTATAGTGATAGGAGGGCACATCCTTCTCCGGCATGGGCAGAAGTACCGCAAAATAGCCGTCATCATCCGCCAGGTTCATTTTGAAGGTCTCCCCGCTCTCATTGAAGACAACGGATGCATCTACCGCCTCCGGAAAATATGCCTGCACCAGGGTCTGATTCCCCACTCCGTGAGGTCCCAGAATGGCATGAGGGTCATCACACTCAGAATATATAATTTCTTCGATTTTAGGCCAGTTCATCAGGTTATATAATTTTTTATTCATTTGCTCCCTTTCTCGTTAAATGCTACATGAATCAGATTGAATGCAGGAACAGCCCGCTGCGGAGCTTGGGCTCAAACCAGGTGGACTTGGGCGGCATCAGCTTTCCTGTATCCGCCACATCCGCCAGTTCTCCGATGGAGGTGGGATACATGGAAAAAGCCACCTTCATATCGGTATGTACTCTCCGCTCCAGTTCCTCCAGACCTCTGATCCCCCCCACAAAATCAATCCGCTTATCCGTCTTCGGATCCTGTATACCCAATACCGGCCCCAAAAGGTAATCCTGCAGCAGTGATACATCCAGTCCCTTCACAGCGTCCCCGGAGCGAATCTCCTCCTTTGCTTCCAGTTGATACCAGTTATCCTCAAGGTACATTCCGAAGACACCCTTTCTTTCGGGATGGAAGGGCTCCTTTCCCAGCTTAGTAACCAGAAAGCTCTCTGACACCTGCTGTAAAAAGGTCTCCGTGTCCAGTCCGTTCAAATCCTTAACCACTCTGTTGTAGTCCATGATACGGAGTTCCTCCATATCAAACAATACCGCCAGGAAGAAATTAAATTCCTCATCCCCGATGTAGCTCGGGTGCTCCTGTCTGCGTTTTAACCCCACCTTCACCGCAGATGCACAGCGGTGATGTCCATCCGCAATATATATTGACGGAATCAGCGAAAATTCCTCATAGATAGCCGTAATAGTCTCCTCGTCCTCTATGACCCATACCCGGTGGGCGATGCCGTCCTCCGACACAAAATCACAGGCTGCAGGCTTCTCCTTTACCTCTTCAATGATTCCCTTCAGGACGTCATTCCTACGGTAGGTCAGGAAAATAGGCCCCGTCTGCATATTGCATGTATCCACATGTCTGATGCGGTCCTGCTCTTTATCGGCTCTCGTGTTCTCGTGCTTTTTTATAGTATTGTCCAAATAGTCATCTATAGATGCACATGCCACTATTCCCGTCTGGCTCCTGCCGTTCATTACCTGTTCATAGAGATAATAACAGGGGCTGTCATCCTGTACAAAGTTTCCGACCGCAATCCGCTCCTGCAGGAGCCTTGCTGCCCTCTCATAGACTTCGGGAGCATAGGTGTCCATGCTGTCGTCAAAGCCTGTCTCCGCCCTGTCAATGGCAAGAAAGGAATCCGGGTTATCACGCACCACCGCACATGCCTCCCTGCGGTTGTACACATCATAGGGCAGCGCCGCAATCCTGCTCTCCAAGCCCGGCGCCGGGCGGTATGCCGCAAAAGGTCTGATCTCAGCCATATATTATTATCCTCCAATAAATTTATGTACGGACTGTACATCCTTGTTTTTCAGTGCTATACTTGAAATTGAGATTGTCATACTCGCAAGCTCGCGCTGACGCGCTTTCTTGTCTGCTTCGCAGACTGCTTGCTCGTTAACAGTGCAAGAAAAACAAATGCCTGCTTCGCAGTCGCTTGTTTTTCTTTTGCACTTGTTATTATACCATATATGTGGACAGAAAGGAATCAGAAAAAATGACCCCGGAAAATAAAAAGCTTCTGGAAAGAATCAACGCATACGCAGAAAACGTGCTGGGTGAAATTGACCCTCAGAAGGTTCCCGTCTCCATGCAGCTGGAAAAGCTTAAACCCATAATGACGGAAATCGCAGAAGAAAAAGGAATGACGCTGGAAGACCTGTTCATCCTCTACATGGACCTGCAAACCGAGGCCTCCCTCGCTACGCAGAAGAAGCTTGAGGACAGCCTGCAGGATTTAAACGATGGCCCGGACGGCGGCATGCCTCTGCTGTTCCGGTAGGATGAAAAATGCCTCACCTGTCTGCAAACAGATGAGGCGGTGTCCGTAAGGACAATTTACAATCATCTCGGAAGCATCCACTTTGGAGTGGGCGCTTTTCCTATAAATAATGTAACATAAAATGTAAAGAAATTCAATGTTTTTTTCACCACCCCCTTCATTATCCCGCATGAATCAGATAAAAATCATCTGCAAACAGTCTTTCTCCCCCGCTGAAGGGTTCAAAGCTTTCCCGACACCACCGCTCCATTCTGCCTTCGAACCAATCCTGCTTACTCCATTGTTCAAAATGAATTGTAATACCTCCCAGTATAGTCAGCACAAAACAGGCGTCAAGCGCCTCGTAATCGAATATTCCTCCTGCATCCCTGTAGCCTTCCGCGATTTTTTGCCGGCAATGCAATCCGTTTATGTTTCCGAATAAGGTTGCAAGATCAAACATAGGATGCCCCATTCCCAAAAGCGAAAAATCAATGGCGGCAAGACCTGATTTCGTGATCAGAATATTAGAAAGCGACAAATCCGCATGCAGCATCAGAAAATCATCATGTAACTTCCGCAGAGAGGATCCGGCTGCATCGCAAGCGCGCTGCATCGCAGTAAAATATACAGAATTTAATCTACTGCTTTCCTGCCGCTCCCGAATCTTTTCTCTGATACGCTCACACTGCTGTTCATCATAGGCTATTGCGGGAAAACCGTAAAATCCTTTTGCACACTTATGTAAATCTGCAGTCAGCGCTCCGATCTGATAACAATACTCGTCATTCAGTTCGAGCTTATCCAGTGACTCTCCCTCAATCCACTTTGATACCGTAGCCGTTATTCCGTTGTTCAGCCTCGTTATCCATTCGCCGCTGCAGTTCTCAACCGGCTCCCTGATGATCATGCCCTGCTTTTTCAGATATGCCTGAAATCTCAGTTCAGTTTCATACACTGCCATACGGTCTGCCCCTTCGTAGATAAACTGTGTGTGAAATCCCTCCACAGGCTCATGAATCTGCAGCAAATAATCCGTTCCGATGCGAAAAGTCATATTTTCGTTGTGCCGCAGGAAAGTCACTTCCGACTCCTGATCAATATTGTAATGAGATAATGCTTCTTTGATATAATTCAATTCACACCCTCAAAAATCTCACCCAGCGTCATTTTAATATGCGGGAATGCTTTCAGACAAATCTCCGTGTCAGCGTTATAATCCTCTTCTTCCTTATCCTCCTGAAGCATATAACTCTGTTCCAGAACATATCTTCCGTTCTCCAAATAATATATTTCCAAAATTATATCATATCGCAATAAGTAAGAGAAGAAATTATCTTGAATACCATTCAGGCGATATACAACACACCCAGTGTTCCGGGACCACAATGGCTGGAGATAACTCCGCCGGCCACCGTTTCCAGAACTTCATCAAAATGATTCAACGAGATAAGGTATGTCCTCACAGCCTCCACCAGTTCCCTGTCACAGCCTGAATGGGTAATAAAGACCCTGTCCTTCTTCGCCTGTTTCAACTCTTCCTCCATATCAGTGACATAAGCCATCACTGCCTTGTCCAAACGCCCCCTGTACTTTTTCCCCGGCCGCATTTTCCCGTCTTCCACAAGAATCTTGGGGTGAAGTTTTAGGACTCCCCCTGCCATAGCCGCCAGGCCGCTGCACCTGCCGCCACGGTAAAGGAAAGTCAATATATCCACCACAAAGCTTGCCCTTACGCGCGGCTTCAGCTCCTCTATCCGGCCCACGATGGTATCGGCATCCATGCCGTCCTTTGCCATGATTGCCGCCTCTATTACCAAATGACCGATTCCTGTAGAAAGATTGGCGGAATCCACTATCCTGACAAGCTTCATTTCCCCCAGATCCTCCGCCGCCATTCTCATGACATTTCCGGAAGCGGACATCTCACCGGATATGGAAAAGCAGACAACCTCCCTTCCCTCATCCACATAAGGCTTCATTAATTCCGCGGCAGCATCCCGGGAAGGCGCTGATGTCTTAGGTGTGGCTTCATGCGTATCCGACCAGTCATATATTTCCTTTGGTGTAATATTGACGCCATCCAGATATTCCTTTTCCCCTAACAGAATATGAAGCGGCAGAATAGATATATCATATTTTTCCAGTAAATCCTTTGATAGATCACAGGTGCTGTCCGCAATAATTTTGACCATATATTTCCCTTCCTCTCACTTTCAGTCCCTTCAAACGCTATCCCCTGACTGTTAAAAAACCTCACCTGTCAGCAGACAGATGAGGCACTTCCCTATTTCACAATTCTTACCCTGAACACGCCCTCGATCTTTTCCAGCGCCTGGATGATTTCCTTCGTGGGCTTGCTCTCCACATCCAGCAGAGTGTAAGCCACATCCCCTCTGGACTTGTTTGTCATATCGCTGATATTGATTCCGGCTCTGCCGAACTCGGCGGTAAACTGGGTGATCATATTGGCAATATTCTTGTGGAATACGGCCACACGCCCTGCTTTTGTACAGACGCCCATATCACATGCGGGGTAGTTTACGCTGTTGCGGATATTGCCGTTCTCCAGATAATCCATGATTTCTTCCACCGCCATAACGGCACAGTTGTCCTCGGATTCCTCGGTGCTTGCGCCAAGATGGGGAATGACGATGCATCCCTTCTGCCCTGCTGTTGTGGCATTGGGGAAATCAGATACATAGCGGGCAATCTTACCTGCTGCAATCCCCTCCAGCACATCCTTCTCGTTCGCCAGCAGATCCCTTGCAAAATTCAAAAGCACCACGCCTTCTTTCATCTTTGCAATGGACACGGCGTTGATCATGCCCTTTGTGGAATCCAAAAGGGGAACATGGATTGTTATATAGTCACAGTCCGCATAAATATCATCTACATTCAGCACATGCTTTACGGAACGGCTCAGGTTCCACGCTGCATTTACGGACAGATAAGGGTCATAGCCGTAGACATCCATGCCTAAAGCAATGGCTGCGTTGGCAACCTTAACTCCGATAGCCCCCAGGCCGATGACACCCAGCTTCTTGCCCATGATCTCCGTCCCGGCGAAATTCTTTTTCTCCTTCTCCGCAGCCTTCGCAATGTCCGCGTTGTCTGCGGAAGCCTTCACCCAATCGATGCCTCCGATGACATCTCTGGCCGCCAGCAGCATGCCTGCCAGCACAAGTTCCTTGACACCGTTAGCGTTGGCTCCCGGCGTATTGAACACCACCACGCCCTTCTCCGCACATTTGTCCAAAGGAATATTATTTACCCCTGCTCCTGCCCTGGCTACTGCCAGCAGACTTTTCGGTATCTCCATCTCATGCATGGACGCGCTCCTCACCAGAACACCATCCGCCTCATTTATGTCGGCTGTAATCTGATACTGACCGCTGAAATTCTTTAATCCCACATCCGCAATGGGGTTCAGACAATTTATCTTATACATTTCATTCTCTCCTCATTTTGTGTTCTGTTTCTCAAACTCTTTCATGAACTCCACCAGCTTTTCAACTCCCTCTATGGGCATTGCGTTATAGATGCTTGCGCGCATGCCGCCAACGGTTCTGTGGCCTTTCAGATTCACAAATCCGGCTGCTGTGGCCTCCTTGACAAACTTTGCATCCAGTTCCTCGTCGCCGGTGACAAACGGAACATTCATCAGTGATCTGTCTTCCTTGCGCACGGTTCCCTTAAACATCCTGCTCTCATCCAGATAATCGTAGAGAATCTTCGCCTTTTTCTCATTGTATTCCTTCATAGCCGCCAGGCCGCCCTTTGCCTTGATCCATTTGAAGACCTTGCCGCAGATATAGATGCCATACGCGGGAGGCGTGTTGTACAGGGAATCATTGTCCGCATGAATCTTGTACTTCAGCATAGTCGGTGTGCCCGGCAGCACATCCTCCGTGATCAGATCCTCTCTGATGATAACAATGACAACACCCGCCGGTCCGATGTTCTTCTGCACGCCGCCGTAAATGACGCCGTATTTTGTCACGTCCACGGGCTCGGACAGGAAACAGCTGGACACATCTGACACCAGGGGCTTACCCTTCGTGTTTGGCAGAGTCTTATATTTGGTTCCATAGATGGTATTGTTTTCACAGATATAAACGTAGTCCGCATCCTCGCTGACAGGAAGGTCGGAACAGTCGGGTATGTAGGAAAAGGTCTTATCCTCGGAGGAAGCGATCTTGTTTGCCTTTCCGTAAATGCATGCCTCCTGATATGCCTTCTTCGCCCACTGGCCGGTGACAATATAGTCAGCCACCTTATTTTTCATCAGGTTCATGGGAATCATGGCAAACTGCTGGCTTGCCCCGCCCTGCAGAAACAGCACTTTATAATTGTCAGGAATATTCATGAGTTCCCTCAGATCCGCCTCCGCCTCTTTTATAATGGTCTCATATGCCTTGGACCTGTGGCTCATCTCCATGACGGACATTCCCGTCCCCCTATAATCAAGCATTTCATCTGCCGCCTCGCGCAGCACCTCTTCCGGCAGCACCGCAGGCCCTGCTGAAAAATTGTAGACTCTGGACATTTCAAGTTCCTCCTAATCTCAAATTATTATATATTTCAAATGATTATACATAAGAATAATCTTTCTTGCCGCTTTAGTCAAGTAAATAATTAAATTAATAAAACATAATGACCGGTGTTCCTATCTCCACCATGTCATAAAGCTCCGCCATCACCTCCGGCGGGGTGTTGATACAGCCGTGGGAGCCGTTCCTTTTATAGATTTCTCCACCAAACTCCTTTCGCCAGTCCGCATCATGAATTCCAACCGCACCCTTGACCGGCATCCAGTATTTCACCGGCGTAGCGTAATCCGCCCCTCTTAAAATACGGTTTCGCTGCTTGTTATACACAAAATTGATGCCTTCCGGAGTCCCCCTCCGTCTGCTCGTATTACCCGTAACCACATCCGTTTCCAGCTGCAGTTCTCCGTCCACATAGTAATACATATGCTGTTCTGTCATGTCCACTTCTATATAAGTATCTCCGATGTCATCCAGCCCTCTGACAAAACCTTCCTGAACATATGCGGGAATATGCTTTTCCTGCTCGGTCTTCCCTCCGGTCAGCGCCTCAACAAGATATTCTTTCTCCGCCTTCGTATCCAATTTCGTTCCGTAAGTAGAATATTCTACATTGATGATATCGCCTCTGCTTGACCGGAACTCGCGCTCGGTTCCACAGGTATTGTACTGTGCCGCCAGTTCTTCCACCCACTGCTCCACACGCTCTTTGTCTATCACAAACCGACCTGTCTCGTCCTGCAGCAGTTTTTTATTCTCATCCGCCTTCAGAAAAGAACTCAGGAGAGCAGGTGTAAAAGATATCTGCTCCGTCCCCATGTCATAGGTAATCCCACAGTCAAAATAGTCCTGCAGCTGTCCCCACAGCGCCCGCTGGCGGCCATCCTCCGCATCATCCTTCAGATCCTCATAGCAGTTTTCTCCGGCCAGATTCACAGACAGCCTTCCCCCGGAAAGGCATGTTTTAATATTGTCCAGCATATTTGCAATATTCAGCCGTGCTTTATTGCCATCATACAGATAATAACCTTTTTCTTCATCAAATCTTATGGTGCAGCCTTTTTCCCGTGTGCCTTCCTCCTGTATAAACTCAAGTGCTTTAAACACTTCCTCCAATTTTTCCTCATTCCAATTGTACTGCGACGGTTCAAGGCTTACGATGGCAGGCTCCTGCATATTCTGCATCCACAGAACTGTAGCATTTTTTTTCATGTATGCCTTCAATGCCGCAGTATAATCCGGCTGCAGCTCCAGGGTTTCGGACGCAATGCTCCATTCTCTGCCGGCTGCGTCGATAATCACTACATCCGAAACCTTTGTCTGCAATATCAGTTCTCTGTTGACCTGTTCTATTGTCTTTCCCGTACAATAAACACCGTTAATCCAGGTGTTCACAGGAAAATTATTCCGATAATACATGCCCAGCACCAGGAACCCGCTCAGCAGCACAAGCATGCCGCACAGGAAAACCAGCACGAGAAAACGACTTAGCTTTTTCATTCGTTCCTACCGTCAATCTAAACTACATCGCAGCCAGTTACATATCGTCCCCATCAAAAACCTCCGCAATGGGAGCTCCCGCAGGGACCATAGGAAATACCTTATCATCCTCGGGAATCATACACTCAATGACCACCGGAGCCTTCAGGGCAATAGCCTTCTCAATGGCAGGCTGAACCTCCTCCCGGGTTGTCACGCGGATAGCCGTACATCCTAATGCTTCTGCAACCTTGCAGAAATCCACCTTGTCATCAAGTACCGTCTGGGAATAACGTTTCCCGTAGAACAGCGTCTGCCACTGCCTTACCATACCCAGAACCCGGTTGTTTACAATGACATTGATGATCGGTATATTATAGCGGCTTGCCGTTGCAAGCTCATTCATATTCATTCGAAAGCAGCCGTCCCCCGCAATATTAATGCAGATTTTATCCGGCTGGCCCACTTGAGCACCGATGCAGGCTCCCAGACCATATCCCATGGTTCCCAGACCTCCGGAGGACAGAAAGGTGCGGGGCTTTGTATAACGGTAATACTGCGCTGCCCACATCTGATGCTGTCCCACATCCGTGGTGATCAGTGCCTCTCCTTTTGTCACCCTGTCTATGGTCTCTATCACGTAAGGACAGGAAAGCCGACTGTCATCATATTTCAGAGGATATTTTTCCTTCAATTCAGCTATTTTATTCATCCAGCCACTGTGGTCCTGTTTTTCCAGTTTTTTGTTCAGCTGTGACAGAACTTCCTTCAAATCGCCCACTATCCCCATATCCACGCGGATGTTCTTATTTATCTCAGCCGCATCAACATCAATATGAATAATTTTGGCATTCTCCGCAAATTTTTTCGGATTGCCGATAACACGGTCTGAAAATCTGGCTCCCAAAGCAATCAGTAAATCGCACTGACTGACTCCCAGATTGGATGTCTTGGTACCGTGCATACCGATCATACCTGTATAGCGGGAACTGCGTCCGTCAAATCCGCCCTTCCCCATCAGGGTGTCGCAGACAGGAGCATCTATCAGCTCCGCAAACTGTGCCACCTCATCGCATGCTCCTGAGATAACTGCTCCGCCGCCCAGATAAATAAAGGGTCTTTCGGATTCCTTAATGTAACCCGCCACTCTGTCCAGCTGTTCCTCCGTCCAGAAAGCTTCCGGTCTCTTTTCCCGGGGCTTCTCCGGCGTATACTCGCAGACCGCCGCCGTCACATCCTTGGTAATATCCACCAGAACAGGGCCGGGCCGACCGCTTTTTGCAATTTCAAAAGCTTTGCGCAGAGTGGGTGCAAGGTCTTCCACACTTTTTACAATATAGCCGTGCTTCGTGATCGGCATGGTAACGCCGGCAATATCTACCTCCTGAAAGCTGTCCTTGCCCAGCATGGGCAATGTCACATTTGCCGTAATCGCCACCAGGGGCACGGAATCCATGTAAGCCGTGGCAATTCCCGTCACCAGATTGGTCGCCCCCGGTCCGCTGGTGGCCATGCACACTCCAACTCTGCCGGTGGCCCTCGCATATCCGTCAGCCGCGTGGGCCGCCCCCTGCTCATGGGATGTCAGGATGTGCCTTATCTCATCGCTGTGTTTGTAAAGTGCATCATAAATATTTAAAATAGCTCCGCCGGGATAGCCGAATACGGTATCTACACCCTGCTCCTTCAGACATTCCACAACAATTTCAGAACCATTTAACTGCATGATTGTTCCTCCGTTCTTTAGATTTCGATTGCTCCACGGTTGCCGCGAGCGGCACTTATGCCTTCGGAAACTCTAATATCGCGCCCCTGTTGCCGCTTGTTACAAGCTCCCTGTACCTGGACAGATACCCTGTTGTCACTCCGGGCTCCTTGGGCTGCCATTTTGCACGGCGAGCCTCCAGTTCCTCATCGGACACTTTCACGTTCAGGGTAAGCTCCGGGATGTTAATGCTGATGATATCGCCTTCCTCCACCAGAGCGATGGGACCGCACACCGCAGCCTCAGGAGATACATGGCCGATGGAAGCTCCTCTGGAAGCTCCTGAAAACCGCCCATCCGTAATCAGCGCAACGGAAGAACCCAGTCCCATACCGGCAATGGCTGATGTGGGATTCAGCATCTCCCTCATGCCGGGGCCGCCCTTGGGTCCTTCATAACGGATTACTACCACATCTCCCGACACGATCTTGCCTTCTTTAATTGCCTTAATGGCATCCTCTTCACAGTCAAAAACTCTGGCCGGTCCTTCATGTACCATCATCTCCTCAACCACCGCAGAGCGTTTTACTACTGAACCGTCCGGTGCAAGATTACCCTTCAGCACGGCAAGGCCGCCGGTCTTACTGTAGGGATTATCCACCGGGCGGATGACCTCAGGATTCAGGTTTACTGCGTTTGCAATATTCTCCCCAATAGTCTTTCCCGTCACTGTCATGCATTCGGTGTTCAAAAGCCCAATGTCCGCCAGTTCCTTCATGACTGCATACACGCCGCCGGCCTCATTCAAATCCTCCATGTAGGTAGGGCCTGCCGGTGCAAGATGGCACAGATTAGGTGTCTTCTCGCTGATAGGATTTGCAAAGCTGATATCAAAATCAAATCCGATCTCATGTGCGATGGCGGGCAGATGCAGCATGGAATTAGTGGAACAGCCCAGAGCCATATCAACAGTCAGGGCGTTCATGATAGCGTCCTTTGTGATTATATCTCTGGCGCGGATATTCCTGCGGAACATCTCCATCACCGCCATACCGGCGTGTTTAGCCAGTTTAATACGCTCGGAGTAAACCGCGGGAATGGTTCCGTTACCCCTAAGCCCCATCCCCAGCGCTTCTGTCAGGCAGTTCATGGAATTTGCCGTATACATGCCGGAACAGGAACCGCAGGTAGGGCAGACCTTATTTTCAAATTCGCACACATCCTCTTCCGTCATGGTTCCCGCCGCATAGGATCCAACCGCCTCAAACATGGAGGACAGGCTTCTCTTCTGGCCCTTCACATGACAGGCCAGCAATGGGCCGCCGGACACAAAAACGGTGGGCAGATT